>JBBQVV010000188.1:0-13221 GCA_038211235.1 Chthonomonadales bacterium | reverse complement strand
ACGACGTGAATCTACTGCTAGTCGGCCACGGAGGCGTCTACCGTTCGATGTTTCCGGTCATCATGAGCAATATCGACTTTGGATATGCGTTTGCGAACCACCTAGACAACTCCGGCTACGTCCTCGCCGAATGGGCGTCTGACCGGATTGTCTGCCGGGAATGGAATGGTCAGGCAATTATGGACGGCGCTGGTCATTGAGCGGTGGGTCTCAGCCCGGCCGTGAAGAGTAGCCATTATGGAGTCGCTTAAGGATGTAGAATGAACTCATTTCGTCTACTTGCGGCACTGTCTCTTGCCGCGTGCTGTCTGGTTGCCCGCGCGGACGATATGGACAACTACGTCCGCGAAGAGATGGTGAAGCAGCATATTCCCGGCCTGTCGGTTGCCATCGCCCGCGGCGGAAGGCTTGAAAAGGCCCGCGGCTACGGTAAGGCCAATCTGGAATGGAACGTGCCGGTCACACCGGACACACTGTTCCAGTCCGGATCCGTTGGCAAGCAGTTCACGGCGACCGCCGTAATGATGCTGATTGAGGATGGCAAGCTCAGCCTCGAGGACAAGATCAGCAAGTACCTGGATGGTACGCCTGCGGCCTGGAGCGACATCACGGTCCGCCACCTGTTAACGCATACGTCCGGCGTCGGCGACATCTACGCTGTCCTCAATCTGCGACTGGACTACACGGAAGACGAGCTTCTGAAGAAGGCGGAGTCCGTACCGGTTGCATTCGCGCCCGGCGCCAGGTGGGCGTACAGCAACACCGGCTACGTTCTCCTTGGCATCCTGATTCATAAGGTAACGGGAAGATTCTATGGGGAGATTCTGAAGGAGCGCATCTTTGATCCTCTCGGCATGGCGACGGCGCGCAACATCAGTGAAGAAGAGATCATTCCCCGCCGCGCATCCGGTTACCGGCTCGTGAAGGGCGTCCTGAAGAACCAGGAGTGGGTATCGCCTTCCTTGAACACCACGGCGGATGGGAGTCTGTATCTGACCGTTCTCGACATGGCGAAGTGGGATGCCGGTCTCTATACTGACAAGCTACTGAAACGGTCCAGTCTGAACAAGATGTGGACGCCGGTCAAGCTTAACGACGGGACCATCCGCAACTACGGTTTCGGCTGGGCAATCGGCTCTCATGGCGGTCACAGACTCATCGAGCACGGCGGCGCGTGGCAGGGCTTCCTCTCTCACATTGCACGCTACGTGGACGACAGGACCACCGTTGTCGTCTTCGTCAATACGGCGAATGCTGATCCAGGCAAGATCGCACACGCCGTTGCGGCCATGTGCATTCCGGGCCTTGCGGCGACTGTACCGGAAAAGGAATAGCGGGCCGGACGCGTTCGTCCATGTGCGCTAGTTCGTAGGCCTGCAGGTGTAGGAATAGTGTCGCTCGGCGGTGAAGGGTGCCGTTTCACTAATTGCAACTATTCTGCCAGCGTCACGGAGCGACGCTAAGCTTGAGCCCAAACCGTAACCAAGTCTCAGTTCCGCGACCGGTAAGACGCCTGGGCGCGGCGATCCTCATAGTCGTCGGCGCCGTGGTCGCGCTCGGCGTTGTGCTGGTCTGGCGCGAATTTGGTAATCATACAGTCAACTCGTATGTCAAGGAGATCGAGGACGCGCACCGGACGGGAGTGCCGGTGTCGGCGAAGGAGTTTCAGGCTCCATTGCCGCCTCCTGACCAGAACGCCGCTCCGCTCTACACGAAACTGACGTCCATTCTTAAGTCGCGTCCACTGGCTCACGAAGACGAGATCGCCGAGTGGTTGACGGCGCCGCAAATGCCCTCAGGCGCGCAGTTCGAGCGAGTCCGTCGGGCCTTCCAGCACCGACCTGAA
This sequence comes from Chthonomonadales bacterium, assembly GCA_038211235.1. GTDB lineage: Bacteria > Armatimonadota > Chthonomonadetes > Chthonomonadales > Chthonomonadaceae > DATGJU01. The sequence goes on along the minus strand of JBBQVV010000188.1, from coordinate 11,375 downwards.
CTGCTGCCCATGATACGCCAGGCAGCGACCCGCAAGCAATGCGTGTTCGTTCGCGATTGGTCGGATCCGAGCGAGACTTCATTCGACGAACTCGGCTTCATGCGCGAGGCGGCCCGCCTCCTGGTAGGTGAGAGCAGGCTTCTTGTTCATGAGGGTAAGGCGTTATTAGCAGTGAGGAACCAGGTTCATGGATTCGGAATTGCGCGCCACCTGATGCGAGAGACGACTCTGATCGGCTGCCGCGAAGCCGTTAGGACGGACGCGACGACGTTTGGAGGACTTCAGACGATACTAACGGTCGCGGGAACGCCAACTTCCGCAGTCGGGGGATCGGCGCGATCTCCGCTGCTCGCGAGCGAAGGCATCTGCCGATACATGCGTTTCAAGGAGATAAGGATCCCCACATCGCTGCGGTAGGTGACCAGTGGGAAGCTGCGCTGTATCTCGCGCAAGAACACTGCTACTCGAACATCGATCGGACGATGGTATCGGGAGCCGGCCATTCTCCCTTCGCGCGGGAGGTCGTGGCGTACTTCGCCACACTGCTTCCACGGTGACCTGCATGGCATACAACCTTGGAACGCTGTGGGATTCAGTCGCTATTCGTCGAACGCCTTCGGAAAGGAGAACTGTCCCTCTACGCCATCGAGCCCGTCCGGACGGAGAAGTCGGGCCATGAAGACGTCGTCAGGTACGGTGATCGCAGGCTTCAGACCGAATCGGCTTGCGGGCACGAAGCCGAATCGCGGGTAGTACGTGGGATGGCCGATCAGCACCACGGCGCGATATCCCAACTCGGCGGCCCGTATTAGTCCTGTCTCAATCACCGTTGTTCCGACGCCCTTGCGCTGGAAGGCCGGCAGGACGGCGACCGGTCCAAGCGCCAGCACGGTCCATGAGTTTCCATCGCCCTGGACGGTCGCTTCGCTGAACATCACATGCCCGACGATCTGACCGCCAGACACTGCCACCAGGGAAAGATCCGGCACAAAGCCCGATGACGCCCTCACTCTATCGGCAATATCCGCCTCATTCGGCCGGCCGAAGGCAACCTCGTTGACATGACGGATCGCCTGCTCGTCGCGAGGTGTTTCTGGTCGAACGTGAATGTCCAATACTATACTCCCATACCGCGCTACTGGATCAGCGACGAAATGCGTTCACCCCTTTGTCGCAAAATGACGGTTCCATGCACAATTCGCACCTCCAGATGAATGAGTGTCGCCGCTCGGCAACTGCTTGTTCGGTCGAGGCGAAATAAGTCCAGTGATATTCGTTCTTGCGTGGAATGGACGCTGACCGGCAGGCCACTGGGATCATTGGGCGCATTCGTTATGCCGGAAGGACGCGCCGGCGGTGTCATCTCCGTCGAATCTTGAGATTCGTAAGGATCGTTTAGTTAATCATCTTGACAAAGTTAATGCTCGACGGTACAATCCGAGCCAGTGCCTGTTGATTCCTTAGGGCAGCGCTGCTCGCCCATGTGTCATACCGGGAGATTTCATGGTAAATCTTCGATGTCCGCGGAATGATCTGAAACATCTCACTTTGAAAGGCCGCAACTTCCGTGCCGAGCATCCCGTCCCTCATACAGCCATCTCTCTTAAGCAGAATGAACGAACGTCAGGTATTGCGGGCGATCCAGGACCGTGGACCGATGTCACGCGCGGAGGTCGCGCGGTTTGCGGGTATTAGCGCGCCAACTGCCTCAAAGACAGTCGAGTCTCTCGTGCGCGGAGGCTGGCTAGAGGAGGGGGACGCGCCGGAACTGGTTCGGGGTCGGCCCGGTCGGAAGCTGCGCCTGCCAGGCCGGGACGCGCAGGTACTCGGACTCGTTATTGACGCCGATCACTGCCGTGTTGCGACGGCCGGCCTGGACGGCACCATTGGCGATGAAAGCAGTGTCTTCTCGACCCCGTCTACGTACGAGCAACTGCTGGAACAATCGATCGTCCATATCCGGAGCCTGATGATTCGCCCCGGAGTGCGCACGCTTGGGATCGGAGTCAGCATGCCGGGCCTGATCGACTGCGGCCGGCAGCGCGGCATCTTGTCACCGAATGTGTCCATCACCAATGACCATTCGCCTGCTGTCGATCTGTCAGCCAAATTGGAAGTCGAGTGCATTCTCGTCCAGGAGTCCCATGCGCTCTGTCTCGCTGAGCGATACTACGGCGCCGCTCGCGGGCTGGAAAACTTCGCGATGCTCGATGCGACGAGTGGCGTGGGTCTCGGCGTGATGAGTGGCGGCCAATTGCTGACAGGGACTCGAGGATTGGCCGGAGAAGTCGGCCACATAACCGTGATCGCCGATGGGCGCCTTTGTGGCTGTGGGAACCAGGGATGTCTGGAGACCGTCGCGTGCGACTCTGCGGTCGCGTGGAATCTGTCGCACCGTTTCGGCCGCAAGATCACCGTTCATGACCTGGTCGAAGGCGCTGCCGGGCGGCGCACGGAGAGCGCTTCACGAACTGGTGAACCGTTCGCCGAAATAGAGTGCGTCGCTCTGGACGAGGCTCTAGACAGCATGATCGAATACCTCGCGATCGGCATCGGTGCCGTCATCAACCTGTTCAACCCATCGACGCTGTTCATTCATAGCAGGCTGCTTCGGGCGAGCGAACTGATGTTCGACGAAATGGTGGCGGCAGCGCGGCGACGCGCTCTCTCGCCCTCCTTCACGGATTGCTGTATAGTCCGGGCGCGCGGCAGCAAGCGACAGGGCGCGGTCGCTTCCATCATCGAGCATCTGTTCAGCGGGATTGTGCCGATTCAGATGAGGGACGCCCACTATCTCCACGGGGCGTCCGCGCACGCCGGACTGGATCGGGGAGCCATGATGGACGGCGTCGATCGCCCGAATCGCGCTGAGGTGTTATCGTGATGCGGCTATCGCTGGACGGTCCCACCGCGCGGCTCTTCTTGGCCGCGAGCCTGGCTTTATCGATTCCTGCCGTTACCGCAAGCGGACAGCTCGCGAGATCTCCAATGGCGCCGGCGGCCGCGATGCGCTTCTACCGAGCCGAGGTCAAGCCAATCCTGCAGCAGCGCTGCCTGACGTGCCACTCCGGATCGAGACCCACCGGAGGGCTAGATCTTTCGACTCGGGCAGGCTTGATGAAGGGTGGGCCGTCGGGGCAGGTGATCTCAGTCAGTTTGCCGGACGACTGCGCGCTCATTAAGGCCATCAACTATCTCGGCGTCAAGATGCCGCCGGACGGCAAGCTTCCGCGGAACCAGATCGACATTCTGAAGGAGTGGGTGAAGCTCGGAGCGCCCTACGCCGCAGCCGCCGGTCCGGCGGAGGCGCGGAGCGCAATCGTGCCGCCGGCGGTGACACGCGAGACGATGCGATTCTGGTCGTTCCAGCAGGTGCGGCGGCCGAAGGCTCCAACCGTGAAGCGCAGAGGGTGGGTACGGAGCCCAATCGACGCGTTTGTGCTGAGCAAGCTGGAGGCTCATCACCTAGGCCCGAGCGGTCCGGCATCTCGCTCGGCGCTAATTCGACGCGCCTACTACGATCTGATCGGACTGCCGCCGTCGCCCGCGGACGTGCGTGCATTCGTTTCCGACACTGCGCCGAATGCCTACGAGAAAGTCGTCGATAGGCTACTTGCATCACCGCAATACGGTGAGAAATGGGGAAGGCACTGGCTCGATCTGGTTCACTTCGCGGAGACGAACAGCTATGAGCGAGACGGCGTTAAGCCGAACGCCTGGCGCTATCGAGACTACGTGATCTCGTCTCTAAACGCCGACAAGCCGTATGATCAGTTCGTGCGGGAGCAGCTTGCAGGAGACGAACTCCCGGATCGTACACCAGAAAAGTTGATCGCAACGGGATACTACCGGCTGGGAATCTGGGACGATGAGCCGTCCGATCCCGCGCAGGCGCTCTATGATGACATGGACGATATCGTCAGGACGACCTCCGAAACATTCCTTGGCCTCACTGTAGGATGCGCCCGCTGCCACGACCACAAGATCGACCCGATTCCTCAAAAGGACTACTATGGCTTCGTTTCGTTCTTCGCGGGGGTGAATCGATATGGAGACCAGGCCCAGCGACCGATCGCCCCCGAACCCGAGGTCCTGAAACAGCGAGTGGAGGTCGAGGCGCACGAAGCGAAAGTGAAGGCGAACCGCGACGCGATTGAGAGCATTGAGAAGAAGGTGGCCGCGGACTTCGAGCCGGTTGAGAAGGAAGAGTTCAAAACGGACGCCTCTCGTATTCCGATCGTAAAGAAACGGGTGGGCCGGTTGATCAGCTCGGCGGAGTTCGACCGGTACCTGGTGCTCAAGCAGATGGAGCGAGATCTCGGACGGTTCAAACCTACCGCACTCGATATGGCGCTCTCCGTTACCGAGGATCTGCATCCGCGTGCCTCCCACGTACTCTTGAGGGGCAATCCGCATGTGGAGGGGGCCGGGGTCGAGCCGGCCTTCCTCTCCGTGCTCGATCCTCCCAAGGCTGAAATCTCTCCGTCGCCTTATGGGGATTCGTGCGGTCGACGGCTTGCGCTTGCACGATGGATCGCAAGCCCGCAAAACCCCCTTACCGCCCGCGTCATCGCCAACCGCCTGTGGCAGCACCATTTCGGGCGGGGCATCGTCCGAACGACCAGTAACTTCGGGTTCCAGGGAAGCCCTCCGACGCACCAGGAACTCCTGGACTGGCTCGCGTCCGAGCTTGTTGCCAATGGGTGGCATCTTAAGCCGCTTCACAGGCAGATGATGCTGTCCACGACGTACCGCATGGCCTCCACCTCCAGTCCGTCAGCCGTTGCCAGGGACCCGGAGAACGACCTGTATTGGCGGTTCGACATGCGCAGGCTGGAGGCCGAAGAGGTTCGCGACTCCATTCTAGCGGTGAATGGCAGCCTGAACTCTCAGAAGGGCGGCCCGGGCGTGTATCCGGCAATTCCCACTGTGGTGCTGGCCGGTCAGTCGAGGCCTGGCGACGGTTGGGGCAAGTCATCTGAGGGCGAGCAGAACCGTCGCAGCATCTACATCCACGTAAAGCGCTCTCTGATCACTCCGATGATCGCCGGATTCGATGGGCCCGAGACCGACTTCACGTGCCCGGTACGGTTTGCCACGACGCAGCCGACGCAGGCGCTGAGCCTGCTGAACAGTGACTTCGTCAATAAAGAGGCGCGCAAGTTCGCCGCGTATCTAAAAAAGAGTGCCGGGAGCGCTCCCGGCGCGCAGGTAAAGCTGGCACTTGAGCGCGTGCTGCAGCGGACTCCGAGCACTGCCGAGATCGCGCGCGGTGTGAGTCTAGTACAGAATCTGCAGCAACATGACCGCCTTGGCGCCGATGAGGCTCTCGCCTCGTTTTGCATCGTAGCGCTAAACCTTAATGAGTTCATGTACATTGAATGAACGCTATTGCGCGCATCAACCGACACCACCTGGTACGGATGCTGTTAATGCAATCACATTCTTCATCCATCCAGTCAGGGTGTACAATAGGTGCGAGTTTGCGCGCAAAGGAGGCAACACATGGTTGTCGCACCCATCAATCTACTTGGTCGAGACGAGCGGGGGGTCGCATACATCGCGGGTACCAGAATGAAGGTCGCGCAGATTGCTTATGAGAGCACGACGCTGAACTACACGCCGGCAATCGCGATCGTGCGCTCGGCAACTTGGCGATTCGAATGAAACCCTTGGAATCCAAGATACCCGCAAATGCGGACGACCTCACTAAGCACTCAGCGGACGTGCTCGCTGCATATCAACACATGTCAAGTCTGTCGCTACATTAGCAGGAACTCGAAGATGACCAATCGTCGAAATAATGGATCAGGCGGCTTCTGCGGCCGGACCCGCAGGGAGTTTCTCTGGGAGACGGGCGCAGGCTTTGCCGGAACCGCCCTGGCGGGACTACTCGGGGAGGGCTTCTTTGCCCGAGAAGCGCACGCCGCCGACGGAGTCTCGAAGTGGACGAATCCTCTCGCGCCGCGAAAGCCCCACTTCGAGCCGAAGGCCAAGACCGTCATTTTCCTCTATATGTATGGCGGTCCGAGTCACATCGATACGTTCGACTATAAGCCCGGCATGAAGGGCATGGACGGAAAGACGATCAACGTCGCAACGTTCGGTCGAGGCGGACATAAGAACGTCGGGCGAATCGTCGAGCCGAAGTGGAGTTTCAAGCAGTACGGACAGTGCGGCAAGTGGGTCAGCGACCTGTTTCCTCACCTTGCGACGTGCGTGGACGATATCGCGTTCATACACTCGATGACGGCCGACTCGCCCATCCACGGCTCCGCAATGCTCCAGATGAACACAGGCAAGATCCTGAGCGGCGCCCCGTGCCTTGGCTCGTGGGTGAACTACGGTCTCGGAACGGTAAACGAGAATCTCCCTGGTTTCGTCGTAATGCTGGATCCGCGTGGCGGCCCGATCAGCGGTGCCAAGAACTGGTCGAGCGGCTATATGCCTGCCACCTATCAGGCTACCGTTATGAGCTCTGGCGCAACGCCTATTCTGGACCTCGATCGGCCCGAGGGTCAGACGGACGCGCAGCAGCGCAGGATGCTGAATACGCTTCAAGAGTACAATGCCGAACACGAGCTTCTCCACGCGGGCAACTCCAATCTGGCGGCCAGAATCGCCTCGTACGAGCTAGCCTATCGCATGCAGGCCGCCGCGCCGGAGGCGGTCGATGTCGCCAGGGAGCCGGCTCATATCCGGACACTTTATGGCATGGACGACAGTCGCACGAAGATCTTCGGGCGCCAGTGCCTGATGGCGCGCAGACTCGTCGAACATGGCGTCCGCTTTATTCAAGTCTACAGCGGAGGCAACCACGTGGACACTACCTGGGATGCCCACGACGATCTCATGGTAAACCACAACCTTCATGCCGGCGAGACGGACAAACCCATCGCCGGCTTACTGCAGGATCTGAAGCAGCGCGGACTGCTGGAAAGCACGCTGGTAGTCTGGGGAGGAGAGTTCGGCCGGCAGCCGACTGCGGAATACGCGGTGGGCACGGGCAGGGACCACAACGCATATGGGTTCACGATGTGGATGGCAGGTGGTGGAATAAAGGGCGGCATCAGTACCGGCACGACCGACGAGCTCGGAAGCAAGGCGGTAGATGACACGTACCATGTCAAGCACCTTCATGCCACGGTACTCCATCAACTCGGCTTCGATCCTAACAGACTCTCCTATTTCTATAGCGGCCTGAACCAGAGACTCGTCGGCGTTGAGCGCGTCGATCCGATCGAGGCGATCCTGGCGTAATGTGAAATCGGAAGGAAATCGGAAGGATAAACGGAGAAACACGATGACGATACCTTCGGGAGTGCTCGGCGCGCTCTTGGCGCTGGGCGTGGGAGTGGGGCTCGCGTCCCATGCAGGAGATAAAGCGATGCGCACTCAGGTGATCAGGCCGTCCGTTCAAGAGGCCGAGTTTGGCAAGGTGCCGGACGGTGCGAAGGTCGACATCTATCTGCTCACGAACGCCAACGGCATGACGGCAAAGATTATGACGTTCGGCGCCATCTTGACCGAGCTTCGGGCGCCGGACAAGAACGGTCATATGGGCGACGTCGTGCTCGGCTTCGACAGCCTGGAACCGTATCTGAAAGGGCATCCGTTCTTCGGCGCGACGGTCGGGCGTTACGCGAACCGGATCGCGAAGGGCAAGTTCACGCTGGATGGCAAGGACTACACCCTTGTCGTGAACAACGGGCCGAACCATCTGCACGGCGGCACGGTTGGTTTCGATAAGGTAGTCTGGCAGGCCGGGCCTGTCGGCCGCCCGGACGGTCCGGCCGTGGCGTTTCACAACGTAAGTAAGGACGGTGAAGAGGGCTACCCCGGCGCCCTCGACGTCACAGTCGTTTATACACTTACGAACAAGAACGCGCTGCGAATCGATTACACGGCTACAACAGACCGGCCGACGGTATGCAACCTCACGAATCACAGCTACTTCAATCTCGCGGGACACGGCGACGTGAGCAGGCATGAGTTGATGCTGAATTGCGATCGATTCCTTCCCGTGGACGATACCCTCATCCCGACCGGCCAGCTTCAGCCGGTAAAGGGCACTATGATGGACTTCACATCGCTCCACGCGATTGGAGATCATATGGACGAAGTCGGCAATGATCCAACCGGCTACGATCACTGCTATGTCGTGAACGGGGGCGGCAAGAAGCTGACTTACGCGGCAAAGGTCGTAGAGCCGATCACCGGTCGCGAAATGGACGTGTTCACGACGGAGCCGGGCGTGCAGCTCTATACCGCTAATTTCCTCGATGGTACACTGACAGGCAAGGGCGGCCAGGTGTACCAGAAGCACGCCGCACTTTGCCTCGAAGCCGGACGCTTTCCGGACACTCCCAATCATTCGAATTTTCCAAGTGCCGAGCTCCGCCCAGGACAGACGTATCGCCAACGGACGGAATATCGATTTTCGACCCATCAATGATGTGGAAATCACTAACGAATCTCGCGCAACGCATTGAACTGGGCTTTGCTGTTGCAGTCCTGGCGTCAGCCACCGGTTTGTCCGCAGCCCAGGAGACATGGCGCCCCGCGCCCGCTCCGCTCCTGACGCGATGGGCGGGGGACGTTACGCCGGAGCACGCACGCCCCGAGTATCCGCGACCGCTGCTCGTGAGGAGGGACTGGCTCTCCCTGAACGGTATCTGGCAGTTCGCGTTCGATGATGCGGATCAGGGCCGTGCTGCGGGCTGGTCTTCCGGCAAGGTACTTCCGGTTACGATCCTGGTTCCATTCACCTTTGAATCTGCGCTCTCGGGCATCGGCAAAGGCAGCGAGGTCCATGAGCACGTCTGGTACCGGCGCACTTTTTCGGTTCCGGCTGCTTGGCGTCGGAAGCGCCTGCTCCTGCATTTCGGCGCTTCCGACTGGGAGACGACAGTTTGGGTCAACGGTCGTCAAGTCTCGGTCCATCGTGGAGGATACACTCCCTTCTCTTCGGACATAACCGACGCGCTCAAGCCCGATGGCGAGCAGGAGGTCGTGGTCCGTATCTACGATCCGTCAGATCCACGCGGCGCGGGATGGCAGCCTAAGGGCAAGCAGCTGGGCAGTAGTGGTATCTGGTACACGCGCACTACGGGTATTTGGCAGACGGTGTGGGTCGAACCTGTAGCGGACTACCATATTGAATCGCTTTCCATCGATTCTGCTGCGTCGCCGGACAGGGTTAGTGGCTCCGTAAAGGCAAGAATCGTTACCGCAGGCCGCAGCTCGATGCGAAATTCGGAGGCGACCGTCGACATCTCGAAGTCAGGCCAGAGCGTTTCCGGCAGAATCAGGATGGCGGGCGGCCCTCTCGGCGCTGCCACGATCAGCCTGCGCGTTCCAGATCCAAAATTCTGGTTTCCCGAGACTCCCGCTCTTTACGACTTGAAGATCACGTTGCGGCAGGACGGAAAAATCGTAGACGAGGTTCGCTCGTACTGTGCGCTCAGGACAGTAGGTATCGCGAATGGACGGCTGACACTGAACGGCAAGCCCTACTTCTTCCGAGGCGTGCTCGATCAAGGCTTTTGGCCGGACGGGATCTATACACCGCCGACGGATGGAGCGATTCGCGCCGACGTCGAAGCGATCAAGCGGCTTGGCTTCAATATGGCCCGCAAGCACGTAAAGGTGGAAGATCCACGTTACTACTATTGGTGCGATCGACTCGGAGTAGCGGTCTGGCAGGATATGCCAAGCAGTCACAACCTGGAATCTGAGGCAGCCAGACGGAACTTCGAACGGGAGTGGACGGCTGAAATTGCGGATCTGGGAAACCACCCGTGCGTCGTGCAGTGGATCCCGTTTAATGAGAACTGGGGAAATCCCGGCGCGTTCCAGGATCACATCGTAACGTTGACGCGAGCCCTCGACGCGTCCAGGCCGATCACCGACGCTTCTGGATGGACTCAGCGTGGCCTTACGGATGTCATCGATGCCCACGATTATGGCAACAACCTCATTCGCCAGGGTGTCAAGACGCCGGCTAAGCCCAAAGTCGTCGGCGAATACGGCGGAATCGCGCTTCCGGTACCCGGACACACTTGGACGACCGGCTGGGGCTATCAGACCGTCCGCGACCCAGACGGCCTTGTACGCAAGATTCGCGCACAGACCTCCCAACTATTTGACGCCGAGAATCTATCCGGCTATGTCTATACGCAGCTCACGGACGTCGAACAGGAGCTGAACGGACTGTTGACGTACGATCGGCGGTTCAAGGCGCCGCCTGAGAAGTTGGCGGCGGTCTTTGAAGGTCGCGACCGCGTGGCGTACACATCTGAGGGCTTTCTCCATGATTGGCTGGTGCTCGGACCGATACCGGCCGGTGTCACGCTTAATGGCGCCGACGATAACGAACCGAACCGGGTGGCGATGGAGAGCATCCTACGCCAAGCCTACGTGAACGACGAGGCGCAGCTCGATCCGAGGGCTGGCAATTCGGTAGATTTGGGCGGCACAGCGCTTCATTGGACTCATGTCGGTGGCGACGACCTAGTCGACTTCCAGAAGGTATTCGGGGGCCAGCGCGACAATGCCATCGCATATGCCGTTGCAGCGATTGACTCTTCACAGGCCGTACCTTCTGCAACCCTTCTGTTGGGTTCGGACGATGGAGCGACGGTGTGGCTGAACGGACGAAAAATCTTTACCGTTAACCGAATTCGCGGAGTTACCGCGGACGAGGACACTATACCGGGTCTAAGCCTCCGCGCCGGTCGCAACATCTTAGTGGTCAAGGTTGGCCAGGGCGTCGGCGGCTGGGGGCTGATCGCTCGGTTCCAGCTGCCGGACGGTAAGATGCTCAACCAGCACGGCGGGCTCTAGGCGACAGGGCGCTGGCTCCCGAGAAAGGGCCCATCCAACCAAATCGCATACCCACGACCCACTACCCAACACCGAGTACCACGATGACGAATCCCAACTGGAATGGCGTGTTCCCCGCTGTAACAACGCAGATGCATCGAGATCAAGCGATTGATCTCGATGCAACGGCGCGACATATCGCAGTGCTGCTCGATGCCGGCGTGCAGGGGATCGTCATGCTCGGATCGCTCGGCGAGAATACGCTGCTCGAGCCTGAAGAAAAGCGCTCCGTAATGCGCATGGCTATCGAGGTCGCGAGCGGTCGGGTTCCGGTATTGAGCGGCGTCGCCGAGTTCAGCACGGCGGGAGCCTGTCGCTATGCGCGAGATATGGAGAATGTCGGAGCCGACGGGCTTATGGTGCTTCCTGCCATGGTCTACAAGGCGCAGCCCGAAGAGGCCGTAGCGCATTTTCGCACCGTGGCACGCGCGACGGGCCTGCCGATCATCGTTTACAACAACCCGCTCGCCTACTACGTGGACATTACACCG
>JBBQVV010000187.1:0-13222 GCA_038211235.1 Chthonomonadales bacterium | reverse complement strand
CGTGGATCAATCGCAGAAATGGCTCCTGCATGTCCACTACGATCAGGATGGAGGTGTTGGGATGCAGCAGATGCGAGTGGCGCTCGGATGCGGACAACGGCACATTCTCCTCGAAGGTAGGCGGCTTGCTGACGCCATTTCGATAAGGCGACCCGAGATCCCTCCGTACAAACGGCAAGGAACTATCTGCCGGGTCGCGGCCGCCGCTGTGCATTTCCCGGACGAAATGGGCCCGGCCGACGTGCTGTCCCGTCCACGGTACGCGTTTCGCTCAGCTCGAGGTCGGCGATCTCCCTGCGCGGCCGTGCGCCGTCAAGCCCGAATACTCCCGTTTCGCGGCTGCCCTGCGCCCGAAGCTCGACGACAATAGTCTGTGCTGTCGAGCCGGCCGGGCTTGCCGGCTGCGCCATCGATACGACGTACGTGCCGTCGGCGCCAGTATAGCTTCCGCTATACTGGAGATCGGTTCCTGGCGCGTTTGTCCACACCGCCGTGGCAGTGTGGTCCATGTAGAGCCGCAAGGAAAACCCGATGTCCTGCGCGACCAGGTGTCCAGCGTAAGCTTCGAGCAGCTGCGGTCCCGAAGGGGCCGGAGCCGCGGCGGGACGGCTGAGACGATCCCGCATAACTCGTCCGGCGCCGATTCCCTGCACCGCGCGATTTCCCTGCCCGGCCGCGCCAGGCACAAGTGGACTTACCGAGAGCTGTCCTTCCGTGGCCGCTGCCGGCCCGGCGAGTTGCTGTCGGGCGCCCTCCGCGACCCACTTCCGAATAACGGAGACCTGGTCGGCGGGCAGCGGTGGGCCACCTCGCGGCATCAGCTCTCGTTTGCCAGTAAGGTAGTCAAGCAGCGGGCTCGATTCCGGCCGTCCCGCGACGATCACCCCTCCATGGCGGCCGCCTCGGATCACATCCGCATAACTGGTGACCGAATATCCGCCGAGAGGTGCCGATGCGCGGTGGCATACCTCACATCTCTCCTTCAGGATGGGAGCAATCTGAGTCGTGAAACTCACCGTGGCGGGACCGGCAAGCGGCGCTGAACCTGCAGTCGCGCCCGGTCCTATCGTGGGTCGCTGTGGCGCCGGGCGTGGAAGGGCATCGGCAAAACTGAGCGACTGCAGTATGCCGGAAAGTCCGATCGATTGGCCCGCCTGTCCTGCCTTCTCCGGCATGAGCACGACGGAGTGCGATCCGATAAACGCGATGTAGATTGCGGTACTCTCTCCGGCATTCGTCGCGGAAGCCCCATGAAAACGGAATGCCGCGCCTACGCCATGGTCCATAGTAAGAGACTGAGCGCCGGAAATGACGGCGTCCGGAAGCAGAGGACGGACCAGTCCAATCGCTAGTTTCTTGAGTTCGGGATTAGCCGCCGGGCTCACACCGGGCGAAATCGAAATCGTATCTCGGAGGAGTAGATAGTGAGCGTCGTCCGGTGCGGTGAGGCGTATACGCTCCCCGGAAGCCTCCGCCTGCCAATGGCGCGGATAGTGAATCGTGAGGTTGCCGTCCGGGGCAATTAGGGTCTCTTCCGCCCGCAGCGGATAAGAGCTCCCGGATACGATGATGACCACGGCAGCGGCGCGAAGCAGGCTGACCAATAGCCATCCGGCCGCGAGATTACCGTTTCGATTGCGGCAGCAGCGGCGCATAGTCCCTCGTATTCTCATCCGACCCCTCCGATATTAGTGCGGTTCCCGGTTGAGACGTACCAGATCGCGGATCCTGCACGAGCTTGATAGACGAACAAACATGCTCGTTGTTCAGGCGGTATAATTGTGAAGGCTCGAGCATCGGCAGGCCCCACATGGACAATCCATTGAAAGAAAGTGATCCGCAAATATGAGGTTCGAACGGGTTTCACCTGGCATCGATGCCGAAACCCACAGTATCGCGCTGCTCCGACGGGACTGGCGACTGTTCATCTTGCTCAACTTCCTGTTCGCATTCGGGTTTTCGGTCTACGGCGGCGTCTTCCAGAACTTCTTTCGCGACGTATTGCACGGGTCGCCGCTCCAGTTGGGCCAGCTTGAGTCCTATCGTGAACTTCCGGGGCTGCTTGCGGCGCTCATGGCTGGAACTCTCGTGGCGCTTGCGGAGTCGCGCGTCGCCGGACTCGGCCTGCTGATCACCGCGGGCGGGATCGGCGTCACCGGCCTGGTGACGGAGTACGCAGTAACGATCGCACATAACGATCCGCACGCCTCTCTTGCCGTCGTCCGTTACCTGCTTCTTATCGGCGTCACCGTCTTCTGGTCCATCGGATTTCACCTCTGGGCATCCGTTGCGCCTGCGATCACTATCGCCCTTGCCAAGGGATTAGAGGGCGGGCGGCACCTCGGACGGATGAATGCGATTAGCTCCAGTGCTACTCTGTGTGCGCTCGGTTTCGCGCTGCTGTTGTCTCATTTCCTGCCCAACATCGGCTATAAGCCGTACTTCTACCTGGCGGGACTTTGCATACTTGCTTCCGCGGTGTTGTGTGCGATGCTCTCGACCCATGCCGAGGGAGGGGAGCGCGCTCGAATCATTCTGCGGCGCGAGTACGGGCTCTACTATCTGCTTTCATTTCTGGAGGGCTGTCGCCGCCAGATCTTCAGCATTTTCGCGTCCTTCGCGCTGATACTCGTCTATCACGTGGAGCTCGGTCCCATGTTGGCCCTTCAGTTCGTCAACGCAATACTAATATCGGCGACCGCGCCCGCGATCGGCAGGCTGGTGGATCGGCGAGGCGAGCGCGGTCCACTGACGTTTTACAGTATCGGACTGATCGTTGTGTTCCTGGGGTATGCGACATTTCACAACGTCTGGGCGCTATGCGCCCTGTTCCTGATCGACAACGTTCTGTTCACGTTCGGAGTGGGATTCACGACCTACCTGCATCGCATCGTTCGCCCAAAGGAGCTCACGCCGTGCCTATCGATGGGTGTCACGATGAACCACATCGCGGCGGTGACGGTGCCGGCCGGTGGGGCATGGCTCTGGATGAGGTTTCACAACTACCAACTGCCATTCTGGGTGGGGGTAGCAATCGCGGCCATCTCGCTGTGTGCCACTCGGTGGCTTCCGCAATTCGCAGCGGCGCCGCCCCGTGTGCTCGCGGCGGAGGAATCGGCGTAATGATGCAGTGCCGTGCGGCCGACTCGTATGACCGGTCCGATGTGTCCGTCTAGTCCGACCCGCACCCGACCGATCGATCCAGCTCCGCCCGCCGGCTCCTATCTCACGCTCTCCGCTCGATGATGCTGACAGCGTCTAAAGTTGCTAGTCGAATACCAATCGTACAGAGCGCAAAGAGCATGATCGCGACCGGTACGGGGAGCGTGAAAGCAAACGCCCTAAAGTCGACGGCGTTGAGCAGCAGACCTCGTGGAACCATGAGAATATCGCGGATCGCCATCAGGAGGCTAGCGGTGACCACACCGCCTATCAGCCATCCAAAGACACAGAGAATTACGGTCTCTCCGAGCGCGCGAGCAATCAGTCGAGATCGTCCATACCCGATTGCGGAGAGCATCGCAATCTCCGGCATTCGTTGCGTGAAGTAGATGTTGAACAGCAGGCCGCAGACGAACGATATTGCAAACACGATGATGCCGATAACGATGTTCATGATCAGGTAGAGGTTCGAAAGTGCGCTCTGCGCCTCCTGTACCAGACCTGCGAACGTCCAGACCCTGCCTTTATTCTTGCTCATTGCTCGCTCTATCGATGCCGCCAGTCGCGCCTGATCCGCCGATGCGTTCGTACGAGCGAACGCGAGGTAGCCGACGAAGTTGTAAGGCGACTCGCGATCCACAAGTGACTTCGACGTCAGTCCCAGCCAGACCGGCCCGCGCAGCACCCCTACGAGTCGGATCGGTATCGGCGCATAACTATCCTGATACTCCGGCTTGGATAGTATATCGCCGACTTTAAGTCCAAGGTTTCTGGCAACGTCGTCGGATATCACGGCTTCAGGTTCGCCGTCACGTGGCATGCGCCCCGCGGAGAGCCGGATATTGCAACGCTGCATCAGTTCGGCGCGCCCGGCGAGCTCCAGGCCAAATATCGGAAAAACCATCTTACCGAAGATGGTTTTGACGAGCGTCTGATAGGAATGGGACGGGTAGAGGGCGCCAAGCTCGGGAAGGCGCCGCACCTTCACAAGTTCGCTCTCGTCGACCGTGAGCGCGTTTCGCGGGGTAATCCCTGTCAGGTATCGGTTGTATCCGTACAGCGTAAAGATAGTAAGGTCGATCGAGTGGACGATCGTTACGATGCTTGCAACGAGAGATACGGCGAGAACAATCACGAAGGCGATGGGAAGAGTCTTGCCGAGGTTGCGTCGCACATAGAGAAGCGGATTCAGTGCAGTGATCATAGTGCTTTAATGATGCTGTAAGGGCATCAACGGATCTGGACGATCAACACAGCAGATGGGAAACGTCGTTCACCGAGCGCACGCGGCGAATACAGCTATCTTCGGTCCGGATCTCTTCTATCTCGCTGAGGGACGCATTAGCAAGCGAGAACCGCAGCATCGACGCCGGCGGTGCATCCAGCGCGGCGCAAAGTAGTGCCCGCAGGGTGCCGCCGTGGCCCACGATCACAACGTCTCCTATCGGGTGCGCCTCCACAATCTCGTCGCGCACGCGCATCATACGATCCCACACCTCCGTGAGCGTTTCGCCGCCCGGGGGTCGCTGACCCTGCGGAAAAAGTCGATACCTGCGGAACAGCTCGGCATCGCCCCGGGCCTCGATCTCGGACTGGTTAAGACCCTCCCACTCACCCAGCATGATCTCACGAAGCAGGGATGACGTCCGGACTGCCAGGCTGCGGGGAGCCGCGATCGTCTCCGCTGTCTGTCGCGCCCGGCCCAGGTCGCTCGACCAGACCGCCTGAATCGGCGGGTCGATCAGATTCAGGCGCGCCGAAATTCGACGCACCTGATCGTGTCCTTCGTCGTTAAGCGGAACGTCCGACTGTCCTTGCATTCGCAGCGCCCGGTTCCAGTCTGTCAGGCCATGACGGACGAGATAGAGCCGGAGCATCTGGATCGTCATCGTTATCTGGGTCTGCCGCCAAGCCCGCCGGGAGGCGTAGGCGCTCCGCCGGGTCCTCCGGGGAGACCCGGCGCTCCCTGAGTCGGCGGGTGGTACTCCTTGGCGCTCGCGGGCGGCGTGAACGCAAAGTTGTTCGGTGAGAGCGAACCACCGAGGACCTGGTCCAGCACGTCGATGTGCAGGCTCTTATCGTTGCCCAGCACGGTGTACTGGAGCAGTGTGTAGTTCCGCTTGTCGATCATAAAGCGTGGAAACTGCTTCACCTGCTTGATGGCGGCATCGTACTTTGCGCGGTCCTCCGGTTTCATGTTCGCCTGGGGAGGAGGCTTGGACTCGATGACAAACGTGGACCTTCCTTGTGCCGTTCCGCCCGTGGGAAGGAGCACCAGGCCGGGCGTATTTGCGGGTGGAACCATCTGCAGCAGCTTCACCAGGCCGGCGATCTGTACGCTCGGAGGCGCCGGCCGCTTAACAAACATCTTCTGGTTTGGAGCATACTCGAACAGCGTCTTGCCATTGCAGAAGATCTCGCGCTGTTGATTGGCAAGCTGCTGCGCGGCTTGCTTCGTCGTCATCGATCCGGTGCCGGACAGCTTGATCGTGATGTGAAATCGGTTCGGACTCAGAAACTCGATGTGCTCGGTCTGCGTAAGGCTTCCCGACTTGCCGTCCGGCGCCTTTCCACTCTGCTGCGAAACTACCGTTGCTTGGAACGACTTTGCCTTGTTATAGACGTCCGCCATCTTCCTGAAGACGTCGGGCGCGGTATCCGCCGCGGATGCGGAGGCGCCGGCGAAAAGGGACATTGCTCCGATGGCGAACGAGGCGCCGACCGCGCGAACACCTCGAACGTTCCCGGCCTTAAACGGCGCGGGGAGCAGAATGGACATAAAACTCTCCTTGGTGGCGCGGCAGCTATCTCTTGACCGCGGCCGCGTGTTGTCTATAAATCTGAATTCTATCACGTGATGAAACCGGCGTGACTGCGTCGGAAATGTGGCGTCACGCGACCGACGCTAGTATACCATACGGAGAAATGGGGCGGGGCGTCACGGCGGCCGGCTCGGTACTGCCGACGCTCGGCGCATCGAGGTCAATCGAACGAGACGACAGCCTTCAGGACTCGACTTGAGGGCTCCAGCCAGCCTGGAAACGCGTCAGGCATCGATACGGCGTCCGCCCTGTGCGTGACCCATGGATTCGTATCGATTACGCCCGACTCCAGGAGCCCGATTATACGGACGAAGTCCTTGCCTGTCGCGTTGCGAGTTGCGAGCAGGGTGATCTCCTTGCGATGGAAATCGGGATCGTGAAAAGTAACGTCTCCCAGGACCAATCCGACGTAAACCAACCGGCCGCCGCTTGCTACATACCGAAACGCACTCATCATGGATGCGGCGCTTCCAGTCGCATCGAAGACCACTGTGGGCAGGTCGCCGGCCGTGATCTGGCTCACCGCGGCGAGCGCGTCGTCGTCTGCAAGGATGGCGGAAGCAACGCCTAGTATGTCCCGACAGAACGCCAATCGGTCCGTATTTACGTCCATCGCGATGACCCTTGCACCGGCCGCCCGTGCGAACTGAATCACGGCAAGTCCAATCGGTCCCGCCCCTATGACAAGGGCCCATTCGCCGGGCTCGATGCACGCCCGATCGACGGCGTGCGCACCTATTCCCAGGGTCTCCACCAGCGCGAGCTGGTCTAGAGTAAGGCTCCTGGAACGGTGCAGTTTGTGCGTCGGGACGGAGATGATATCGCGCATCCCGCCATCCATGTGGACTCCGAGGACCTTGAGCGAGGCGCAGCAGTTGGTCTTTCCATGACGGCAGGCAATGCACTCCCCGCAGTTCAGATACGGCTCCACGGCGCAGCGTTCCCCGGGGTCCAGCCCGAACCGGTCGCCGCCTCCGATCGAGAGTACCTCGACTCCAAGTTCGTGTCCCAGTATCCTGGGATAGGTGAAGAAGGGCTGCCGGCCGCGGAACGCGTGCAGATCGGTTCCGCAGATGCCCACTCGCCGGACTTTCACCAGCGTTTCACCAGTCCTCGGAGCTTCCGGAGCGGCAGTTTCAGAGACTGTGAACCGCCCCGGTTCAATGAGAGTGATGGTTTTCAATGTCACGAAGTCACTTTCTGTTTCTCCCAGTGTACCAGAGTTCGAATATCATACTGCTCCCGCCCTCTACCTTCTACCTTCTACCTACTACCTTCTACCTTCAGACCTATACCGTCTGCCGTCTGCCGTCTGCATGGTGTGGCAGGAACCTGGGCGAACGATCAAGAACAGTCACATGAGTAATCGGTCTCGAGCATACTGACCCTTAACCTGGAGGTCCCTTACATGCATGTTAGCGCGGCGAATCTCGGTCTGCTTCAAACCGACTATGCGGGCTATCTGGAGGGCGATGCGGTAAACGCGTTTTTCGCATCGTACGGCATCCGGTTCTCCGCCGGGCACTGGTGTGCGGGCGGCTTCAGCGACCGTTTCTGCCGAACGTATCTTGAGGAGCCGCTGGACGAGTCGGCGGTCGGACAGATTGCGCGAGTCGCGGAGGCGGGAATCGCCGGTATCGAGTTAAACAACGAGATGTTTCTGAACGAGCGCCTCCAGATCGACGAGTGCAAGATCCGAGAAGTTCAGGACGCGCTCTCGACGCACAATCTCATCGCTACCAACATGAATACCAATATCTGGACGCGTGCGTATTACCGCATGGGGGGCATCACCAATCCCGATCCGGGACGCAGGCGCCAGGCCATCGACTACTGTCTCCAAACGGTCGAGTTGGCAAAGCGGCTCAGCTGTCCAAGTGTGCAGCTATGGCCCGGCTCGGATGGATGGGACTACCATTTCGAGGTCAACTACGGGCGTCATCTGGATTGGTTCATTGATGGCTGCGAGGAGATCGCGACCAGGGCACATGGAATGGGCCTTCTCTTCGGAACGGAGGCGAAACAGAAGGAGCCTCGCGAAGGCAACATGATTCTGAACACAACGGCCAAGGCGGCATTGGTGGCGAAGACTGTCAACGAGGCCGTTGGGGCGACCGCCATGGGTGTCGTCATCGATTACGGTCACGAACAGATGGTTGGAAATCAACCGGCGGACAGTCTCTACCTGTTGAGGCGCATGGGAGTTCCGATCATGAACTTCCATATTAATGCGGCGAAGTATAACTCCAACGACGAGGACCGGGTGACGGGCACGGACGACATCTGGCGTCTGGCAGAATTCTGCTATGCTGCCATCGATACGGGATACCAGGGATGGTTCGGTGAAGACCAGTTCACCTACAGAATGGAGCCCGTAAAGGCGATGGCGCTCAGTAAGGAGCTTTTCGCGAACGCGATGAAGAAGGCGCTCTGCATCTACGCGGTAAAGGATCAACTCGAGACCGCGCAGGCGACCGGAGACGCCGGCCAAGTCATTGACGTCGTCAAGAGGATACTGACGGGCCGGTAACGAGAATGCTTACCGGCGGCAGGTCGTTGGAGTGATCGAGAATCCGAAATCGCCTTGAACATCGCCATGCTGACATCGGTAGGGGAGAGGTGTGGAATTGCCGCCTACACGCGAGCGCTCGTCGAAGGGCTGCGCGCGCTCCCCGACACGACCGTCGACATCGTTCCCATCACAGAGGGTAAGCAGCCGACGGAACACTATGTTGCCCAGGCGGAGCTGCTCAACGCTCCCGGGGTCGACGTGGTCCACATCCAGCACGAGCATAGCTTCTGGGGCGGAATCCTGCCAGGCAAGTCTGCCTATTGGGAGCTCCGCTACCTGATAAAGAAGCCTGTCGTTCTGACGGCGCACACGACCTACTCGCTCGCGGACCTGCTCAAGGTAAAGTCCGAACGGCGTCCGCACAAGTGGCTCGTAAAGCAGCTCCTGCTTCGGAACAACGGATACCGCGACAGCGTGGATACGGCCCCATTCGTCGCGGCGATGACGGTTGTCCATACGGCGGCGGCTCGCAATGAGCTCATTGATCGAGGCGTCAGCGCCGAGTTCATCCAGGTCGTTCCGGCCGGCGTACCGCCGCCGCTGCCCGCACCGACGAATGGCCGGGCATTTCGTGAGCGTTTCGGGCTCACAGGGCGACGGACCGTGACGATCTTCGGTTACATTGCGCCGAACAAGGGCTATGAGCTCGCGCTTGACGTCCTTCCCGACGTTCCGGAGGACGTTGTCCTTGTGATCGCGGGAGGCGCGCGTGTTCCCGCGGAGGTGCCTTACGCGGAACGGCTCAAGGAGAGGATCGCGGACTCCGGCATGGCAGGCCGTGTGGTGGTTACGGGCTACTTATCAGATCTCGACGCTGCCGAAGCGATGGAGGCAAGCGACGTGGTCGTGGCTCCGCATACGTGGGCGACAGGCTCTTACTCTATAACGCTCCCGCTTGCTCACGGCCGGCCCATCCTGGCGTCGGACGTCGACTGTTTCCGCGAGATCGCCGCGAGGATGGACTGCATCGACCTCTTCTCGGTCGGTGATGGTCGCGATTTTAGAGACCGGCTCGCCGCTCTGCTGGGTGACGCCGGCAGGTGCGACCGCCTCGCGGCTGCGGCGCGAGCCTATGCGGAGCGATTCTCCTGGCCGGGTATCGCTGCCCTCACGCGCCGCATATACGGACAGACGATTGAGGTCCACGCACGGGGCCACAAACCGAGCTGGGCCGGCAAGCCTCATCGCCACTTTGAGGGTTAGTGCCGCACGACCCTCCACTCTACTCCGGACAGTAAGCGTCCGACAATTACCAGGACATTGATTTCCCGTTCCGAAGCGCCGCCGACGTTCGACCTTCCACGGCAGAATCGGCAGTAAGGATTTTGCTCGATGAAAATAATGATTACAGGCGCCCGGGGAAACTTTGCGACGGCGCTCGATAGGCGGCTCGCTCCGGAGCATGAGCTCGTACTCTATGATCTGGAGCCGATGGAGGCGCCGAATAGGGGCATCAGCGTACAGGCAGACATCCGCGATGCGGCCGCTCTGACGTACGCGATGCGAGGCTGCGACGGCGTCATCCATGCCGTCGCCTATCACGGCAATGCCGCCGACTACCGTAATGCAGAGGACTACTATAGCGTCAATGTGACGGGCACCCACAACGTCCTGCGCGCAATGCTGCTCAACGGTGTGAAGGCGCTTGTATTCTCGTCCACGGATATGGTCTACGGCAACGGAATGCGCGGGAGACACGTGATGGATGAGCAGGCGCCATGCATCCCCACGGACGTGTTCGCGATGACAAAGCATCTCGGGGAGGAGATGTGCCGGTACTATTCCCGCACACACGGGTATAAGGTTGCGATACTCCGATATGGATGTTTCGTTCCGGCGGACTGGAAGGTGGCTGGGCTTGGCAGGCTTAATAACTGGCTGGACCGCGACGATGTGGCGCAGGCGAATGAGCTGGCGCTCGGCGCAGTCCTGGCGGAAGAATTCGACTGCGAGCCGTTTCTGATCCACTGTCGCAAGCCGTTCGTCGACGAGGATTGGCCCGGCCTTGTAACCAATCCGGTAGCGGTGATCGAGCGATACTATCCAGGCGCAACGGATCTCCTTGCCCAGCACGGCATGACGGCGCCGCTGGTCCACCACCGATACGATATCCACAAGGCCGCCGAACTGCTGGGTTATGACCCCCAGTACAACTTCGAAGAGTTCCTCACCCAACTTCGGCGCTGAGCCCACGCCTGACGTCTTAACCGCCTAAATAGCCGCTAGAATCCCCTCTTGCGAGAGGCCTTCGCCCCAATCGCGATGCCAACCGCGTTTCCCTCGCCCCAACCCTCTCCCTTGGTGGACCGCACCCGTATGGACCAGCAAGGGAGAGGGCGATAAGGGCCGGTCGGTCGGATCCGGGATACAGATCACAAGGAATCTCGTGTAGCTGCACTACCGAATGATGTCTGCGCCAGTCAGCGCGACCGGCGCAACAGCCACGACAGCGGTGTGTGGCGCGTGCGTCTCCGGGTGGAGGTCGGCATAGGCGCGCAGGCGCTTCAGGACGTCGAAATAGGGAAAGCGTCGGCCCGGGCACCAGGTGCTCTTGGTGTCCCTGTGGCGCAGGACGTGGTTCGGGTCGATATGGTACTCCGACATCAACCGTTCACAGAGCGCGATCAAAGAGGTCAGCTGGGCCGCCGTAGGTCGCGACGGCTTCCAGTGGTGGTGAACCGACGGGTCGAAGGAACCGACGACGCAGATTCCCAGCCATGTGTTGTAGTGGGGCGCGTGACAGCCGATGCAGTGGTCGGGCCTGCCCTTCTGAACCGTTCCATCGGGCAGAATGACGTAGTGGTAGCCGATGTGGTACACCTTGCCTTCGAAGGTGGTTGCCCAGTGTGGGTGATCGTCGGCATGTATCTGATCCAGCCGCTCCGCATCTATCGGGATGCCGTGAACCTTGCCCGGGCTCATGGATGAGTGTAGGACGATACCGGGCGGATCCGGGTAGCGGGCCAGCAGTTGCCGCAGGGGCGCGATCGCCGGCCGACCATGCCTTCGCCTGCTGACGACAATCGACCCTAGCACCAGCGCAAGTATGGTACAGACCACCGCCAGGCGGGAGAGGCGGCGGAGCCGCCGTTTTCGCCTCCGGCTGCTCCTTCCCGGCTGTTTCAGTCGGCCCGAGCCTTGCATCTCCTCGTTCACTTTCTTGTCGTTCCACTCACGATCGTCAATGGCAGAATTGACGCACTCGACCGCGGAATAGTTACATCATTCCCGGTCTTCGGCTGAACGCACTTCGCCCATTGTAGGAGCTATCATGCACACTGTCAAGGATCGCCTGACAGACTTCTATCGGTTCTGGCCAGTGTCCCAATCAGTGACCTTTTCGGCGAATCAAGGACATTTGGAAGTCGTCATCGAATCCAATTTTGTCACAACTTAGGATTAAACTCGTCCAAACAGTTGCGCAAAATGTCCGATACGCATCATAATGGTGCCAGTTTGTAGCCGGTAGGAGTTGATGAGATGGCGGAACAGGCGGAAGCAAGACGCATGCGGCTTCTGGAACTTCTGGCGGAGACGGATGAGCCCCAGGATCTCGATGCCCTTGCGGTCGATATGCACTGCGATTCCAGAACGATTCGTCGGGACCTGGATACGCTGCAACAGCTGTTGACGCGCGTACAGGGCCTGGACGTTCGGCGAGGCCGCGTTCTCGCATCACGCTCCAGATATAGTCCGGGCTACTTTTCGGATCAGCTCGGGCGGAACGTGGGGGCAAAAGAGCGGATCGCCCGCGCTGTCGTGGCCAGGCTTGAGGACAACATGGCCATCGCATTGACCGCTGGCAGCACCCCGTACGCGGTCGCTCGAGAGATCCGCCGAGTCGTGGTGGAGGGAGGCACCCCACGCGATCTCATTGTGTTCACAAATAGCGTCCCTTCGCTGATGGAGTTCGTCGCCGCGGGCGTGGCCACCGGCGCACTGGGCGAGATCTATTCGCCCGAGGACTGCGCGCTTCATACGCCGGAGTTTCAGAGCGCCTTTCAGCCGGGCATCGCCATCGTCGGCGCGAGCGGGGTTCTGTTTGGCCCTCCCGCGACTCTCGACCTGTTCTCTCATCGCGCGGAGGAGGCAGCCTTTCTCAAGCAGCTTCTGGAGGGCGTGCCCGAGATCATCATCGCGGCAGACAGCACCAAGCTCGGCAGAAGGCATCCATGGAGCTTTGGCGGCCGCATACTGGCCGGCAAGACAGTGTGTCTCGTCACCGAAAGCCTGACAGCGGAGCAAGTGGACGATCTAACGAGGCTCCGCGACATTCTTGCGGAGCAGGGAACCTGGCTTCAGTTTGAAGCGGCCGGAGAAATACCATAATGGGCCTACTCGTCGATGATTCGACGATCAATCAAATAGGAGCGACAAGCAGATGTGCGGCATTACCGGTTATGTAGGTTGGCGACCCGCGGTCGAGACCGCTCTCATGAATCTAAAGCGATTGGAGTATCGCGGCTACGACTCCTCTGGCGTCGCCTTCCCGAACTGCACCCAGGTTCAGATTATGCGCGCTACCGGCAAAATCGCCAACCTGGAACGTGCGATGGACGGGATAGACTTTACGGGACACCTGGCGATCGCGCACACAAGGTGGGCAACCCACGGACGCCCGAGCGAGGCCAACGCCCACCCGCACCGGGACTGCAGTGGATGCATT
>JBBQVV010000186.1:0-13247 GCA_038211235.1 Chthonomonadales bacterium | reverse complement strand
GGACCCGACCAACGAGCTTATCGTCCACGAACGCCAGCGCATCGGTGCTGATCCGATCGAGGTTCAGCACGATCGCGCGTCCCTCCCAGCCGGCCGGTACATCGACCGTCCGCTCGTACCAGGCCCGCGTAACCCTCTCGCCGTCAAAGCCGGTCCACGCGCCGCCGGTTCCAGGCGTCACGTGGTTGTCGAGCCCGGGCACCGTGCCGGACCAGGTTCCCGGAACCGTGATCGCGCCCCAGGCCGATCCGGGCAACGCCTCCGCCGCGATCGCTGGCTGAAACCGCCATGTGCCGTCCAGCGAGATGCGGGCGCGTCGCGAGGTGAGTACTTCAGGAGCGTTGGTGGACTGCTGTGGGTCGGAAACGGGGAGGGTCGCCCGAGCAGGCGCGGGCCCAGTGGTAGCGAGAACACAAAACACCGCGAGACAGGGCGACCAGGAAGTAAGTTTCAATGTGCTGCGGAGCACGTCAATAATCGCACGCCGCAGGGGCGCGACGTTCTGGCCGATGTTCGGTATTGTCGAGGGGCTTGTGGCCAGCGATTGACGAACCATTCTTGCTGTGGTCTTTCCCGTGGCTCGCGAGGCGGAGGTGCGGAGGGACCGCCGTCGCGCCGTTCTTGCCGGAGAGGGCTTTGCCGCGCGTACCGCTCCAGTGACGACGGGGTTGGTTTCTACCTCATCGTCCGGTTTCCCTTCCGATCAGATAGGCGCGTTCCGGTACCGACGAATGGACACGAACGATCGAGTAGCTGTATACTGCTCCCATGAGCGTCGATGATTGTAACGGAGTTTGCTATCACGCACGTTCCGCGTGCATTCCAAGTCCGAAGTGGTTCTGGTGACTTGGCGAACTGGAAATGACAAACGTTCGACTACTTCCGCGCTTCGCTGTCGGTCTCACGTGTACGTGGACCGTGGTACTATTGGGCGCGATCGCGTTGCCGTTCGCGCATCGTTGGGCACTTCAGCGGTACTGGGAACGCAGCTACTACAAGGCAATAGTAGGCCGAGATCTCCAGGCTGCGCGAGACGTCCTGTCACACGGAGACTGTACGCGCCTACTGCGAGAGCGGCTGCGCTCGGGTCCCCTACCACCAAACGTGTCTACCGATGCGCTTCGTGCGAGCCTTCAGTATCACTATGGACCGGAGGATGCGAACTACGCGCTTCCTGAGGACCTTTCCTTCTTCAAACTGCTACTGGACGCAGGCGCAAAGCCAAACGAAACGGACCTTGTCCTTGCTGCCGGTCAAGGCAAGAGCGCAACCGTTCGGCTGCTCATGAAGTACGGATGCTGTCCTGCGCCCCGGAGTAGAGAGGCAGCAGACGTACTTGCCAACATGGCATATTGGGGCGACCTTCAGACGGTGAAGGCTCTTCTAGACATGGGTTGTCCAATAAATACACGCGGCGCCAATTATCAAACTCCGCTTCTGATGGCAGTATGGATAGAGAACGAAGGCATGGTCCAGTATCTTCTGGACAGAGGCGCAAGTCCAAACGCTGACAATCAACCGGGCATGACGCCACTCATGAGAGCCGCACAAACCGGGAGTGTGAGGATCGTCAAGCTCATGTTGAGGCATGGTGCGCGACTAGACGCCCATGACGCTTACGGGGCCACGATCTTGCAGTCCGCCTACGGATCTGAAGCCCGGCGCGTACTTGAACAGGCAGGCGAGAAGTAGTGCGAGGGATCGCGAAATCATACGTGCGGCAGAGGGCGAAGGTGGTGATGCGGGCAATGCGAGGCATCCATGTCATCTGGTTCTTAGTCCCAATGTTGAGGCTCGTCGATTCCGTCGGGCTTCAACCGGTTGCTGCTCCGCACCGCAATACGATCACCGTGCGACAGACTGCTGAGGGCATTAATGATTGGATGGAGAGGCAAGTTAGCCAGGATTCTCGTAATACTACACTATTCGCTGCGCTTTCAGCGGTCTATAAACAGGCCAGGATTCGCAAATACGCACTGCTAAGTGAGCTTAAGAATGTGCCGACGAGCCGGCAGTTTGCGGACATCTCGCTGAGGCGCGCGCTCGGCCTCCTTCTGAACGGCAGTGAATATACGTTCAAGGTGGAGAACGACAGGTTCATCATCGTGCCCAAGGACTTAATTTGGTGGCCGCAGCGCGTTCAGGCGGGCAGTGACATTCCCGTTACAATGCTTCCTTACGGCCGGCTACGTAGTGAATGGTTGGTTGTCCGCGAACGCCATCCGCACGGAAGGCAAGCGGGTTGGGTGCTGAAGAATGGATGGAGGGTTTTGCCAGAAGGGTGTGGGCCTATCGATACAATCGCGGCGGCGCCGGCTAAGCCGGCACCGCCTGAGCGATCCTATTGCTTCGTTCGTACCATTCCAAGCAACGGAGCTGTAACTCTAGATTGGGCGGAAACGGGGACGGGCACAGACCGCAGCGGAACCGACATCTCTTACAGCGCGGGAGTTGGACCGATTTCTCTCCCATTATTCGTTCATCGCGAACCGAGAATGGGCCAAAAAGCTGCCTGGCGTCGCGTTATTCACGCCCTCACCGCGCTTGGCGCGCACGTCCCGCGGGCAACCCGGACTCCAAAGCGCGCGGACCTGCGTATCGTCCGCGACGCCAAGAATATGGAACGCTTCCGGCTGGTGTGGCAGTTCCAGGCCGATAACTCCGTATTGCCGATTAACGTGGACTCGACGTCGGGTGAGGTTTGGGGCATCGACGCCAACTAGGACGGCCAATGATGCTGGGCCACTCGACTACTCACTGAAGCGGAATGGTCTGGAGTTGAAGCCGTGTCAAAACTCACAATAATCGCCGCAATTGGTACACTGGTCTGCTGTCTACAATCACACGGGCGTGCTGAACGCATTGCGCTGATCGCCCTGCACGAGGATGATCGACTGGCGGCGCAGGTGACGGTATCGGCGCCTGACATTTCCCTCGGCCAACTGCTCGGAAGCTGGTCTAAACAGACTGGCGTGGTTAATCACCCACATTCCCGTCCTCGCCATAATCGACGCTAGAAGCGACAGGGCAGTCCAGAATCCTACCGATGCGCCTGTATCGGACTTCCTCGCTCATATTCACTATAGATTAGCCATTGCGCGGCTGATTCTTGGCAACTGGCTGCTGATCGCGGACCGCAGGGCGGCCGAGCGCGATGCATTGCTTTTCCGTTTGCGAGTTGACGCCGCCCAAGCCAACTCGCCGAGACCACAGTGGCTACATGTTGAGTACTTCAATCCGAACCGGAAGACCTGTCAGCCGACCTACGGTGCGGACATCGACCTTACGATCAACGATCGGTAGGATAGCGCAGCTATTTGATTGGCGATGGAGTCGACGCCCTTGTCTGGTTCTGGAGTAGGTGTTTCAGGAGACCGAGACCTCGCGGTCGGCTCGTTCCAAAACCCAGCGATCCCAGATTCTTGCCCTGGGTGATATGCTCCTCATCGAGCGTGAAGTAGACGAAGCCGATGCACATCTCGTCCGTTGTCTGCTCGCCCCACCCTACCACACGCGGCGGAAGGCTGGGATTGCGCGGATTTCCGCTTGAGTTGTCGTATCGCGCCGTCAGGCCGATGGTGGAACCTTTCGCGACCTTGACAGGCTCCCTGTACATATAGGTGGTCTGCCAGCTGAAGTCGTAGTGCGGCACGTTGACGAGCGTCCTCTTCACTCCATCCGGCGCCGTAACCGCGATCGCCATCTCCTTGCCGAGCAGGTGCATGTGCGGCATCACCTCCAGGATGGTCGCTTCCCACGGGATTGGAAACTGGAACGACGTCACCCGGTAGTCGGAGTCACCAGCCGGAATGTGCAGACCCGCGATCACGGGGAATACCCGCAGTCGCTTATCGACCGGCTTCTTACAGTAGTAGAGCCCCACCCTCGTTCGATCGGTCTCGGGCTTACCGCTCGGGTGGTAGTGAACCTGCAGTACAACGTCGGAGCCCTTCGGGTAGAGTGTTCCGACTCCGTCCGGCAGCCTGCGCGGCAGATTACCGGGCGCCCAGCCGCCTAAAGTACCGCTTGGCGCTGCCCCGATGCCGCCGAATGCCGAGTATCCCGGCTGCCCGTCCGTGTTGGACGCCTCACGAATGCGCGCCTTGCCGTCTCTGTTAAGGAAGGCAATCACATGGTGGACGACTTTTGCGTTCCCCGGCCGGACCTCCAGCGCTGCTACGTACTTATCCTCAGTATTTATATTCGGCAATACGAAGCAGCGATAGACGTCGGTACCTTCGGCCTTGAGCGTGTAGCTTGCCGTCGGCTCAAGGACGACATCCGGCTCGCCTAGCGTCCAGCCCGTGGCAAATTTCGGAGGCGCGGGCATGGTGTCGCCGGCCTTCGCGCCCTCGCGCACCCACTCCTGGAGAGTTGCTATCTGAGCATCGGAGAGCCGCCGTTCGTTGAGGAACTCGCCATGTGAGTCGGCGTGCCACGGCGGCATGTAGCGCGCCTGCGCGACGGAAACGATCTGGGCAGCGCGTTTCTTCACATCCTGATAAGAAGCAAGGCTGAACGGCGCGACCTCGCCCTGCCGGTGGCACGACGTGCAGTTGCCGTAGATAATCGGAGCAACGTCCCGTGCGAATGTGACCCGCGCCTTCGGCCGCACGCGCGAAGCGCCGGAGCCGGGGCGATTTACAATGCCGCCGCACACCGCGCTGCAAACGGCCAACGCAATGACCAGCGATAGGGTCAGCCTCGGGGCCGGTTCACGATGTTTCATCTAAGTCTCCTCAACGGTTCGGGCCAAGATCGGCGATGCTGCAGCCGATGGCCTTCCGATGCGCGACGGATACTGGCTTCCCGTGCGTTAACGCGTCCAGCGCGTCTCGCAAATAGCGCTGAGACGGCGCGTTCCGCACCTGTCCGAGG
Source organism: Chthonomonadales bacterium (assembly GCA_038211235.1). Taxonomy (GTDB): domain Bacteria; phylum Armatimonadota; class Chthonomonadetes; order Chthonomonadales; family Chthonomonadaceae; genus DATGJU01. The sequence continues at coordinate 8,369 of JBBQVV010000186.1, read as the reverse complement.
GCCACCACGCGATCGTCGATGCTGCCGTGATAGAGCAAGCGGCCCTTGCTGTCGAACAGCGCCGCCTCGGGCGTTACGGCAACATGGCCGGCCCTCGCAAGCCGGTGCCGGGGATCCAGCAGGGCCGGGCACGTGTATCGGTACGCGGATCGATGCCGGCGCGCCGCATGCGCGGTGAGCTCAGGATCCACGTATACGAGATACATTCCTATCCGCCGCGCCGCGCATGTCCGATAGATCCGTTCGATCTCTGGAGCGCATGCGTTGGCGATCGGACAGTCCTGTGTGATGAACACCAGCACGATCGGTCGATGCCTGCCAGGATCGAGGGGAGTAACGATCGATCCGTTCACATCTCGCACGGCGAAATCACCAGCCGTGCGAGAATATTCGGGCAACGTGTTTAGGGCCAAGAGTAAACCAATGATGGCTAGACATTCACGCGACACTCGGGCCTCCACATCAAGTGGCTTGTCGCAAGCGGCGGGACGCCGCTACTACTGCGCTGCATCTCCAAACCGACGGGCTTGACACTTTCCCTACGGAAAAACAGTGGCTCCGCGTTTCGGTTTCGATCCTCCGGACGCGGTCTGCGTACTGTCCGTACGACGCTCACCTTGCGGATGAAGCCAGTTCGGTACGCAAACGTCGTCCGTCTCCACGATGTCGCTTGCCGCGCAAGAACTGGAATAGCAAAGGAGGCGCTCAGCGCGCCCGCGGCACACGTTACCGGCGTGTGCCAGGCGCACAAGACAACTGACGCTGGAAACCACGAGAGGTTCATCACCTGCCAGCCTGCCCGTATGGGTCCACAGCCTGTTCCCGACCGTCTGCCTTCTACCAGCCTGCCCGTAACCCCTACGGGCCATATGGCTTGTCCGTATGGATGGGTCTACCGTCTGATTCCTACCGACTATATTTCGGGCTCGGTCGAGAGGGGCGGAACGGTTCTGTCGCTCTTTGGCCGGCCGGCCTGCGGACCGAACCAGTCGTCGAACAGGCTGTACAGGACCGGAATGACGATGAGTGTGAGTGTGGTTGATACGACCAGGCCGCCGATCACGACGATCGCCATTGGCGCTCGCACTTCGGACGCTCGCCCGATCCGCAGCGCGACCGGCATCATGCCGACAATCGTCGCCGTCGTGGTCATGAGTATGGGCCGCAGACGTGTTGCGCCCGCCTCCACGATCGCCTCGGTCCGTGCCATTCCGCGTTTCCGAAGCGTATTGGCGTAGTCGAGCAGCAGGATCGCATTTCGCCCCATTAGGCCGATCAGCATCAAGATGCCGATGCAGGAGACGAGCGACAGCGTCTCCCCCGTCACCACGAGCGCCCCGAGAGCGCCCACAAGCGCCATCGGCAGCGTGAACATGATCACAAACGGCGTCATCAGGTTGTTGAACAGTGCCGCCATCACGAAGTAGACCAGCACGATCGCAAGTCCAAGCGCTCCGGCGAAGATGGGAGCGTTCTCATCCATCGTTTCCGCCTCGCCACTCCAATGGATTGAAGTTCCTTCGTGCGGCAGCGCGTCGATCTCTTTCTGGATGGTTGGGCGAACGTTTCCCAGCGGCGTGCCGGGCGACAGGTTGGCAGTTACGGTCACGAGTCGCTGCCCGTTATTTCGGTCTATGTTGGTCGGCCCCTCGCGTGCCAACGTATCGGCAATGTCCGCGAGGGTTACTGGCGAACCCAGGCTGTCGCTGCCAACGACAATGTTCTTGATCTGCTCCGGATCGTCTCGCTGAATGCCCTCGAGCTGTACGCGAATCGGAAACTCCTGGCCGTTCTCGCGAAACACTGTCTCCGTATTGCCGGAGAGCGAATCGCGCAGGATTGCGCCCGCTATGCCGGGCGCGATGCCGAACTGAGCGGCGCGGTTGGGATCGACTTCCACGCGCACCTCCGGCTTACCGCTTCGCGCAGTCACGTCTGGGTCGACAATCCCTGGGACGGAGCGAATTCGGTCTCGAAGCTGTTCGGCTGTCGCGGTCAGTCGCGCACTGTCGCTGCCCCGCAACTGGATCGCGACCGCCGCTCCGGCCCCGACTATCGAACGCTGCGCCAGCGTGCTGACGATCGCGCCAGTGTCTCTTGTGACGATGAGCAGGCGGCGGCGAAGCTCACGTGCCACCTCCTCATCGGAACGTGCGCGATGTCTGAAGCTGGCCGGAGTCGGCCAGATGTCGTCGAGGATACTTCGCTTCTCCCGCAGTCGCACGTTGATCTGACCAAACTGGACGCCCTGTTGCGGTATCGATCCGAAGTTACCCAGCACCTGGCCGACGTTTGTGACGGTTGCCTCGACATCGAGAGTCTCCGTGACGACCGCCTCCATCCTTCTTGCAGTCTCGTTCGTGCCCGCGAGGCTCGTTCCCGGCGGCATCTCCAGGTTAACGACGAGCTGTCCCTGGTCCGAGCCTGGCATGAATTCGAATCCCAGTCTCCAGAAGGAGAGAACGAAGATCACGGCGAGGCTCGTCGTGCCAATGGCAAGCACCGGCCGTCGATGGTGCAGAGCCCATGAGATCACTCGACGGTACGTCGCCTCCTGACGCTGATAAAATCGTTCGAGCGAAACGAAGATGCCTCGTCGCTCAAGCAGCCGCTCGTCTCTGCGATACCATCGTGACGCGAGCATGGGGGTGATCGAGAATGATACGACCAGCGAGAACAGTGTTGCAAATGCAATGGTCAGCCCGAATTGCTTGAAGAATCCTCCGACGATTCCGCCCATGAACGCGATCGGCACAAAGACCACGACGTCCACCAGCGTCGTGGTCAGGTCAGCAAATCCGATTTCGCTTCGTCCGCGCAGAGCTGCTTCCCGCGGCGAGCGGCCCGCGTTCAGGTGCCGCGTGATCGACTCCAGGATGACGATTGAATCGTCCACCAGGATGCCGACCGATAGTGACAGGGCCAGCAGAGTCATCTGGTTCAGCGTAAATCCGACGATCTGCATCAGGAGGAAGGTCGCGACGACGCACGCGGGAATCGCGAGCGACACGATCAGCGTGCCGCGCAAGTTGTGCAGGAACAGCCAGATCACCGTCATCGCGAGGATGGCACCCAATATCAAGCTTGCATCTACGTCCGCCAGCGCCTCCCGGACGATCTCTGAGCTATCGTTAAGTACGATCCGCGCCAGGTCAGCCGGCATAGACGGCTTAAGCTCCAGGAACGCGCGATTGATCTCGTCTACAACGGCCACCGTGTTCGCGTCGTACGTCTTGCTGACGACCAGGCTGACGCCGTCGACGCCGTCGATTCGGTTAATCTCCGCACGTTCGGCTCGGCCGTCATGTACGGTCGCGACGTCCGCGACGGTTACCGGCGGAGGAGGAAGCAGCGGCGCGGCGCCGGCGCCGCGAGGTTCGACGTGATCGGGTTGGGGCCGCGCTGATAGGATCTGGGTGTCGCGGATTGCCGCCAGAGAAGAGTATGCGCCAGCCAGACGAACGTCGGTCTCGACCTTACCGTGAGAGATGCCGCCGCTCGGAACGTCCCGTCCGGAGGCCTTGAGGGAGTTGACCACGTCTTCGATCGTGAAACCGAACTGGGCAAGCTTCTGGCCATCCACGGCGACGTGGATCTCGCGCTGCTCTCCGCCGACGACGTGAACGGACGCGACCCCGGGAACTCGCTCCAGCCTGGGCCGAATCGTATTGTCTATCAGTGCGCGAAGCTGCTGCAGTGTCAGGCTGGGACACTCCATCCCGGCGTGCAGTATCGGAAGTGCGTTGATATCGAGCTTGGCAACCACCGGCGGCTGAACACCGGCCTGCATTCGGGCGCGAATGGCCTCGACTTTTCCGCGAACGTCCGCTACGGCGAGGTCAATGTCGGATCCCGACTGAAAGTCCATGCTAATGATGGAAACGCCGGCCTGCGAGCTGGAGTAGACGTCCTTAACGCCAGGCACGGTTCCCACGGCGTCTTCGAGCGGCTTGCTCACCTGTGTCTCGATCTCCGGCGGACCGGCTCCAGGATAGACGGTCGTGACGGTGATCGTGGGAATCGTGACGCGAGGGTTGAGTTCGGCGGGAAGCTTAGTATAGGCTCGCACCCCTAGCACCGCAATGGCGGCGAGCGCCATCCAGATTACGATCGGGCGGGATATCGCGAGGCGCGTAAACCACATGGGATGGATCGCCTCAGTGTTGTGGAAGCGGCTTTGCGACTGCGTTCAGGTCCACGAAACTCCTGGCGATGTGGTCGGCATACCAGGCCTTTTCAGTCGCGAAGTCTGTCTCACGTGGAGTGACCGTGTCGACATTTTCCTTCGTGACAACCTCCGTTGTCACATCCAGCCAGCCCAGTGGGAGGGGCTTCTTGTCACGGATGTATCGAACGAGCGCAAGGACCGGGAGATACCCCTGCAGGTAGGGATGTTGACCAAGCGTCACCTGGCAGACGCCCGATTTAACGGCCTCCAGCGTCTCGCGGTTCAGATCGTAGCCGCCGATCAACCAGCCGGCTTTCGTTCGCTGCTTGAGCTTGTACAGGTTGGGGATGTCCATCGAGCATAGCCCCACGACGGCTGCCAGGTCGGGCGTGGCCGGCACGAGCGTCTCCCAGCGCGAATAGTTCGTCGTGTTGCCCGCCGTGACGTCCTTGGCGTCCGTCACGGTAAATCCGGAACCCTGAATCCCGCGCTGGAAACCACGATACCGGTCTTGCAGTACCGACATGGCGGGCACGCAGATGCCGACGAGTACTGTTCCGCTCTTCTTGCCCTGGGCCTGGAGCTGCTTGAGCAGTTGCTGGGCGAGCACTACTCCAGACTGGTATTCGTCCTGCCCGACCCACACGGACGCGGTTGAGCCCGCGCTGATGGAGTTCGCGGTAAGCACGGGCGTCCCCGCGTCCGTTGCAGCCTTGATCGGCCGGATCCAGACATCCCCCGGCGCGGGAACCACGACCAGCCCGTCTTTTCTCTTTTGCACCATGCCCTCGAACATGCTGATCGCCTTCGTCGCCTCGAACTTCTCGGGACCGGTGACCTCGACGTCGACGCCGAGATCCTTGCCGGCGTCCTCAGCACCCCGCTGGATAACGGCGGTGAAATCGTTCTGCCCGTGAAGGACGTATCCGATCGAAATCCGCTTTTGTACAGGCATATTCTGCTGGTTCGGTGTCGTCGTCGAAGTGCTCCGCTGTCCACTGTTGTTGCAGGCCGACAGCACGACGAGCGGCATTACGAGCGCAAGTCTCCAGTTCTTCTTCATGGGTATCCTGTCCTATTGCGTCTGCCTGGACGCATGGCGTTTGACCAGGGCATCCAGAGCTACGGCGAGTATGATAACGGCGCCGGTCACGGCAATGTTCGCATTTGCGGGCGCCCCGAGGAGCAGCAATCCGTTCTGAATCACGGCGATGATCAGCGCACCAAGCAGCGCGCCCGAGACAGAGCCGGAGCCCCCACGCAGCGCAGTGCCGCCGATTATCGCCGAAGCGATCACCCACAGCTCAAATCCCTGGCCATCGCTCGGGTCGGCCGATTGCAGGAAGGCCAGCGCCATTAGGCCGGAAATCGACGCGATCAGGCCGTTTAGAGCCATTACACCGATGCGGTACCTGTTAACCGAGAGGCCAGAGAGTCGCCCCGCCTGCGGATTGCCGCCTATTGCCTGCACTCTTCGGCCGGCGACGGTGCGATGGAGTCCGATCCAGCCGGCCACTGCCACGATTCCCATGACAATCACCCCGGCTGGGATGCCGAGCGGAGAGCCCCCGCCCATCTCGAAGAAGGCGCCCGACTTCGAAAAATCACTGACCGGCGAGGCGTTGCAGGCCATCAGTGCGATCCCACGATAGACGCTCATGGTTCCGATTGTGACGATAATGGTCGGTATCTGAAGCATAGCAGTCAGCGCCCCGTTCAGAACGCCGCACGCCAGGCCGGTCGCGAGGCCCGATAGGATGGCCACCGGCATGGGCGCATGTCGCCGCAGGGCGAGCGCCATCACGATGTTTGCCAAAACGTATATCGACCCTACCGACAGATCCACCTCGCCAAGTACGAGCACATACACCATGCCGACGGCCATAATGCCGTACGGCGAGGACTGCCGGGCGACTTGAAGCAGGTTGCTTGCATTGAAAAAGAGGCCGTGAGTCGTAAGACTAAGGGTCAGCCCGAGCGCCATCAAAGCAATGAATACACCCAGCTCATTGCTCTTCAAAAGATGAAGCAACAGAGGGCGATCACGATCCGCCGTCCGTCTCGCTGGTCCCCTCATGGCCAGGGCGGGACCATGTGCGTGAACGGCGATACGTAGGCCTGCAGCAGCGTCATCACTCCGACGATTGCGGCCAGGGCCACGCTATGCCAGATCACGTACTTGAAGATATCGGCTTCAGTGCCTACCCGATCGGTCGCCGCGGTTGCCACGCAGATGCTCTGGGCGTCGATCATCTTACCCATGACGCCCCCGGTCGAGTTCGCCGCGCAGATCAGGATGGGATTCAATCCAAGCTGAGACGCGGTTAACTTCTGGAGGCTGCCGAAGAGCGCGTTGCTGCCAGCGTCCGTGCCGGTGAGAAAGACGCCAAGCCATCCAAGCGCCGCTGCAAAGAACGGATACATTCCTCGGGCGTTCTTAAACGCCATGCCGAGCGTAGCGTCGAGACCGCCGAGCCGCGTGACCGAGCTTAGGCCAATCATGAACACGATCGTTGGAACCGGAATCGCCATCTGTTTCCAGGTCTGACCGGCGGCGGCGCGGATCTGCCTCCGGCGGACACGCAGCAGTCCGATGACGAGGATGTTGGTAAGAAAGATCGAGGTTCCGGGCGTAGTGATCCAGTTCAGCTTCCAGGTTGCGGTTTCGAGGGTGTCCTTCTCGACTACGGGAGGCGTGCGCCTGACGTGCCTGTCCAGTCCAGGCATTGCAAACTCGTAAACCGTCTTCAGAGGTCCGAAGTGGGAGCCGTCGATGGGGGTCTTGTAGCTTCCGATGAGGACCATCAGGAGGCAGAGGATCATAAACGGCATCCAGGCGCCGACAGTTTGCCCACCGGTCATGGGGCGCGGGACGAACGACTTACGATCGTTCTTGTCGCCCCCATCGTCAACTTCCGCCGAGTGATTTGGAAGCCGCCACACTTTTGCGGGCCGCCAGAACCGCAGAAACACTGCAGTCACGACCAGCGAAATCAGACCCCCGGCGATATCGGTCAGTGGAAACTGCTTGGAGTGCGAGAATAGGTACTGGATGATTGAAAAGGAGCCGCCCGCAACCACGATGGCCGGAACGACGGCAAACGTGTCGCGCCAGCCGCACATGCAGCGCACGAGCCAGAAAGGGATTATAAACGAGAGAAACGGAAGCTGGTTGCCTGCCATATGGCTGAGCGTCAGAGCGGGTAGTCCTGTCGCCGCCTCTAGAGTCAAAATTGGAGTTCCGAAGCCGCCGTAAGCGACCGGCGATGTGTTCGCGATGAGACACAGGCACGCCGCCTGGAACGCAGGGAAACCGAGGCCGACCATCATCGCGGCGCAGATGGCGACCGGAGTTCCTCCCCCAGCCGCGCCCTCCAGAAAGGCCCCAAATGCGAAGGCGATCAGCACCGCCTGCAGGCGGTGGTCCGCCGAAAGTCCGGCAACGGAGTTCTTAATTCCCTCGAACCTGCCCGTCACGACCGTCAAGTTGTAAAGCATCATCGCGTTGACGATAGTCCAGCATATCGGCACTAGACCGAACAGCGCTCCATTTGCAAAGGCAAGACCCGCCATGTGCGCCGGCATGCGATATACGGCGACCGCAACAATGAGCGCGGCAACTGCGCCTCCTGCAGCCGCCCAGGGTACCGGAGTGCGCCTGACTACGAGTAGAAAGAAGAGAACGAGCACCGGCATGGCCGCCAGCACCAGGGAGAGGAGTCCCCACGGAAGCGGATTGTAGTTCTGGGTGTAGAGCATCTCGCGAGTGGGTTACCCCCCGCTCAGAAGCTTCAGGAGGATGTCGATGATGATTCCGCCCGTGGTCTTCTTCTTCTCCGGCTTCTTCGCTCCCGGACGATTGGCCTGGTTCATCGTTCCCAACGCCGCCTCCGCGAGATTGATGAATGTGTCCTTGTCATCGATGATCGACTGTGAGGGCAGCTGCGGTGAGACCGTCGTGACGCCGGGCATGCGCTTCACCGCGGTTCCGATGGCCAGGAACTCGATGACGCCGTTGCCGAGCTGGTAGACGTAGACCTTGATCCCGACGACATCGTCGGCGCCGCACGCGTTGGCGTCCTGAGCGATCTTGGCGATCGCGTTCTCGCGAGCCTCGTAGATCAGGCTCGTCAGCTCGCTGATCTCGCCGCGAGCCAGACCCTTGAACATCGCCGTGATCCCGCCCACCAGTCCCAGCGAG
>JBBQVV010000185.1:0-13375 GCA_038211235.1 Chthonomonadales bacterium | reverse complement strand
GTTTCCGAAGGAGAACCAGCATCTCTGGAATCTGGCGATAACCGGCCGATGGGGCGAGGCTCGCGCTCTCTACCGATGGTTCACGCCGCTACTGCATCTGGACATTCCCATCAAATTCGTGCAGTACATTAAGCTGGCGATCCAAGAGTGCGGGCTAGGATCCGAGTGGGTGCGCGCGCCGCGGCTCCCGCTAGAGGGCGCCGAGCGTGAACGTGTCCTGGGCATCATACGAACCGGGATTGCGACGCGCCCGCGGCTCCATGATCTATCGTGATGATGGTTTCGTGCTGCGGTCGGATAAGTGAAGCATGGGTACGTCCCGGTAAAGGGAGGGCCAACCTGGCCGCCATGACTGCTATAACGGAGTTGTGAAATGTCGACGAGACGGCCTCCAAAGCCCGCGAACACGCCGCCGGATACAATCATCCGGGAGATACCTCTGATCGAGCGGTACTCACGGCACAACGAAGCAGATGACTATCGATTTCGAGAGTTCCTCAAATTCCGCCTCAACAGGTCCACGAAGGAGATGGACGACGTTGTGCGCCGGACGACCGACGAGGTGTGGGCACGGATCGACTGCACGACATGCGCCAACTGCTGCCGAACGCTGCACGTAGTCGTCGACGCCGCCGACATCGCTAGGCTTGCCGGTCGCCTCAGGAATACCGCCGCTCACTTCGAGCGCAAGTACGTAGTCATGTCGGAAGATGGTACAAAAGAGCTGAGAAACTCGCCGTGCGTATTCCTCGGTAGCGACAATCGCTGCACGGTCTATGAGGACCGTCCGAAGGCCTGCCGTGACTTTCCATACCTTCACGAGAACCACTTTTCTTCTCGTTCGCTCATGATGATCAGCAACACGTCCGTCTGCCCGATCGTCTTCAATGTCTGGCAGGCACTTAAGGATAAGTTCGGATTTCGGCGAGCGCGGCGCTGATTTGCGCGGAGCAACTCCTGTCGAGCATGGGGCGGTCCGCCAAGATTCTATCCGCCGAAAGAGGGACATATCATGCTGACGCTCGAAGCCTTGCATGCGCGGTATCCTGCGCCGACGTTTCATCCGCTACTCATTACCGAGGTAACGCGGATGCAGAACGCCCATTTTTGCATCGCCGGGTTCGACGTTCATGCTGCGAAGATGGTGAGGCCGCTGCGTCCCCGAGGCGTCCACTGGATCTTTGATGAGTTTCAGGACCCCTACTTTCCGGGGCAGCTGGTGAATGTCAAACCAGCCGGCACTCCGCACGGCGTCTTTCCACACAGCAATGAGGACCTGCCGCTGCAATCCGGGATGAGAGTTCTTGACACACTCTCGGAGCCAGAGCTGTTCGCGGCGATGAATGGCACATGGGCCGAATCCATCGTGAAGCTATTCGGCTGCGCCCCGGTTGAAAACCGCTACTTCCCAGAAGGCGCCCGGTGCCCTTCGATCGGCAGTATACGGGTCCCACGGCGCGGCATTCTATTCCAGTCAAGCAGTGCCAATCGACTGCGTCTGCGACTCGAGGACAGCGACCGCATCGTGTACTCGCTTCCGGTCACATGCGACCGTCTGCGCGGACTATTCGACCCCGATGGCGGAACGCATGGTGTTCATGCGGCGAATGGATGGCTGGATAAGATGGCGCCCATCGAGCCGATAATCGTACGACTCGGGTTGACTCGCGGCTATGCGGGGACGTCAGGAGAGTTCGACCCAAAGCGCTGCTATCTGCAAGTGAATGGCCTGCTAAGCAGAGTGCAACTGGCCTACGAGTAATCCCTTCCATGTCGCAGCCTCTCTATACAATCGGACACTCCAACCATCCAGTCGAGCGGTTTATCGAGCTGCTGCGACAGCACCAAATCGAATCCGTTGTCGACGTGCGCTCGCATCCGTACAGCCAGTATTGTGCCCAATTCAATCGAGAGTCGCTGGATACAACTCTGGACGCGGCCGGCATCCGATATGCATTCTTCGGCAACGAGCTGGGTGCGCGCACAGAGGACGGGGCGTGCTACCAGGCCGGAAGAGTGGTCTACTCACGGCTGGCGGAGACACAGGCGTTTAGAGCGGGCCTGAGTGGATTGCGAACCACAATGAACGCGCGCCGCGTTGTGTTGATGTGCTCGGAAAAAGACCCGTTGACTTGCCATCGGATGATACTTATCTGTCGCCAAATTCGCGCGGAGACGGATCTCGTCCGGCACATCCTGGAATCGGGCGAGATCGAAACGCAATCCGAAGCGGAGATCCGTCTGCTCGCCCATCTCAGGTTGACGCCAAGCCTGTTCGAGAGCGAGGAAGAGCTGATCGAGCTGGCATATGATAGGCAAGGCGAGAGAATTGCCTATGAGCGGCCTCGGCCTGGAGCAAGAGCGGAGAAGAACGAACCATGGCTGTGAAAATCTTCACAATCGGTTTCACAAGGAAGAGCGCCGAAACCTTCTTTACTTTGATCAGAGAGGCCGGAGTGTCGCGATTGATCGACACGCGCCTGAACAACGTTTCTCAGTTGGCGGGGTTTGCCAAGCGCGACGATCTTCGATATTTTCTGGAATCGATCTGTTCGGTTGATTATCGGCATGAGCGGCTTCTGGCTCCAACGCAGGAGATGCTGGATGGCTTTAAGAAGCAAAAAGGGGATTGGTCGGCATACGAACGGCAGTTTCTGGATCTAATGGCGGATCGACGAATCGACAAGGTATTCTCGCCGGACTTGCTGGACAACTCTTGCCTGCTTTGCAGCGAAGAGACTCCGGAACACTGCCACCGCCGCCTTGTCGTTGAGTATCTATCGGAAAAGTGGCCGGACGTAACGGTCGAACACCTGATCTAGCGGCGGCGAGATACATTCGAAACGCGTACTGGTCGGGTCAAGCACGACGCTCAGTTATGCTGCCAGGAGTCGAGTCAACGCCGTTCCGCCCTCGCGGCAGGACTCCGCGCTCCTTACCACTAATCTCTCCTCGTCCTAATCCTTAACGAAGGAGCCATAAGGCTATGCCTCTCAAGATCGCCATGATCGGCGCGGGATCGATCGGGTTTACGCGCCGACTGATGGCTGACCTTTTGACCGTTCCCGAGTTCGCCGAGACCACGTTCGCCTTTACCGATATCAACCAGGATAACCTCGACATGGTGCGGCAGCTGGCCGAGCGTGACGTCGCAGGAAACAACCTGCCGGCGAAAATCCTCGCTACCACCGACCGGCGGGCGGCGATCGGGGACTGCGACTATGTAATCTGCATGATCCGTCAGGGCGGCCTGGAAGGTTTCCAGACCGATATCGATATCCCGCTCAAATACGGCATCGACCAGTGCGTCGGCGATACGATCTGCGCGGGAGGAATCATGTATGCGCAGCGTGGAATTTCCGCGCTCCTCGATTTCTGCAAGGACATTCGAGAGGTCGCGAAGCCGGGAGCGCTATTCCTCAACTACTCCAACCCAATGGCGATGCTCACCTGGGCATGTAATACCTATGGCGGCGTCAAAACGGTCGGGCTATGCCATGGCGTTCAGGGAGCCCAGCATCAGATCGCCGAATGCGTGACGCAATGGGCTCGGCGCGACGGCCTGATAGGGCACGACGAGAAAGTCCACCGCAAGGAGATCGAGTTTACGTTCGCGGGGATCAACCATCAGACGTGGTGCCTGAAGGCGAAGTGGCGTGAGTACGATCTGATTCCGATGCTCTACGAGCTGTTCTCGTCGCATCCGCAATTTCCCGAGACCGAAAAGGTGCGTATAGACGTCCTGAAACGGTTCGGCTACTACTCGACGGAGAGCAACGGTCACCTTTCGGAGTACGTGCCCTGGTATCGCAAGCGGCTCGACGAGATCACGAAGTGGATCGACCTGTCCTCGTGGATCAACGGCGAGACGGGCGGTTACCTGAGAGTCTGCACGGAGGGCCGAAACTGGTTCGAGAGCGACTTCCCCAACTGGCTGCAGCAGGAGCCGCCGAAGTTTGTCCCGGAGAAGCGCAGTGACGAACATGGCTCCTATATCCTCGAAGCGCTCGAGACGGGACGGACGTATCGCGGTCACTTCAACGTTCCGAACACGGGTATCATTACGAACCTGCCGGACAACTGCATCGTCGAGTCACTTGGCTTCGTGGATCGCAACGGTATCCATATGGCGCACATTGGCGACCTGCCGCTTGCATGCGCGGCAACCTGCTCCGTTTCGGTCAACGTCCAGAGAATGGGAATGGAGGCGGCGGTCCACGGCGATGTGACACTGCTGAAGCAGGCGATGCTTCACGATCCGCTCGTTGGCGCGGTATGCGATCCGGAGGAGGTCTGGCAGATGACCGACGAGATGTTGGCAGCGCAGGCGGAGTGGCTGCCGCAGTACCGGGCGAACGGGAGCGTCGAGGCGGCAAGTAAGCGATTGGGGGACCACGAGGCGAACGGTACGCGTGTCAAAACGATGGAGGACTTTCACGGCATGGCGCGCCTCCACACAAAAACCGTTGAGGAGATGGCCGCCCAGCGCGAGGAGGCCCGTGAAAACGCTCAGGCTGCCGATAAGGGCAAGATGACGCAGAATGCGTAGGGAGCCATCTGCCGGCAATAGACGTCGAGCGCCCGGACGCCTTAAAGTCTACGGCGCCCAGTGATCCCCTTAACGATGAGGCCGACGCGCGACCCGCTGCGCGTCATACACGGCGCACCAATCTCGGTCTCATGGACGGACACCAGAAAGCGCTTCGACTGGAGCAGTTCTATACGGAGCAGGCGCCCCCGGATCGGTGGTATCTGCCCGAGGGCAATTAATCCGCCGGCACGACACGAGCTGCCCGGACGAACTGCCGCGAATCCCGCTTCTGTTCGGCGCGAACATCGGCATTCGCACTAAGACCGATGCAATATGACGATCGCATTCAGAGGGGAGGAAGAGCCGCAGCTACGCGTCGAAGCGATGGAGCTGCTCTCCGGCATCGTCTCGCACGCAGCCGTCGTTCATCCAGCATCCGGCGTAGACGCCATCCTGCTGGCGAGAAAGCATGAAAACGTACGTGATACGCTCGCCGTTTGCGCTAACGATGTGAACGCGCTGTTGAGCCGTGTCTCCATTGATGCTGATCAGCTCGTAAGTTACGGTCTTGCAGTTCAGCATGGGAAAGTAGGCCGGCGCTTTAACGATCTCGGTGAAATGTGACAGTGGCCCGGTTGCAAGCCGGTTCTGTGGCGATGCGAACGCGAACGTGGTGGTGATGCCGGTGTCGGGCTTCGGCACATCATTGTGCTGAAGCGCGGACATCTGAATCTTGACCACCTGGTCCGGACGGAGCTGCCTGTTGGGACGAACCAGCTGAGCCGTGCCGGGTCCGGGCTTTGCCACCGGTACAGAGTGACCGGACTTTCTGGCCCGCTGCTTCGCGTCATGGTGTTGCGCCGCACAGAGATCGGCCTTTAGATTTCCGACCTCGACCGCATGATCGAACGCAGTGCGGTGAAAGCGCTTCAGTTCAAGGTGACTATCGCTCGCCAGTTCACATGCTGGACGCCTTGCCGCGCGGTCGGGGCAATGACTGCGTGAAGGATAGCCCATAGTGGATGTCATTCCCGCGACGAGCGTCGTTATCATGGCGATGAACGTGATTCCGTACCGCATGCCAACGAGTTGCATGGTGAATACTCCTTATCCCATATACCTCAGTCGTTCAGCCTACTGGTTTCATTTGGAGACACGGCATGCCTTCAGTTCCGGAGGAAAAAGTAAGTACGTCATCGAGTTCCGCGACCCAGAAGCATATTGAGGAGCGAAGGTTTCTCTCCGGTCCACAACCACGCGGGTTCGAGCTGCGCCTCGCACTGGATATCTTCTTTCAGTTTATACGCGGTTTTAGGAAACTACATTTCGTCGGTCCCTGTGTAACGGTATTTGGCTCGGCACGTTTCAAGGAGGATCATCGGTACTATTCGATGGCGCGCAGTGTCGGCGCCCTTCTGGCGGAATCGGGATTCACCGTCATGACCGGCGGAGGGCCTGGCATCATGGAGGCCGCAAACCGCGGGGCGCGAGAGGCGGGCGGTCGCTCGATCGGGTGCAACATCAAGCTGCCGCACGAACAGGCGCCAAATCCCTATCTGGACATTATGGTCGAATTCGACCATTTTTTTGTGCGCAAAGTAATGTTGGCGAAGTACTCCTATGCGTTCATAGCCATGCCGGGAGGTTACGGCACGCTGGACGAGGTATTTGAGGCGCTGACGCTTATACAGACGGGAAAGATGCCAGGGTTCCCCGTGGTACTTTGCGGTCTGGACTACTGGGAGCCATTGGTAAATGCGATTCGCGATCGCCTCCTGGGCGGCGCCACGATTTCGCAGAGCGATTTCGAGATGCTCCACGTCACGGACTCCCCGGAGGAGGCGGTCCGGTACGTTCACGATATCGCGATGAGCAAGTTCCACCTTAGCTACGCTCCGGAGATTCGGCGGCGTTGGTTTCTGCGCGAGTAGCGCGACCGACGGGCTATCGGTGCTCGTAGGCGCCGATATCTTGTCGAGCCCGCATTGTGCGGTTGGCTCTCGTGTCCACCTCGGCCGCGGAATCGGGTTCCCGAACCGCTGTTCCGCGGCCGATCGCCGGGCTGCCGCTCTTTAGATGAAAGTCGCTGCCTGCAGCGTCAACGAACATCGGATCTACGCCCGAAAGATTGGTAACAAGCGCCGTGTCCTGCCCAGCGTCATCAAGTATCTGTGGGTTCCACCCATTGCGGAATGAAATGTTGTTCGTGATGGTCGTTGCTCGGCTTCGTGAAGAAACGTAGATACCATACTTCCGGTTGCCGTACACAGTATTATTGAACACCCGTGTGTCTACGGCGGAGTAGTCCACCGCAATGCCGCAGGCGTTACCGAAGATCACATTATCAAAGGCGCAGTTTCCGGTTCCGGAGCTCAGGATGATCCCGGCGCCGCTTAGCCCCGCGACCCCGTTATCGTAGCACCGGCTGTCGCGAACGACATTGAAGTTTGCGCTGGTCTTCGAATCGTCGTAACAGTGGATCCCATAGCCTGCATTATGGTACACGCTGCAGCCGGACACAAGGTTGTGATCGGTGGCAATGTAGAATCCGTGGTAGTGGTCTAGTGGCATCTTGTGCGGCCTGCCGCTAAGTCCGCAATTGTGTACCTTGAGATTGCGAAACTCGTTGTAGTTGGCTCCGCCGGAGACAAGGATGCCCTGTTCGTTCGCGTTGAGTATCTCGCACTCCTGAAATCGAATATGGTGAGAGGGTCCGGTCGTCGTGGAGTTTGTGATCTTGATACAATCGTAAGGAGTATTGGCGCCGTCGATGATAAGCCCGGAGATTACGATGTGGTGCTGCGGTCCGCGGAACGTGAATGCGCGCTCCTGAGAAGCGTTCGGCCTGATGATGACTTTCTCACCAGAAAACGCACAGACTGTAACGGGAGTCGACCAGGATTCGCCCGCCGGGATACTCGCTTCGATCGCTTCGGCGTAGACGCCTTCTCGAATGGTCAGTGTGTCACCTGGCCGAAGGGCAAGAACGCCGCGATGGATCGATCGGAAGGGCTGCGCCTGGGTGCCGGAGTTGCTGTCATCACCAGTAATTGCCGTAAAGTAGGATCTCGCACCCGTCGCTGCCATCGACGAGAGAATCCACATCGACAGAATCAGAATGGCGCGTGATATCATCGCTCTCCTCCATCGCAATCATTGAATGTATTAACGGGCGCTCTTCGACTAACCATTAGGCGGTGCAATGGCGGCACGTAAACGGATTCGACAAATTAGCAGGCTGCTTGTTGCCAACCGTGGCGAGATTGCCGCACGAATTCTGATCGCCTGTCGGGAGGCGCGCATCCCGTCGGTCGCAATCTTTTCCGAAGCCGATCGCAACGCGCCTTATCTTCACCTGGCAGATCAAGTTGTCTGCATTGGGCCTGGCCCCGCGGCACAAAGCTATCTCGATGCAGATCGGATACTTGGTGCGGGGAGATCCTCGGGTGCGGATGCAATCCATCCCGGTTACGGTTTTCTGTCCGAGAGCTGCGCTTTCGCGGCAAGGTGTGCCGAAGAGGGAATAATCTTCATCGGTCCGCCTGTCGACGTGATTCGCGCCCTGGGCGACAAAGCCGGCGCGAAGCGCATCGCTGCCGGAGCCGGTGTCCCGATTGTTCCGGGATACTATGGCGCGGATCAGTCGAATGCACGACTTGCTGCCGAGGCGGCCGCACTGGGCGAACCGATCATTATAAAGGCTGCTTCAGGCGGTGGCGGCCGTGGCATGCGCGTCGTCAACAACCGCACACAGTTCCAATCGCAGCTGGACGAGGCGCGCAGAGAGGCGCAGGCGGCGTTCGGTGACGATACCGTATTGATCGAGCGGTTTCTCTCGAGGCCAAGACACATCGAAGTGCAGATCTTCGGTGACGCCCAGGGAACCGTGGTTGCCCTGCACGAGCGGGAATGCTCAATTCAACGCAGACATCAGAAAATTCTAGAGGAGAGCCCGTCGCCCGCGCTCGACGCGGATCTTCGCGCGCGCATGGTGAACGCAGCCGTTCGGCTCGGTCAGGAGGTGGGGTATCGCAACGCGGGCACGGTCGAGTTTCTACTCGACGAGAGCGGTATGGAACCCCAGTTCTATTTTCTGGAGGTCAATACGAGACTCCAGGTGGAGCATGCGGTCACGGAGATGCGCACCGGACTGGACCTCGTGAGATTGCAGATCGATGTCGCGGCCGGACAACCGACGCCCGCTCTCACACACGGCGTGGCTGCATTTGGACACGCGATCGAGACTCGAATCTACTCCGAGGATCCGGAGCGCGGTTTTGCCCCGTCGCTAGGCACCCTGGCGCACTGGATCGAACCTCGCGGCCCTGGAGTTCGAGTTGATTCCGGAGTGGAGCGCGGCAGCGAGGTGACGCCCTTCTATGACCCTATGCTTGCGAAACTAATCGTGCATGCCTCGACGAGGTCCCTCGCCATCGACCGATTGGAATCTGCCCTCTCCGAATTCCATGTGATCGGCGTCGATACCAATATTGACTATCTACTCGCGATCGTCCGCGATCCGGAGTTCCGGGCGGGAGAGACTCATGTACGGTTTCTGGAGGAGCGGCTGCGGGGCTGGCGCTCTGAGCGGGAGGTTCCGGATGAGGTGCTGGTTGCGCTGGCAGCGGAGCAGTTATGTGCGCTCCCTGCGCCGAAATTGCGGGTCCGAGCGGAATCGGAGTCGATTGCCGCCGGCCCCACCAGCGCCTGGGGTGAGATCGGCAGGTGGCGCAACGTATGAGAACCTGGATGAAAGGTGCTCCGATTCGCGAGGCGAAGCAGGTTGATAGCCATGGCGAAACTGGAATTTGAGTATGAAGGAGATAAGGTCGCCCTGACGTCTGAACGTCGAGCGGAACGGACTCTCGTGCGTCTTGCCAGCGAGGCTGAATATATGGTGGAAGATGCACGAATGGAGGACTCGATCGCGGTGCTCGTCGTCACGACGCGTGGAGGGAGCGGCGATGGACCAGAGCCGAAGCGCGTGCTGCGCGTCCCGTATGCGCGCCATGGCCGCAATATTACCCTGTGCTGGAAGGGCCGCGTCTATACGTTTGTACGCTCGGCGTCGAGGGCTGCCGACGTCGCCGGGGTGGTCGAGCGGGGCAGAGTAGTCGCGCCGATTGGAGGTGTCGTAGCCGACGTAGTGGTTACTGCCGGCCAGCTGGTCGAGGCATTTCAGCCGATCGCCGTTATCGAGTCCATGAAAGTCATGACAATGGTCGAGAGTCCGACCACCGGACGCGTGACACAGATTTTTGTCGAGCGCGGACAGCGAATCGAACAGGGAGCGGATGTCGCCCGAGTGGATGGTTCGTCGGCGGTCTCGTCAACATCGGGGTCGCCAGCTTGACCCGGACCGTCAATGAAGCGACAATCGGAGCTGCGTTCGAATTAGATCCTGCCGGACGGGTGCGCGTCGTCGAAGTCGGTCCGCGTGACGGGCTGCAGAATGAGCGGGTGATTCTGCCGACAGAAGTGAAGGTTCAGTTCGTCGATTCGCTGTCCGGGGCAGGTCTTAGCGAGATCGAGGTGTCGTCATTCGTGAACCCGGCTCGGGTGCCCCAGCTCGCCGATGCCGACGCTGTGTTTGCGAATCTGACTCGACGGCCAGGTGTAAGGTATACAGGGCTGGTTGCCAATGAGCGTGGACTCGATCGTGCGATAGCGGCGCAAGCAGATGGAATCGCGGTATTTACTGCCGCCAGCGAAGCCTTTGCACTGCGCAACATCGGGCAGACCATCGAAGGCTCCCTTGAGGTATTTCGCGGACTGGTATCTCGAGCGCGGAATGAAGGGCTCTGGGTACGCGCCTACGTTTCCACGGCGTTTTCCTGCCCATTTACGGGACCAGTAGCACCGGGCAGGGTCCTTCCGATCGTGATCGACCTGCTCGAAATGAAGGTTGACGAGGTCTCCATCGGGGATACGATCGGCTCCGCACGGCCCGAGGACGTCGCCCGCCTGACGGAAGCGTTGCTTGGTTCGGCGCCGGTCGACCGCCTGGCCTATCACTTCCATGACACACACGGATCGGCGCTGGAGAACGTGAAGACCGCGCTCGACTACGGCATCTCGGTCTTCGATTCTTCTGCCGGTGGGCTGGGCGGATGCCCCTTCGCGCCTGGCGCGCCCGGCAACCTCTCGACGGAGGACCTTCTGGCCCTACTTGCGACCCGCGGTCTTGAAACGGGGGTCGATCGCGATCGCGTTAAGGGCGCCGTCCGTGTGATGCGCTCGCGCCTGAGCGGTGTTGACAACTCGAGTCGCCTATGTTAAACTGGCGCCGCGGACTTTCCGGAGTGCGACGCCTTTTGCGGATGAACTTCGCTGCCGATAACACCCACACGATTCGAGGGCACGGCGGAAGAGGTAGACCGTTACGGAGCGGCAGTTCCTGGAGCACATGGAAATGAGGGCTCTTTCGGCTCCTGTCGGGATCGAGAAGATGCGGAATGCTGACCTGGATGTAGTGGAGACGATAGATCGTCAGTGCTACCCACAGCCATGGCTGCGCTCGGTATACGAGGTCGAGCTTAAGAATAGAGCTGCGACTTATCTCGTAGCCCGCATGGGTCAACAGATCGTGGGCTACGGCGGAGCGTGGGTCATCGGAGACGAGGCCCACTTGACGACGCTCGCGGTTGACCCTACGTTTCGAGGGCGGCGGATCGGTGAGCGACTGCTGCTTTGCCTGATGGAGGAGGCTGTTATCCGAAGGGCATCGCACGCGACACTCGAGGTACGAGAAAGCAACTGTCCCGCGCAACAGCTCTACCGCAAATACGGATTTCGTAATGCGGCGATCCGCAGGAGCTACTATGCCGATACCGGCGAAAATGCGATCGTGATGTGGGCGGACGCGATACGCACCGCAGTGTATCGGCAGCGACTCTATGAGCTGCGATGCTGTCTCAATGCGATTCCAGGAGCGGAAGACCCCGAGCTGTGATTGTTCTCGGAATCGAAACAAGCTGTGATGAGACGTCCGCGGCGATCGTTCGCGACGGAACGCAAATCCTTTCAAACGTTGTCGCAAGTCAGGCCGACCTTCACGCGCGATACGGCGGCGTGGTCCCGGAAGTCGCTTCGAGAAGTCATGTCGAGAGCATTCTCCCGATCGTCACGGAAGCGGTCTCCGCAGCAAGGCTATCTCTTAGAGATGTGGATGCGCTGTCCGTAACCAACCGACCCGGTCTACTTGGAGCCCTGCTTGTTGGAGTCTCCACCGCCAAGGCAATCGCCTACTCATTTGATCTGCCCCTTGTCCCCGTACATCATCTCGAAGGCCACGTCTACTCGGTCTTCCTGGAAGCCCCGGACCTCGTCGATACTTTCCCCATTCTGGTGCTCATAGTATCCGGCGGCCATACACAGATCGTCCGGATGGACGGGCACGGGAGGTACACGATCTGTGGTCGTACTCGCGACGACGCCGCGGGCGAAGCGTTCGATAAGGGTGCGAGGCTCCTCGGCTTGGCGTATCCCGGTGGGCCGAATTTGGCGCGACTGGCCGAGGCCGGAGACCGCTCGCGAATCGCCTTCCCTCGATCCCTCCTGGGCGACAGCCTTGACTTCAGCTTCAGCGGCCTCAAGACCTCGCTTCGCTCGTTCCTACTGCGAGACGAGGGCGCGACTCCGGCTGAGGATGTGGCCGCAAGCTACCAGGCGGCGATCGTCGACGTGGTCACGGAGAAGCTGCGACGCGCATCGCGGTCGTCGGGCATACGAACTGCGGGAGTGGCCGGAGGTGTGGCTGCAAATGGAGCGCTTGCCGCGTCGCTGGACGCAATGGCGGCCGCGGAAGGCATCCGCCTCGTTGTCCCGCGTTCTGAACTCTGCACCGATAATGCTGCGATGATTGCGTCCGCGGGATACTTCCGTTTGGCAGCCGGTTGTAAGAAATCGCTGGACTTCGATACGTTTGCGACCGAGACTCTAGGTGAAGTAGACTCGGACACTTCAGGCCTATTCAGGATTCAGCCCGGCCGTGCTGCAGTATCTGACGGATGAGGGCAGCTAGTGCCCGGTTTTGATATGGCTTACGGACTACCGCAACCACGTTTGGCAGGTCGTTCGCGGCCTCCATGCCAACATCATGGCCGGTCGCCAGGATCACCGGGAGCGCGGGATGGCGATGTCCAAGTTCCCGTGCAAGTGATAGGCCGTCCATCGTCGGCATGGTCATGTCCGTAAGAACCAGGCGGATGCCCGACTGTTCGGCCTCGACGATCTTCAGCGCCTGAACGGCGCTGGCGGCTGTTGCGACGTCAAACTCGTGCTTGCTCATGTACTTCTGAAAGAGTTCGGTCATAAGCGGATCGTCATCCACGATTAGAAGCTTTTCGTTCGAGATCCGGAGCGTCTCCGCATCCATTCTCAGTTCCTTTCGCGGCACTGCGGGCAGCTGCGCTAATACAGGCGGCGGCTCCTGGCACGCACGGTTTTCGTGGTGCGGTGCCGGTTTTCCTCCTACTCCAGGGACGCTGCGGGACAAACGATGCCCCAGTTCGCAGCCGCCGTCAACCGGACAGTGAGTTGGAACATACGCAAGGGAACCTCTGTGATAGATGTTGAGACCCCCAGTTTTCTAGCCGTTACAACAATGCCGTCGAGGATCAACGTATGTCCATTTCGCCTGCTATAGACCCGATTGCATTGCACGTGCCGGAGACTCGACAACCGTTTGCTTCCCGCGAAAACGGTTTTATGGATTCGATGCGGACGCGTGTCTCCCTGGATGGCGACTGGACATTTCAATTCTGTGATGAGGCGCCGCAGACCATCCTGGTACCGGGCCCGTGGGAGTCCGCGAGACCGGACCTGTACAATAGGGCCGGCACC
>JBBQVV010000184.1:0-13385 GCA_038211235.1 Chthonomonadales bacterium | reverse complement strand
TCTCCTAGTTGTGACGGAGAAAGGGACCAATATCATGGACACGTACATTGTCGGCGCCGACGGCCGCGCGTCCGGTCCTATTCCGAATGCCTCTTCCGGCATGACTCCATTCGGGTTCAGCTTCGATATCCGCGGGGACATGATTGTCTCGGAGGCTTTCGGGGGGGCGCCCGGCCTCGGCGCATTGTCGTCTTATCATCCCATGGCGGACGGCTCCCTTCCGATTAATACTGCATCCGCCCCGGATCATCAGGCCGCCCCCTGCTGGGTCGTCATTACCAGCGATTGCCGATACACCTATACGACCAATACTGCAGACGGTACGATCTCCGGCTATGGCATCGGAGAAGATGGCAGTCTCTCGCTGCTCGATGAGGATGGCGTGACTGCCATCACCGGGCCAGGAAGCGTACCCATCGATTGTTCTTTGAGCGCCGACAGCCGGTTTCTTTACGTGCTGAACGGCGGTTTCGGGACGATTCAGGGCTTCCGCGTGGAGGATGATGGAAGCCTGACGCCTATCGGCAGCGTGGGATTTCTTCCGATGGGGGCAAACGGGCTCGCGGCCCGGTAAACTCTCACGAAACTCCGGCCTCCACTCCCTGGTGAAAGCATTTGTCACCAGGGAGTGGAGCGGACGCCAAGAACCGTGGCCCTTGTGTTTATCACCACGCTGTAGTGAAGCAGGCGATCCACGATCGCCATCACGATCGCCGGGTCGTGGAAGAGTGCGTCTCAATCCAAGAAGGCTTTGTTGGAAGCCATCACCGTGCCCGCCTTCTCGTCGGCGCTGCCACAAACATGACCGCCGTGCGACTCAGCTTTCGTCACACCGGATCGGTTGAATAGAAACGGGGCAGGCAGAAGGTATGATTCGGTGGTCGCGAAGCGGATCGTGCGGACGGGACCGGCGTGCGGAGTTCGAGCGGCTCGCGATCGAGCATGGAGGCGCGATTTACGCCGCCGCCCTTCGGATGGCCCGGAATCGCGAGGATGCGGAGGACCTGGCGCAGGAGACTCTGGCGCACGCATACACCGCCTTTGAATCCTTCACGACGGGAACGAACTTTCGTGCCTGGACGCTTCGTATTCTGACGAACCTCTATTTGACTGATCTCCGGCGCCGCGGCCGAGTTGGCATTATTAGCCGGGACGCCATGGAGGAGGATTCGGACGTTCATCAGGCATCAGCGGTGCAGTGGCCGGAACCGGCGCTGATTTCGGAGGCGCTGGATCCTGAGATCGAGGAGGCGCTAGCCGGTCTCTCCGAGCCGGTGCGATTGACGTTACTGCTGGTGGATGTTGAGGATCTCTCGTATGAAGCGGCGGCGTCGGCGTTGGGGATTCCGGTGGGAACAGTGCGCTCGCGGCTAAACCGGGGCCGGGAAGTGATGCGTGAAAGCCTGGCTGAATACGCTCGTGAGCGCCGCCAGGATCGCCGGACAGGCGCTGGGGAGCCAAGGAATTGAGCTGCGGTAAGCTGGAGCCGGAGAGACTGGCCGAATGGGTCGACGGTGAGATCGAAGATTCTGCCGCGGCGTCCGTCGTCGCCGCCCACGTGGAGTCATGCCCCGCATGCGCAAACTCCCTGCAATCGCTACGCTCGCATCGAGTCCGGATGGGCAAGTTCGCGGCATCTACTACCCCCGCGGAGCTTCCTCCGGAGTTCTTCCAAATCCTACAGGCGCGCCTCGACGGGATTGACGTTCATCGCCCAAAAGAGCTCAAGAACGTGCGCTTGCGGTGGGCGGTTCTTGGGGCGCTTGCGGTAACCACAGCCGCCCTTCTAATTTCGCTTCTCGCTACACCGCGATCGATCGACCTCTCCGCGATCCACGTGCAGTCTGCCCCGCCGCCAGGCCGTGAGCAGTTCGTGACGGACGATCCGGACCTGGCTTCCCGCTGGCTCAGCGCCAGAATCGGAACCGAGATTCCACCCCTGAACCTTTCTCTCGTACACGCCCGGCTTCAAGAAGTGTTTCCCATCGATAATTGCGGCGTACTTCTCTATATGGACGAACGGCGACGGAGAGTGGAGCTGCTGATCTATCCGAGAGCACACCTGGCCGAGCGCGGCACGGGTCTTACTACGTATGGGAAGCAAAGCTACAGGACAAGGGAATCGGACGGGCAATCGACCGTGGCATGGGAAACCGAGCGTGCGGCTTTTGTGGCGGCGAGCGAGATGCCGCTCAACGATCTGCTGCCCTTTGCACATGAGATGGCCAGACGGTGCCGCCGATGACGGCTACCGCTCGAAGTCCATGGCAAAGTGAGGATCGGAAGGGTTCGATTCGGCAAAGAGGCCGTGTAGGTCCGGGCCGCCAGTGAATCGTGCGGTCATCGAATCGGAGAGGCGGCGCCAGGCTGTATGCCCGTCGACAAAGGCGACGTTCATAGCAGACCGGCGGTCGTACTCCGAGAGATGGCCGTCTCCTTCATGGTACGCCCATTGTTCCCAGAGAAGGGCGAGAGAGGCCGGCTTTGGCACGTCCGCCAGGCTGTGACCTCGCGCGAGCCACAGCTTGTATTCGTAGGAAGTTGTCGTGCGCCCGCCGGACGCTCGATCCACGTCTGTGGGGCAGAAGGCGGCCTGATTCGTCGTTAAGTAAGGATGGAGCAGGAGTAGGTAGCAGGGTTGGTCTGGTGTAAGATGCAAGCAGAGGCAGAAATGGTCGTGCCAGTAAGGTGGATCGGATTCGAAACGCGCGCTCATCGAGTCGGATCGGAGATCGGGAAATCGCTCGTCATAATCTTGCAGGTAGAGCGCGCAGGCCGCCGAGATTTGTCGTTCATGGGAAAGGCAAGTTGTCTTTACTGACAGGGCGCGCACACGCGCAAACACCGGCAGGAGGATTGCTGCAATCACGGCCAGCAGGCCGAAAACGACCAATAGCTCTACCAGCGTGAACGCCGGCGTGCGAATCTGGCGGGCAGCGATAACAGTTCCTCTCATTCCGGTTCCTTGCCGGTGGGCAGAATCGATCTCTAATTCAAATCAGGGTGTGCAAGTCACCAACAGGGATCTCACCGGTTGCTTACAAGCGGCCGAGATATCCTGTCCAACCAACCGGGCAAACTTCACACGGTATAGTGGTATACGTTCAGGCATACACTTTAGTTGCCTGTGACAGGGAGCGGCATCTCGTCCTGACGGCACTGTCACGTAGGGAAGAATCGTTACCGCCGCTCCCCCGTCTAAGAACCGGGCTTAACACTTTCGCGTTACACGGCTCAATCCTTTCCAGACGCCCCTGTCATAGAACGCGGTTTCGGTACGGAGCGGAATCGGGAAGACTCCCGGTCTTCTCCCCTTTGTCTCTCATCAGGCGGTCAGTTGAGGCTGGCCACATTGTAAAGGTGGTAAAACATAATACAGTGCGTACTGCTCGCGCTCTTGTGGGGTCGCGACTTGGCGAAACGCCCTTTGCTGTGAACCAGGGTGCCATCACCCAATGTAATGGCATCGCACCAGGTAAAGGTGATCTGACCGGCGCCATGAGCATCCATCTGCCAGGTTACCTCCCCGGCCAGTAAATCCCCGTTGGAAGCCTGGACTACCGCTACTCCTGCACCGCTCATGTTCCCGGCCCTGTCAGCGCCAGCAAACGCGATTTCGCAGTAACCGGTGTAATCTCCCAGCGACGAGGCGTTTCCCTGCAGCGTCAGCGTCGAAGCCGCCTTGTTCGCCAGGTGCAGTTCCCCTGTGCCGTTGATTTTGATTTCCGACTGAGCCATCGCGCCGACAGCGAATACTCCGAAGAACATCACAAGCGCCATTCTGAGTGCCTTCTGGCACATTTGCAGGATCGAACCTTTCATAGTAAACCTCCCTGGATCGAAATGCGAGACTGTGTAGGCGCTCTGACTACCGGCATTCGCCTCAGGCGAAAGTGATTTCCGCCTCTTCTTTCTCCCTTCGCGCCTTAGCTGGAGAAGACAACCACAGTATCGCAGAGCGTGATGGACAAAAACGTGTACAGACAAGTAGGAAAAGCGTGTACAAGGTGGGAAATGGAGCAAACGGAGGCTCGAATATGAGAGAAGGGATGGAAGAGGAGGCCGCGCCTGGGCTACATATCCGGTTGTTCGGTGCCTTTGAGGTGCGTGTCAACGGTGTGGTCATCCCTCCCCTGCGCTCTCGCAAGGTCCAATGGCTGCTGGCCTTACTTATCCTGCGCCATAAGCAAGCTCTGGATCGCATCTGGCTGGCGGGCACCTTGTGGCCGGAGAGCACGCATAGTCAGTCCCTCTACAACTTGCGCCAGAGCCTGAGCAATCTGCGCCATGTGCTGGGCGAGGCGGGCAAGTGTCTTTGCCCCTCGATGGTAAACGCTCTCTTCCTGGATGTTTCCTGTGCAACTATAGATGTGCTGGACTTCGATGCCGGCGTTGCTGCCGGGGATGTGGCTTCCCTGGAACGCGCGGTTGCCCTCTATCGTGGCCCCCTCCTGGAAGGATGTACCGAAGAGTGGGTGCATGCTGAGCGACGAGTCCGTGAGGAGAGTTATCTTAGCACTCTGGAGAATCTGGCAGGCATAGCCAGCGCTTCCGGGGATGGCAACGCGACTGTGAAGTATCTGCGCCTGGTCATCCAGACTGATCCGCTACGGGAGCAGGCACAACGTGCCTTGATCCAGGCGTTTGCATCCGTAGGAGATTATGGAGCGGCGGTGCAAACCCATCGCGAGTTGCGCCTGATGTTGCGCCGTGAACTCAACACCGATCCCGATCCACAAACACGCGCCGTGTTTCAGCAGATCCGAATGCAAGCGCGCCTTCCGGTACGGCCCGCTCCCTCCGTGTCTCTCCTGCCGCACTCGGATCCTCCCCGTCAACTGCCCTCCCCTCTGACGGCTCTGGTAGGACGCAAGTCGGAAATGGAGCAGATCATTATTTTACTTCGCACGGCTCGCCTGCTGACCCTGACAGGGCCGGGGGGAGTGGGCAAGACCCGCCTGGCGCTTGCTGTGGCTGAAGTGGTGGCCGAAGAGTACCCGGATGGGGTCTTCTTTGTAGACCTGGCTCCACTTTCTAATCCCGCCTTAATCGCACAAACCGTCGCTTCGGTGTTGCAGATTCGGGAAGAGCCGCAACGTTCTCTGCTCGTAACATTGCAAAACCGTCTTCAATCCCGGTCGCTCCTACTGCTCTTCGATAACTGCGAGCATCTGCTTGACGCCTGCGCCGGCTCTGTCGATGCCATCCAGCGGGCCTGTCCTGGAGTTTGTATCCTTGCGACCAGTCGGCAATCTCTGGGATTAATTGGCGAGGTAGGATGGAGCGTGCCTTCGCTGAGCACCCCCGCCCTCACCCCGTTCGCTGCCGGTGATAGTCATTCCCAGCAAGAGTGGCTGTCACTTTTGGGTACGTATGAAGCCATCCAGCTCTTTGTAATACGCGCCCAGCAGGTTCTGCCTTCCTTTCAGATGTCTGCGGACAACGCGGAAGCGATTGCCCAGATATGTGCCCATCTGGATGGTATTCCCTTGGCCCTCGAACTCGCCGCAGCCCGCATGCGTTCGCTATCGGTCGAGGAGATCAACAGCAAACTCGACAACCGCTTCCGCCTGCTCACGGGCGGCAGCCGCACGGCTCTGCCCCGTCAGCAGACCCTGCGCGCCCTGATTGACTGGTCGTATGACCTGCTTGAAGACAGAGAGAAGGCGCTACTGCACCGGCTTGCTGTGTTTGCCGGGGGCTGGACGCTGGAAGCTGCAGAGGTAGTATGCGCCGGGCAAACGCCGTCCGGGGCGACCCTGGAGGAGTGGGACGTGCTCGACCTGCTCACAGGGCTGGTAGACAAGTCGCTCGCGCTTGCCGAGACGCGGGACGGGCACACGCGCTACTGGCTGCTGGAAACGGTACTTCAGTACGCCCGGGAACGGCTGTTGGAGAGCGGAGATGCCGAGGCCATTCGCGACCGGCACCTGGGCTTCTGCCTCGTCCTGGCCGAAGAAGCCGAGCCGCAGTTGACCGGGCCGCAACAGGTTGCTTGGCTCAATAAACTGGAAGCCGAGCACGATAACTGGCGCGCTGCCCTGGATTGGTGTCAGGAAAACGTGGACAAAGCAGAGACGGGCCTGCGCCTCGCGGCTGCATTGAGCGAGTTTTGGCACATGCGCGGGCCGCGCAGCGAGGGAATATGCCGACAGGAAGAAGCACTTGCTCGAAAGCAGCCTGCTACGCAGCCAGCGCAGCGCATGCTCCGGGCGAAAGTCCTGGGTGCGGTGGGGTTTTTGATCGCCCGACACGGCTATTCCAAGCGCGTGCGCCCGCTGCTGGAGGAAAGCCTGCGCCTCTATCAAGAACTGGCGGAACCCCGTGGAATTGCGACGGCGCTTGGCCGCTGGGGCATGCTGATCCGGTCGCAAGAGGGATTAGCCCAATCGCGTCCTTTCCTGGAGCAAAGTCTGGCCCTCTTCCAGGAGGTCGGAGATGAGACCGGGACCTCTACTGCACTGTATCGACTGGCCCAAAGCAGTCAGTGGCAAGGAGACACGACCACGGCATTGCGGCTGTTCTCGCAGAGTCTGGCTCTGGATCGCAAGCAAGGGGATTACTTCGCCGTCGCTACCTCGTTGGGGGCGCTGGCGGAACTTGCCCGGGAACGGCAGGATTATGGGACGGCCCGTTCTCTGCTTGAGGAGAGGCTGGGTCTGCTGCGCCAGATTGGGAGCAGAACCAACATCGGTATTACGTTGATGAGTCTGGCTGATCTTGCCCGAGTCAAGGGCAATTACCAGCACGCCGTGTCGCTGCTGGAAGAGAGTATGGCTCTGCTCAGGGAGGACGGCAAGCTAGATGGACTCGGGCGGGCGTTGCTGAGCCTGGGCAACGTGATGTGCTTGCTCGGCCATTTTGCGCGGGCGGACGCGCTCTATCAGGAAAGCCTACGAATCTGGCACGAAATAGGAGATAGGGGTGGCGCGGCCTCCGCTTTGGAGAGGATGGCGGTATTGGCCGCTCGTCCCGAAGGAAGAACCGGCTTGCAGCGAGCAGCGCGACTTTTGGGAGCCGCCCAATCGCTGCGCGAGACGGTGGGCGAGTCCCTGCCGTTTGGCGATCATTCGGAATACTACGATCAGTTGGTGAAAGACGTACAAGCCGCCCTGGGCGAAGCGGCGTTCGCGCCGGCCTTCGCAGAGGGGCAGGCCATGACGATGGAGCCGGCGATTGAGTACGCGCTTTCGGAAACGGTCGTCACGTCACCGTGACACCTGCGGGCCTCATTACTTTCCAACGAGGAGAGCAACAAAAAGTCGGAGGGCACGCCGCCATCCATTCCAACTCCAGCAGGCTGACGGCCATGGCCCCTTCACCACTCGGCCCTCCGTTCTGTCAGGGTTCACAGATAAGAGCGCAGCCGCCTGAAATCCTTGCTGAACCGCTCCACATCGAACACTTCCGCATCAAATTTGCGTCCGGCCCAGGTCCGCATCTCTTTGTTGCAACATGCGGCCGTAGGGACTGCGGGCCCGATTCGAGCGACCTTACGCCAACCTCGCGAAGGGCGCCAATCGTAACGTTACGCTTCAAGCCCGGATCGTGACCAACCCACCAAGGAGATATGACGATGTTACTGCATCCCACACTCGACAAGCTCAAAGCGCTCAAGCTCGAAGGCATGCTTGCCGGCGTTGCCGACCAGGAGGCGCTTCCAGAGGTGAACGCTCTTAGCTTCGAGGAGCGGCTCGGCCTGCTGGTGGACCGCGAGCTGACCGCCCGCCAAAACCACAAGCTAAAGCTGCGCCTCGGCAAGGCCAAGCTGCGCCAGGAAGCCGCTCCTCGAAGACCTGGACTTCCGGGTGGGGCGCAATCTCGATCGCAGTCAGATCCTGGCGCTCTCCTCCTGCGACTGGCTCCGCCGCCACGAGAACTGCATCCTCACCGGCGCCACCGGAGTAGGGAAGAGCTTCCTCGCTTGCGCGCTTGCCAACAAAGCTTGCCGAGAAGGCTATGATGTGAACTATTTTCGAGTCCCCCGCCTATTTGGGGACTTGGCACAAGCCAAGGCAGAGAGAACCTACGCACGCAGACTCTATGCGATGGCGCGCTGCGATCTGCTGGTCCTCGATGATTGGGGCATCGCCCCATTCAACGACGAGCAGCGAAGAGACATGCTTGAGATCCTCGACGATCGTTACGGAAGACGGTCAACACTTGTCGCCGCGCAGGTCCCTGTGCAGAACTGGCATGAGGTCATCGCCGATGCCATCTTAGACAGACTTCTGCACAACGCCTACAAAATCCAGATGAAAGGAGAATCCATGCGAAAGCTTCGCGGAACCTTGACTCCGGAGCCGCACGTGCAGCCATAATGCAACACCCGCGTCGCTTCGCTCCGATACCGTTAGGATTCAACCGGAACAGGCGTTCAGATTGAACCGGAATAAGCGTTCACTTTCCGCCGGATTCACCGTTCAGATTGACCGGAATACGCAAGTGTCTTCGCCCTCCTTTCATTTGGCCTATGTTTGCCTCCGTCCAGGCGCCCAGTTTGACTGATGCGGCCATCTTTAGTCTTTGATTGGTACTGCGCCGCTGGCCGACATCGGCAAACCATCCGGAGGAATGCGATGCCTGGGTGCAGGGGCCTGTTTGAAACGGCACAGAATTCGAAAGCGCCGGGGCAGCGTCTTGAGGACAATGTAGCTTCGCTCTGAAGAGCCGAGCTTATGTCGACTTCCTCCATCATCGTCGCAGTCAATTCGGTCATGATGCGACGCTCGTAAGGAAGTTTGCTTACGAGCAAGGTATAGCCTCTGTTGTCACAATATTTCCGCGGAAGCGTTTATTACCTATAAGCCAGGGGCCTACAGCAACAGCTACTGCGTCAGATGTCAGCGCCCACTACCATCTTATCTCAGAGGAGACACGACATGAATACTCGTTACTTTGGATTGACAGCGCTAATCGGCGCTAGCGCGGCACTTCTTTTGCTGTGCGGGGCGAAACCAGCCTACGCTCATGATGACGATAGGTACGGTCACTACCAGTACCATGATGACTTAAACCAGCGGCACTACGATGTTCACGACCAACTTGATCAGAGACATGACGATGCTCATTACCGGCTCGACGCGCAGCACCAGCGCGCTCATGACCGCCTGGATCGTGCGCATCAGCGATGGCATGAGCGGAATGACAACGGGTATTACGATGGTTACGACTACCAGGCGGCCCATGAGCGACTGCATGATCGGCTCGACCTGCGGCATGATCGCGATCATTCAAGAATAGATCGCCAGCATGATCGGGTGCACGATCGCATCGACTGGGACCACCAGCGTGCCCATAGCTATCTCGAGAACGCCCATAGCAGGTGGCACGATGGCGACGGCTACAGCGTTGGGTTTGGAGGCGGTGGCTACAGCTTCTCGTATCGAAGTGGTGGCTACTAGCCAAAACAGCAATTCATAGACACGAGGCACACGCCTCGGAAAGGTAACAGATGAAGATTCCAATACTGATGGTGGTGGCGCTGGCCGCGCTCAGCAATATGGCGCTGGCCGCTCCGGCACATCACCATGCAACGGTCGTCATTAAGAAGAGCGCGCTTATCTGCCCGGTAACCGGCGACAAGATCGCTTCCGTCAAGCGTGCGGTGGGCAAGAGCACGTTCAAGGGCAAGAGCTACTACTTCTGCTGCGCCGGATGCAAGCCGCGTTTCGACAAACAGCCGGCAACATTTGTCCGAAATGCAAACCGCGGCAAGTTTGAGAAGATGTAGCGACTCTGACCCAAAGAGTAAGGGCGCCCGAAACGGCGCGCTCAATGCGACATCCGATAGAGATACGGTTGCACACTAAATCGGCCACGGGACGCGATGATCGCAAAAGAATACTGCGACAGTTTGCACCCAGCGAAGAAAACGCCGTCCAAGAAGTAGGCAAAGCAAAAAGGTCCTGGTATCCATCAAATTGGTACCAGGACCTTTATCAAAAATGGATAAGCGGTGTGAATCAGAGGTCATCAGGCTCTTTTCGTTCTCCTTTCGTTCGCGACAAAACGATGGATGCATAGAAGGAGAGCCCCAGCCTGCGCCCGCACCCTGCGGGAACCACTTATCAGCCACGGGTAGCGCGACGATAGAGAAACCATGACGCCAAAACAACAACAGCAGCGTGGTCTCTGGCTCCTGGCTGCACTTCAAAAAGAACGTGTCGGACATCCCGGCCGCAAACTTGAGTTTGCAGAGAAACCGGATACCACTGTAGTTCACAAACCAACACAATGTGATCACTGCGGAGGCTCCTTGGCCGAGGCGCCCACCACTCAGACGAACCGGCGTCAAGTGTTCCACCTGCCCCCTTTGCGCCTTGTGGTCAGCGAGCATCAAACGCACGACTGCGTCTGTCCCAACTGCCACACCCTTAATCATGGCGTTTTTCCGGAAAGGGTTTCCCAGACCGTGCAATATGGGCCGGGCATTCTCTCCTTTGGGGTCTACCTGATGGAGTGCCAACCACTGCCCTACGCCCGTACCCACCAACTCCTCTCCGATCTCTTCGGAAGCGCTCCCTGCGAAGGCACGCTCTCAAACGCGCGTCGCACCTGTTATACCGCTCGGAAAGTCGTGGAGACACAGATCAACGAGGCCATCGTGGGTGCTTCGGCCGTGCATTGTAACGAGACGGGCATCCGAGTGAACAAGAAACTGCATTGGCTGCATGTTGCCAGCACCGACACTCTCACCTTTTACTCTTCCCAGGAAAAACGTGGCCGGATCGCTATCGATTCCATCGGCCTGTTGCCCGATTGAAAGGCACTCGCATCCATGACGCCTATGCCTCTTACCTCTCGATATCGGGCTGCTACAGTCTCTGCAACGCGCATCTGCTGCGAGAGTTGATCGGGCTGTGGGAGCAAACCCGACAGACCTGGATGCAGCGGATGATCGGGTTGCTTCTGGTCTTGCATCGCGCTAGGAAAGCAGCCGAGGCGGCGGGCAAGACCTGCCTGGAAGACGACTATCTGCAGCGTGCGATTAGTCTCTATGCCAAGATTGTTCAGCGAGGGCTCAAAGAGAGCCCGCCTCCAGAGAACAATAACAAGCGTGGCAAAACCAAGAAGAGCGCCGCGCGCAATGTATTGGAACGCCTTAAGACACAGCAGGTAGCGATCCTGCGGTTGGCGTTGGACTTTTCGGTTTCTTTCGACAACAATCAGGCGGAACGGGATCTGCGGATGGTCAAAGTGCATCAGAAGGTTTCCGGCTGCTTCCGTAGTGTTGAAGGCTCCGAGATATTCTGCCGGATTCGCGGTTACCTCTCGACTCTTAGAAAGCAAGGGCACGACATGCTTACCGCCCTACACAACACCTTTCTCGGATGCCCCGTTACCCCCGAACTGTGCGCCTGAGCAGTAACGATATCGCGACCTGGGTCAAAGCACAATAGACGGTTAGGAGGCGCCGCGAACGGCGTGCGCTGCCTCGCGCAAGTACCAGGGAACGTTGATGACGACAACGCGCTCATTGCGATGAAAGGAACATATCATTGGAGAAATCCGGCCGGACCGATTTGAACGTGGTCGGCCAATGCACATGACGGCGCCATTGTTCCGCGGAAGTTGCTCTAACTCCGCCGAACACCGGAGAGTTTTAACCCAAGCTTTGAATATGCTGACGCCGAGCGCTTCCAGCGGCGGGGACCTGGAACGCTCCGTGCCCTTCGATGGGATACAGAGGCCAGTACGCGGCGATTCGCGCCCGGTTTGCATCCAGTGCCGTGCCGTGCCGATGTAGACCGATGCGAATTAACACGAAGAACAGCTCACATGGTGGTATAATACTGTCGTAACTGGTAGTAATGCCAGTTGCTTGTTGCTGGCGCTCCTTTCGCAAGCCAGCGTACGGTTGTAAAGGAATCGGGGTTGGGTCGCGTCCTTGAAATGCGTCGAATGCTAAAGCGGGTCACGGGTACCAGGCTGTAGCGAAATGATGCGCGTGTCGGACTTGCCCCGTCAGTAGAATATTACACGCAGTTCCTGCATAGTAGCCTCCGCCATTTATTGCCGGTTGACCTCCGTCATACGGGTTCGTTTCGGGTAATCAAGGCAGACAAGACGAACCGTATCAGAAAGGGCGAAATCATGCGAGGAAATTACCAATTGCCTGTCCTGGGCGCGGTTCTCCTGTTAGCCTCCCTTGCGGTAACTTCGTGCATGCAAAGCCAACCGCCTGCGCCGCCGCCCGTGACGACCGGAAGAACGATGCCCGGCCCGATAAGGGCGCCCATTACGGGATCCGGCGAGATGATGCGGCCAACCGTCGACACTAAGCGGCGTCCCGGTGGCCCTGTGCGGCGGACGGGGCAGATAATAGGAAATGTAAACACGAAAGTCTACCATTTGCCAGGCGACACAGGAACTTTGCCTAACGAGGAGAACCGCGTCTACTTCCATACCGAGCGGGAGGCAATAGCGGCCGGCTATCGTCTATCCGGACAGTCACGAAATACAGGAGGTGGAGGAATGCGCTCGCCTCGCCGCTGAGCGGCTGATCCTCGTGATCCTCTAAAGGCAAGCGCGGGGATCGAGGTATTCCCGACAGTCGACAACATGGTCGTAAGGGTGACTTCACATCCGGTTGCTGCCGTTTGCAATCCACAACCTCATCAACTCCGTGGCCGCACTTGGACCACGGGGCAAGTTTCAGGTTCTCGTTCGTAAGTCTTCTTGAAAGGTGAACCGCAATCCATGATTCAAACGAAGCGGAAATTTCTGTTGCGGCCCACAGCGCTTCTGCTCGTGGCGTCGCTCCTCTCTCCACCGCTTGCCGGTTGCGGTGGTCACCAGAACGACGCCGTGCCCCCGCCGGTCAGCGATAACAGCCCGGTGCCTACCGGTTCAGGCGCCATGCCTGCCGAGCCTAAGAAGGGCATGTCATCTAGCAAGAAGGTCGTGATCGCGCTTGCCGGGGCAGCGCTTCTATACTATCTGTACAAGCATCATGTCGCGCAGAATGGGCAGAAGGTTCAGTATTACAAGTCGAAGAAGAACGGCCGAATCTACTATCGCGATCCAAAAACACACCAGGCGCACTATGTTACGCCCGAAGCTACTTACGAAGTGAGCGCCAATGAAGCACAGGAGATGAAGCAGTACCAGGGTTACGACAAGCAGACTACCGGACGAGACTATGAGGGCGAGGCGGATAGCAGCGACGCGGGAGCGATCCTGTAGACATTCTCCATTACGAAGATCGAGGTAAACAAGAATGAGCGGCATACAAGACTTTCTGCAGCAAGTGAAGAACGCGGTCTTAAGCCACGCCGACCAGCAGAATACAGGGTTTGATCCCAGCGGTTTGATAAACCAACTTTCCGGCGCGGCCGGCTCGGGCAACTTCAACGCCGACCATGTGACAAACCTGATTCAGA
>JBBQVV010000183.1:0-13500 GCA_038211235.1 Chthonomonadales bacterium | reverse complement strand
CATTGAGAGCCTCCTAAGGGTTGGGTTGGATGATCACTTCCCACTTCCCTGAAGAGGCTTTTTGTTCCTTCACCCATGTAGAAGTATGTCAGCGCAAACTAGTATACAAATGTGAGTCTACACATTTTTTGACTCACGCGGAGCAAGTCGATCCGAACCGCGATTGACACGGTCAAACTTCCGTAGGTATACTGCACCCAACTGAAAACCGACACTCTACCGCTGGGGGTGCTGATCTGCTGAGAGGAGCATTGCTCCAACCCCAGAACCTGAACCGGATAATTCCGGCGTA
Organism: Chthonomonadales bacterium; assembly: GCA_038211235.1. GTDB lineage: Bacteria > Armatimonadota > Chthonomonadetes > Chthonomonadales > Chthonomonadaceae > DATGJU01. The sequence goes on along the minus strand of JBBQVV010000183.1, from coordinate 13,208 downwards.
GGAAAGCGGACCCGTGGCTGGCTTTACCGATGTAAGACGGACGCCGATTCTGCTTTCTCGTTGCCGCGAGGGGCTGGATACGGCGTTTTTTGTCGCTAAGTGACGCTCCTTCGCGAACGAACAGAATTGTCAATTACTACGAGTAGCTGAAAAGGATCGCATTATGGCACAGTCCGACCGAACGGGCCTCGCAGAACCCATTGCAGCCGCTGTAGGGGCCGCACACACGAGCAATAGCAACGGCCGCGTCGAACGTTTACCAGCTGATAAGCCGGAAACTGGCTATAAATTTCCGGCGTCTACGAAGGTCTACGAGTCGGGCACAATCTATCCTGGTGTGCGCGTTCCCATGCGACAGATCGCGTTGACGCCCACGCGAGCGATCAACGGCGGGATCTCTGAGCCTAACATTCCACTGCGCGTTTACGATACTAGCGGGCCCTACACCGATCCGACCGTGAAGATCAGCATCCGCGAGGGTCTACCCCGCCTTCGCGAAGATTGGATCCGCAGCCGACAAGGAGCCGCGTACGACGAGGTCGAGCCGTCATACCGGCCCGTTTCGGGTCATAGTGATCCCGGACTGCCGCTGCCTCCGCACCGCATGGCGCTGCGCGGCAACGGCAAAGTCACGCAGCTGCAGCTCGCGCGCACCGGCTGCGTCACGCAGGAAATGGAGTTTGTCGCACTTCGCGAAAACCTCTATGCGGTCCAGATGTTTGATCGTCAGCACGCGGGCCACTCGTTTGGCGCATCGACTCCCCGGGCGATTACGCCTGAATTCGTTCGTGCAGAAGTTGCGCGTGGAAGAGCTATTATTCCTGCAAATATCAACCATCCGGAGTCGGAGCCGATGGTCATCGGGCGCAATTTCCTTGTCAAAATCAATGCAAATATCGGAAATTCGGCCGTGACTTCTTCCATTGAGGAAGAGGTCGAAAAGATGACGTGGGCGACGCTCTGGGGCGCGGACACCGTAATGGACCTCTCTACGGGCAAGAATATCCACGAGACTCGTGAGTGGATCCTGCGCAACTCGCCGGTGCCGATCGGCACCGTGCCGATCTACCAGGCGCTCGAAAAGGTAGGCGGCAAGGCCGAGGAACTCACATGGGAGATCTACCGCGATACCCTGATCGAGCAGGCGGAGCAGGGGGTGGACTATTTCACCGTGCATGCCGGCGTCCTCCTTCGCTACGTACCCATGACAGCCGATAGGATCACCGGAATCGTATCACGGGGCGGATCGATCATGGCGAAGTGGTGTCTCGCGCATCATAAGGAGAGCTTCCTCTACACGCGCTTTCACGAGATTTGTGATCTCATGGCGGCCTACGATGTCTCGTTCTCACTTGGAGACGGACTGCGCCCTGGCTGTTTAGCCGATGCGAACGACGAGGCTCAGTTTGCGGAGTTGAAAACTCAGGGAGAACTGACCCGCATAGCATGGGACCATGGGTGCCAGGTGATGAATGAGGGACCCGGCCATGTTCCAATGCACCTTATCAAAGAGAATATGGAAAAGCAGCTGGAGTGGTGTGGCGAGGCGCCGTTCTATACGCTCGGCCCGCTCACGACCGATATTGCTCCGGGCTACGATCATATTACGTCCGCGATCGGTGCGGCGATGATTGGATGGTACGGCACGGCGATGCTGTGCTACGTCACGCCGAAGGAGCACCTTGGACTGCCCAACAAGACGGACGTGAAGGACGGGGTGATTGCGTATAAGATCGCGGCGCATGCCGCCGACCTCGCCAAGGGCCATCCGGGCGCCCAGGCATGGGACAATGCAATTAGCAAGGCACGGTTTGAGTTCCGCTGGGAGGATCAGTTCAACCTGGCGCTCGATCCACAGACGGCGCGCGAGTTCCACGATGAGACGCTGCCCCAGGAGGGCGCGAAAGTAGCTCACTTCTGCTCGATGTGCGGCCCGCACTTCTGTTCGATGAAGATCACGCAGGATGTGCGCGATTATGCCGCAAAGATGCGCCTGGAGACGGAGCATGCGGTCGTCGCCGGCATGGAGGAGAAGGCCCAGGAGTTCCGGGATCGCGGCGGCGAGATCTACGTGAAGTAGGCTATTAATCAACCCCGTATTTCCGGACCTGATGGTCCTGGTCGATTCGATCTTTACGGTCTGAAGGTCGTCGTTCGAGCGTGAGAGTGGCAGCTGTCGCTCAGGAGCGAGAATTGGCGTGGGCGGGCAAGAGGTGACAGATGGGACAACTAGACTCCGGCGAATTCGCCGCGGGGGATCGGCCATTCGAAATAGGCGGCAAGACGTTCAGGTCGAGGTTGATGCTCGGTACGGGCAAATATCGCGACGCTGACGCAATGAACGCCGCGCTCGAAGCGTCTGGCTGTGAGATCGTAACCGTTGCGCTGCGCCGCATCGACCTGAATTCGCCAAAACGCTCGATACTGGACGAGATCGATTGGACAAGATACCAAATTCTTCCCAATACCGCCGGCGCTCGGACTGCCGAAGAAGCGGTCCGTACGGCGCGAATGGCGAGGGCAATGGGCCTCTCGGATTGGATCAAGGTGGAAGTCATACCCGATCCGAAATACCTGCTTCCCGATCCGGTAGGGACGTTTGAAGCGTGCAAGATTTTGGTGGAAGAGGGATTCGTGGTGCTCCCGTACATCCACGCCGATCCCGCATTGGCGATTCGGTTGGCGGAGATTGGAACCGCGACGGTGATGCCCCTGGCCTCGCCGATTGGAAGCGGGCAGGGAATCCGCATGTTGGACAATATCCGCATTATCGTCGAACAGGCGACCGTGCCCGTCATCGTCGACGCCGGGATCGGCACGGCGAGCGAGGCAGCCCAGGCGATGGAGCTTGGAGCCGACGCTTGCCTTATCAACACTGCGATTGCGCGGGCATGTAACCCGGCTTGGATGGCGAAAGCAATGCGACTCGGGATCGAGGCCGGCCGCGCCGCGTTCCTCGCAGGTCGGATGCCGGTGCTGCCGTTCGCAGCGGCCAGTAGTCCGACAGAGGGGGTAGTCCGATAGGTGGCGCGTCCGATCGCTTGGCGCTGCCCGGACCTTGCCTGATGCTGGTTACCGCGCCGATGGACGCGGCTCACCTTGTCACTGTGGTCAGCAATGCGGTACGAGGCGGCGTCAACGCCGTGCAGCTGAGGGACAGGACGCTCTCATCACAGGAGTTGCCAAAACGGCTTGCAATGCTGGCGCCGTACCTTGGAGGGATGCCACTCATCGTGAACGGCGACCTTGTCGCGGCAGGCTCTGCTGCTTCCTCGGGAATCCATCTGCCGGAGCGGCAGGACGGAATCGAGTTGGCTCGCCTCGCCATAGGTGAGCACCGTCTAATTGGCCGGTCGGTGCATTCGGTCGAGGCGGCTGTCGCCGCGTGGAGAGAAGGTGCGGACTACCTGATCGCCGGGACAGTTTTCGCGTCCCAGAGTCATGCAGCCAACGAGGCCGCCGGCTTGCCCTTTCTGCGGGAAGTCTGCCGTGCGGTCCCCGTTCCAGTACTCGCGATCGGAGGCGTGACGCCGGAAAACTGCGGCGACTGCATGAGCGCGGGCGCGGCGGGCATCGCGGTGCTCTCCTACATTTTGTACTCAAGCGACCCACTAGGCGCCGCGCGGCGATACTTGAGTGGTCTGAGACCGATTACGAGATAACAATATGCAACTTCAGGTCAACGGGGAGTCGCGAGAAGTCGCCGCCGACATCTCAATATCCGAATTCCTGGCCTGGCACAATCTCAATGCAATGGTAGTCGTCGTGGAGCACAACCGTGTGATCGTGCCGCGCGATCGGTATGCGGATGTCGTGCTTCGGCCGGGTGACGATTTGGAGATCGTACAGATGATGGCGGGAGGCTAGCGAATGCTCGATGCTTCCGGCACGGATATCGTCGTCGTCGGCGGCGGAATCATTGGTCTCTCGATCGCATGGAGTCTCGCAAAAGAGGGACTGTCCGTCACCGTGCTCGAAGCCGGACAGGTTGGTGGGCAGGCGACCGCCGCCGCCGCCGGCATGCTCGCGCCCCTCGCCGAGGCGCTTGAGACGGGTCCGTTCGTAACGTTGGGGCTCGAAAGCCTGCGGCGCTACCCCGCGTTCGTCGCGGAGATCCAGGAGGAGAGCGGGATCGACCCGGAGATGATCGGGCCAGGAATGCTGCGCGTCGCCATCACGGACGAAGAGGCGTATCGGATGGGCAGTGATTGGGAGTGGCAGTCGAGCCTCGGGCTGAGCGCGGACTGTCTTAGCGCTAAGGAGGCGCGCCTACTTGAGCCGGCCATCTCGCCAGACGTGAGACTGGCGATCCGGTCGCCGGAGGAGCGGAACATCGAGCCTCGCCGACTTGTCCGTGCGTTGGCTCTTGCCTGCGTGCGGCGAGGAGTGAGGATCGTTGAGGGCGAGCCGGTCGTCGATTTTGAGCGGGACGGAGCGTCGATCACGGCGGCGATGTCGCCCGGCCAGCATTTCAGCTGCGATGGCGTGGTGATCGCGGGAGGCGCATGGTCCGAGCTTCTCGGTCGGCGACTCGACGTAACGCTGCCGATCTATCCTGTCCGCGGACAGATCCTATCTCTGGCCTGCCTGCCGCCGCCGATCCGGCATACGATCTACGGCGCCGCCTGCTATCTGGTGCCGAAGGCCGATGGACGTGTCGTCGTCGGCGCTACGGAAGACGAGGCGGGATACGACACCCGCACAAACGTTGCTGGCCTTGGTTACCTGCTGACCATGGCGCCAGGACTCGTTCCGGCGCTGCGCGGCGCCGCTTTCGATACGGCTTGGGCCGGACTGCGACCGGCGAGCGCCGACGGCATGCCGATCCTCGGGCGCCTCACGGGATGGAAAAACGCCTTTGCGGCGTGCGGCCACTTCAGAAACGGGATCCTGCTTGCGCCGATCACAGGCGAGATACTTGCGCACGAGATAGTGGAGTCACAGCCGCATCCGCTTACCGAGACATTCCGGCCCGATCGCTTCGAGTCGCTGCATGAGGGCAGGGAAGTGGGGTGAGCGCGACACGTCCCTCTGTACTTTCCATTGCCGGATCCGACCCGTCCGGAGGCGCGGGAGTGCAAGCCGATCTGCGCGTGTTCGGCGCGCTTGGGGCAGTCGGGCTATCCGCCGTCACCGCGCTGACCGTGCAGAACAGTCTTGGTGTAAGGACCGTAACCCCTGTTTCGCGCGATCTGTTGGTTCGTCAGATCGAGGCGCTCCTTGAGGATTGCGCTGTACAGGCCGTCAAGATCGGCATGCTGGCAGGCGCCGAACAGGTCAGGGCCGTCGCCGAAGCGCTACGCCGGTTTCGCCCACAGAATATCGTCCTGGACCCCGTCCTCGCCTCGTCCGGCGGTCTGCCTCTGCTCGATGCCGGCGGACGCACTGCGCTGATCGCGGATCTCCTGCCACTATGCGACCTGCTGACCCCAAACCTGAGTGAATTGGCGACACTTTCCGGAATGACGGTGAACTCCGGCCCGGAACGCATCGTCGCCGCGAGAAAGCTTCTCGATTTGGGCGCACGCGCGGTCCTCATAAAGGGAGGACACCTTGTCGGTGAGCCGGTGGATGTCCTGGTTCGAGGCACGGACAACGTGAACACTACGGATCGGATTGAACGATCGGAAACTGCGTTCACAGGGCGCCGCGTGGATACGCCGCACACGCATGGAACCGGCTGTTTCCTGTCCTCCGCGATTGCAGCGTATCTGGCGACAGGAATGGAGATGGCACGTGCGATAGGCGAGGCGAAGGCTCTACTTACCTGTGCGCTTGAGACTCCGGTCGTCCTCGGAGCGGGCAGAGGTTACCCGGATGTGATCGCGGCAGCGCGCCTTGACGACGGCGCGACCTCAGCGGCGCCGCCTGGTTGGCATGAAGCTCGCCTGCGCACGTTGACCAGAGGCCTCTACGTGATTATCGATCCGGGCGTCAGGCCAGATCGCTCGCTCGTTGAGATTGCCGGACACGCGCTGGCGGGAGGGGCGAGCGTCATCCAGCTGCGGGACAAGCGAATGGCGACCCCGCAGGCCATTCTGACGGCTCGCCGTCTCGGTGCCATAGCGCATGATGCTGGAGCGCTCTTCATCCTGAACGACAGTGTGGCAGTGGCGCTCGCGGCCGACGCGGATGGCGTACATCTTGGTACCGAGGACATGCAGCCGGCAGATGCGCGGCGACTACTCGGGCGCGAAAGGCTGATCGGCGTCTCCACTGGAACGGTGGAAGAGGCGACGGCGATGGCGCCGTACGCCTCGTACCTAGGCGTCGGAGCCATCTTCGGATCAAAGACCAAGCTGGATGCCGGCGATCCCGTAGGGACGAAGCGGATCCGCGAGATTCGTATGGCGCTCGGCGCCTCATGCCCTCCGATCGTGGCGGTCGGCGGAATCGACGCCGGCAACATCGCTTCCGTAGCCGAAGCGGGCGCGTCTGCCGCAGCGGTTATCTCCGCGGTGGCCTCGGCGGGCGACATGCTCGCCGCCACCCAAACCCTCATCACGAACTTCCGCTGTGGAAGCAAATCATAGGGCTCCCGGAACAACAGGCACAACCACGTTGCAATTGCTACCCGTCTCGGCGAAGTCAACCTGGCTCGCTTTCGCCCTATGGACGCCGACATCTTAAGTAGCAGGAGAATACTGAACCACAGCGAACTAACTGGCAATACCGGCTCGACGATGGATGAGAATGAGGCCTCCTATTCGTCTCGTCCACGATCGAGACTATCGACAACAGGAGAATGAATCGATGAATTCCAAACGCTGGTTTGCAGCCAATCTCTCGGTGCTGCTCCTCGCAGGCTGCCTTTTCGTCGTGCATGCCCAGTCCAGCCGCAAAGTCGATGTGCCGGCGGTGCGCGGTAAACTGGAGGGCACCTGGCGACTGGCGTCTCACAAATATGGCAGCGCCACCGCCTTTACTGCTGTTCCGCGCGAGCCGCAGACCCGGCTAAAGTACATCACGTCGAGCCACTTCATATGGGTTGTCTATGATCCAAAGACAAAAGAGCTGCAGGATTCCGCGGGTGGAACGATCGTGGTGAATGGAAACGTTTTGAAGGAGACGCCTCAATTTGGTCTGGGCGAGGGCGCAAAAGACCTGAGGGACAAAGAGCAGACGTTTGACATCAAGGTCGACGGCGACACATACCGTCAGTCGGGGACACTGGTGTTTGGCGGACAGCATCCCGGATCGATGAAGCTCGAAGAGATCTGGGAGCGGGTCAAATGAGGGAGACGTCGGATGATGGACCGATGGCGCACCCTACGGGCCAAAGCAGTCACGCGCGGAATCGTGATGTGTTCTTCCGCGTGACGCCGGCCGAACTCGGCAACAGAGATCACATCGCGCCGCCTGAATTCTACGTCGACAGGCGCGAGGCAATCACCTGTTTACCGTCCACGTGTTGCATCGCGCCGCGCTGACCGCGCTTAGATCCGCCAGCCGGGCCGATACTCCGGGCGGAGCATGGCGGTCGCCTTTGCGGAGTTGCGGCACTTTAGCCCCTTCGGATCCCAGTCGAGCGCTTGACCCGTACGATACGCGACGCACCCGAGAAGAACGGCCTCGCTCAACGCACCCGAGTAGTCGAAATTACAGCTTGTCGGTCCGCCGGTCTTGCAGGCGTCGATCCACTCCTTGTGGTGCCCGATCGAATTGGGAATGGTAGGCGTGGGCGGCTTATAGTCGGCGAACTCTTTCTCGGGCAGGAGTACGTAGCGATCGTAGTCCGCCAACAGCATGCCTTTGTCGCCCACAAACAGGGTGCCGTCTCCCCATTGTGGCAGCTTACCTTCGGCGAAATGAGGCGGGCGCCTTCCGCCGTTGTACCAGATGAGCTTGACTGCCGGAAGCGCGGGGCGCTCGAGAAAATCGTAGTGAATTTGGAGCCATGCCGGTGTTGTCTCGGCGTTTACCTCCGGACCTTCGGCGGCCACGCGTGTCGGATACCGAAGCTTGAGCGCCCAGAACGGCAGGTCCATGTGGTGACATGCCATATCGCCGAGCGTGCCGTTGCCGTACGCCCAGTACCCCCGCCAGGTCGCGGGGAGATAGACGGGACTATAGTTCCGCTCCTTTATCGGTCCCTGCCACAGATCCCAATGTATGTTGGGCGGGATGGGAGATGCTACGGTTGGGACTACGCCTCCAGCCCAGATGCGATCCGCCCAGACATGGACCTCCCGCACCTCGCCGACGGCCTTTGCCTGGACCAACTCCACGACACGCCTGTAGTTGCTTTCCGCGTGTATCTGCGTGCCCATTTGAGTCACGCGCTTATGCCGCGCCGCTAACTCGGCAACGCGCCGCGCCTCGAAAACCGTATGGGCCAGCGGCTTTTCACAATAGGTGTGCAGGCCGAGCTGAAGCGCCATCGCGGTGGCAGGCGCATGACAGTGATCGGGAGTGGATACAACGACTGCATCCAGTCCTTTCATCTCCAACATCCTGCGAAAGTCATTGAACGTCGTTGCCTGGGGGAAGCGCTGCTTTGCCAGCCTCAGATAGTTGTCGTCTATATCACACAGTGCGACGATATTCTCGTCCGCAACTCCGTTAAGGTTATCACCGCCGCGATTGGCGACACCAATAATTCCAAGATTCAGTTTCCGATTGGCCGATTGATGGAGGGGGACGGACTTCGCGGACGCGGTTTCCGAGGCTAACACCGCTCCCGCACTGACCGCGATGGAGCGTTGTAGGAACTGCCTTCTGGTCCTATCGGTCATGAACGCGATCCTTTCAGCAACGCCCGCCGGCCCGGTACTCAGCGCCGCGCGCGGTTATTGCGCACCAGTCGACTAAAGATTACCTGGGGCCATTCAACTCAGACAAGGATGTCCTTTACCACATTCCCATAGACATCGGTCAGGCGATAGTTCCGCCCGCCATAGAAGAATGTGAGCTTTGTATGGTCGATCCCCATAAGATGCAGGATCGTGGCGTGGAGATCGTGGACATGCACTCGGTTTTCTGTTGCATGCCAGCCGAACTCATCGGTTGCGCCGTAGGTCATGCCGCCTCGCACGCCTCCGCCGGCCAACCACATCGTGAATCCAAACGGGTGGTGCTCGCGACCGTCGCTATTCTCCGCCGTAGGAGTGCGGCCGAACTCGCCTCCCCAGATCACCAAAGTATCCTCAAGCAGGCCGCGGCTCTTGAGGTCCCTGATTAGCCCTGCAATCGGTTGGTCTGTCGCGGCGCAGTTCGCCGGAAGCTCTGTCCGCAGGCCACCATGCTGGTCCCACAACTGGCAGCTGGAGCGCTTCGCAGTCTGAGTGTGGTAGACCTGTACGCAACGGACGCCGCGCTCGACCAGCCTGCGTGCAAGCAGGCACTGTGTACCGAACGTCTCCGTCGCCTTTTCTGTGATTCCGTATAGTCTCTTCGTGGCTTCGCTCTCTCCGCCCAGATCGAAAGCTTGGGGCGCCTCCCTTTGCATTCGGAACGCAAGCTCGAACGCGGCGATCCGGCCGTTTAGCTGGCTGTCTTCCTGCCGCTGTTCGGCATGGATCCGGTTCAGCCTCCCCAGCACATCGAGCTGCTCGCGCTGATCTGCCAGTGACAATCGAGGGTTGCTGAGGTTGGCGATCGGATTCTTCAGGTCAGATACGAGCGTGCCCTGGAAGGCCGCCGGCAGGAAACTGGACGCCCACAGCGGGGCGCCCTGCGCGGGCTGCGCCGGACTGATGACGACGTATCCGGGCAGGTTCTGGTTCTCGCTCCCCAGTCCATACGTGAGCCACGAGCCGAGGCTCGGCCGAGAAAACGCCTGTTCACCGGTATTCATCTGCAGGCAGGCGCCATTGTGGTTGATGTTGTCCGCCACCATCGATCGTATGACGCATAGATCGTCGATACAGCCTGCCACATGGGGGAACAGCTCGCTTACCTCGATCCCGGCCTGCCCGTGCTTGTTGAACTTGAACGGCGAGCCGAGCAGGTTGCCGGTCTTCGTTCTCTCCAGCGTGGGCTTTGCGAACGGCAGCGGCTTGCCCATTTCGGCCGTCAGGCGGGGCTTTGGATCGAATGTATCGACGTGGGACGGTCCACCAGACATAAAGAGAAAGATCACGCGCCGCGCGCGAGGCGTGAACATGGCAGGTCGAACGGCGAGCGGACCTGCCGCCGTGGCGGCCGATGCAGCGTTTGTCTCTTCCGCGAGGAGCCCTGTTAGACCGAGCATACCGAACCCGCTGCCAAACATCCGCAGCATTTCGCGGCGCGTAATGGGAGCTGGTTCCCGATTGTGGCGTGGGTCTGTCTGTTTCATCTCATCCGACTTTCGATCTCAAGGAGGATCGCGTTCAAGGTCAGTCGATATACAGGAACTCGTTCGCGCAAAGCAGCACCTGGCAATACGGTTCCCAGGCGGCTAGTTCCTCGCTTTCATTGCCGTTCTTCACGGCAGCCTGCTTTTCCTTCGGCAGCTCCGGCGTGAAGTCCTTGTGTGCGGCGGCACGTGTCAGGACGAGGTACGCAACGCCGAGTCGAGCCTCGGCGGAGGTTGGAGCCCTACCGAACAACAGTCGGTAGGCGAAGACGATCCGGGCGGAATCAGCGGGTGCGGCACCGGTGATTCGCCGTGCCAACCGCCGCGTCTGGTCGAGCGCGAAAGCGTTGTTCATCAGAAAGAGCGCCTGGGGCGCAACGTTGGAGTTTGTGCGATGGTCCATGGTTGCGGTCGAGTCGGCGGCGTCGAATAGAGGACCAAATCCGGACCTGTCGGATCGAACTGTCATCAAGTAGACGGTCCGTCGCGGCGTCTCGAATTCGCGGTATGCCGGCCCGCCCATCGCCAAGTCGAGCTGGCCGGACGCTGACAGAAGACTATCGCGGAGCGCCTCTGCCTCGAGGCGAAACCGGTTCATGCGGCCGTTCAGTCGGTTGTCTGGATCGGCTCTCAAAATCGCAGGCGATGCGGTGGCCGACTGCTGATAAGTCGCCGAGAGCATGATCAGGCGATGCATCGCCTTCACGGACCATCCGCGACGAACGAACTCAGACGCCAGATAATCGAGGAGCGGCTGATTTGTGGGCCGTTCGCCTAGCTTGCCGAAGTTACTCGGAGTTCGAACGATGGCCTGTCCAAAGTGATGCTGCCAGATCCGGTTCGCCATGACCCGCGCCGTCAATGGATGCGAGTCACTCGCGACCCAGCGGGCAAGTTCCAGACGGCCGCTGCCCTGCGTGATTGGGAACTGGTGGTCGCCAGCCAACACAGTGAGGAAGTGACGTGGAACCAGATCGCCGAGCCGCGCATAGCTGCCGCGTATATGGACTCGAACGTCGTGCATGCCGGCATGCGGGCTCTCCGGGCAGCCGCCCTCCAGCGCGCCATTCGCATAGATGATCGGTGGAGGTGGTGATTTGCGGAGCTCGGCCACCTGGTCCGCATACTGCTTGATGCGTTGACGAACGGATGTACTGAGCGCCGCCTCATCCTCTGACCGGTTGATCCAGAACGGGGATCGCTCATCTTCAACCGCAAACTGTCGCTGAAATGCCGCGGCGGCGGCTTCGATCTGCCCTCGATTCGGCTCTGCACCGGCAACGTTCGTATCGTCCGAGGTCGCGTTTCGCCAGGCAGCGAGACCGGGATCGACCACCGGCGGCTTCGTTCCGAGATGGCCGCCGGCCATGTCGTAAAACCGCCAGGTATCGGCGTTCCCGTACCGGTCGGGGTGGGGGTTGCCTTTGTGGAGGTCGGCCACGACGTCGTTCGTGAGGCTCCATATATGGTTTCCACCCTGCTCTCGGATGGTAAGCTCAACGATCGTCGTATCGCATGAGTAGTCGCCTTTAGGCAACACGAGTAACTCGATGCTATCCCCGGTGGCGACGGAAACCATTGACAGTTGGTTCCCGTCGGATCCCAGCTTCAGCTCCTGTTTGCCACCGTTCTCGAAGGCTCCGGACGCGATGCGTACGGGTCCGCGACGTCCACGATGCTCGACAACCCATTCGATTCCATTGCCGCATGCTGCGTCCGCATCCGTCACTCTGCCCGATACCTCGATCGCTCCCGTAACCGGACTCTTCCAGCCGACCGCGACGCCGCTGGCCGGTCCCGGGTGAACCGCGATCGACCGAGGTGGAAGCGTGAACGTCAGGATGGTTTTCGCTTCGCCATTCGTGTTCGCGGTAAGGTTGGGTGTGTCCGCCGGCCCGCGATATCCGTATACACCGTCGACGCCGAGTGGCCTGTCGAACGGGATCGACAGCAACCGGTATTCGGTAGGACTGAGGTTGTCCCGCCACTGTCTCAGCGCGTAGGGCTGAAGACCGTTGCGCAAGGCGAAATCGTCCAATGAGAGACCACTGGCTGCTGCCGGCCGGTGTGCGTAGTCCCAGGAGGCAATCAGGTACTTTGCCGTCTGCGGCAGCAGCTCATGGGCGTGTGCCTTGAGTTGAGCTGTTCGATATGTCTGAGCCTCCGTTTCGAGCGCTGCGAGCTTGTTGGAGTACCGAACTCGCCGGTCGCGATCGGCATTGGTCTCCAGCGGAATACGCAGCGGGGTTTCGCCCGCGCCCTTCGGCGTGAGCTTTGGCAGGATGTGCGTGCTGAAGAAGATGCCCGCCAGTCCGTAGTAGTCCTTTGTGCTGATCGGGTCGAATTTGTGATCGTGACAGCGCGCGCACCCCACGGTGAGCCCCATGAAGCCCCGGCTGACGATATCTACCTGATCGTCAGCGATATCGGTGAGGATCTTATCCTTGTCCGAGTCGCCGTTGCCCCAGTTGCCGATCGCAAGAAGACCCGTAGCGATCGTGCCGGGAATGTTTATGCCGCTCTCCGTGCGCTCGCCCGCGGTGCGAATGCCGGGCTCCGTCGCCGGGGGCAGCAGGTCCCCGGCGATCTGGTTGATGATGAACTGATTGAACGGCATGTCCCGGTTGAACGCATCGATGACCCAATCCCGGTAGCGCCAGGATTCGCTGATGTCGCCCTCGCCGCCTATGCCTCGAGCGTCAAGTGAGTCGGCGTAGCGGGCGATATCCAGCCAGTGGCGTCCCCAGCGCTCGCCATACCGGGGCGATGCGAGCAGTCTGTCGATAACCCGGTCCCAGGCGTTGGGCGCGCGGTCGGCAACGAATGCGTCCACATCTTCGGGAGTTGGCGGCAGCCCGATCAGGTCGAATGTCGCACGGCGAATAAGCGTGCGGCGATCCGCGGTCGCTTCCGGTGACAGACCCCTAGC
>JBBQVV010000182.1:0-13512 GCA_038211235.1 Chthonomonadales bacterium | reverse complement strand
TGACGAGGCTCAGGTCAATCAGGCTGCCGAAGATACGATATGGAACTCGGAGTACGTGCGTCAACGGTTCGACTTCAATGCATACGATCCGCTCTACCTCGTCGTCATCAGGGCCTATCGGCTTGCGGCCGCGGTGACCATTCCACTTCTCGCGGACTACGTCGGATGCCGATCGTGGGTCACGCTGGATCGATCGCTCTCGACCGCCGGCGCCTTTCCAGTCATGTCGGATGCCGAGTTCATGTCCCGGCGCGCTCGACTTCTCGCCGCGATGCGCCGCTGACTGGTTGACACTCAGGAATGCGATTGGGTACGCTGTTGCCCGTTGGCTTCACAAATAGAGGCTAGAGAATTCGGAGCGTTATGGACTATTTGACCACTCACGATCTGGTCTGGATCAATAGCAGCATCACCGGCACAGTAAACCCGTACAACTACGTCACGCTGGAGGCGGCAGCTGCCGGGCAATACAGTTACGGCGACAGCAACAACGTGACCGGACAGGCGGCCATCCTCTTGGACCGGATCCTATCCACGGCCCCGTTTAGCGAAGGAAACGTACGCACTGCCTTTATCGCCACTCTGTCGTTTCTCAACGCTAACGGTTATGCGACAGTGGTCGACGACCACTCCGCTGCATCCGTAGTCCGTGCGGTTGCTCTGGGCACGAAGCGCGCCGCCGAAGCGATCTCAGAACTGGCGTCGCCCGCGGCTGTACCGCTAGCCTCGACACTCACCCTGCGCGCGCTTATCTCGCACGAATGCAACCACCATCTCAAAGGCCTCGAACTACTTGCCGAGAACGACTGAGAGTGGCACGATGAACGAAGTTACCGTCGCGGTCATCGGTTGTGGAGGAGTAGGCAGGCTCCACATTAACGCCTGGGCGCTTCAAAGCGGCATTCGCATCGCGGCGGTCTGCGATACGGATACGGTCGTTGTCGCGCGAACCGCGATGAGGCTCTCGGGGACGGCGGCGTTTCCAGACGTGCGGTCAATGCTTCAGTCCGCCAAGTTTGACATTGTAGACGTATGCGTCTCGATCGAAGAGCGAGCCGAGACTATTTCCGCAGCGCTTCGTGCCGGCGCCAACGTTGTGTGCGAAACGCCAGTCGCCAGGACAGCCGCGGAAGCCCGAGCGCTTGTGACCGTCGCAAGTGAGCGGGAGAGACTCCTTATGCCGGCCTACGTCCATCGCTTTCATCCCCCTGCGCTGTTCGCTAGAGAGCTCCTCGACAACGACGACCTTGGCCGCGCGGTCTCCTTTCGATGCAGGTTCGGAGACAGTCGCAACTTCCTGGAGCATCCCCCGATGCCCGACACGCCGGTGGCACAAGGAGTCGCTCGCGAAACCGGGCAGCATGGCGTCGACCTTTTTCGCGCGCTGCTTGGGGAGATCGCCGATGCGAACGGGATGGCGGCGACGGTAACTCCCGGATTAGACGTGGAAGACACCGCGGTGATCACGATCCGATCAGAGAATGGTGCGCTTGGGGTCGTTGAGGTCTCGCAGAATCTGCCAGGGAGCCGCAACGTGGTCGAGATCTACGGTACGGTGGGCGCGTGCCTTCTTGATTACGATGTGGGAACGGTACGATACTGTACAGCGGAGTATCCGTTCTGGCAGACACACGACGTTTGCGGGCTCAACGGACTCGAGGCGTGTTTAGCGCTCTTCGCTGACGCGGTACGGGGCTTGCAGCCGCTGTCCGTATCCGGCCAGGATGCCGTTCGCGCCTTGGAGGTCGTTGACGAGGCCCTACACAATCGATGATAGCGTCGCGCGCTTAACGGCAGCGGACGGTGAAGATCAGATCGATCGGTAGGATGCTGCGCGTCCGCGCGTTCGGTTGAGGTGCGATCCCGGCCGCTGAGCAGGCGCGTAGGCGTTGACTTAGGACAGTAACCTTCAGTTAGTCAAGGCGGGGGTCGGCGAGGGACCCACCCTACGGGCTGCCGATCGATCATTTAGCGAACATTGCAGACAAGGAGACCCGATACTGGCGGGAGCTACCTGGGCCGAGCTATGGCGGCCGCCAGGGGAAGCTCTTTGAGTTTATGCGCTTCCAGCGTCTTGTTCACGCGCACCACCTGTACATAATTAAGTGAGTTGACCGCAGTGACTACGTGCCGCAACGTGTCCGTAAGTAGATCGGCCTCGTGCCTCAGAGATTTCGAGATCGGCTCGGTGATCCCGTTTGCCGATGAGATCAGACTGTTGAGCCGCGAGAGGACGATTCCTGCCTGGGCTGCTGGCTGTGGCTGACCGCTCTCACTCGCAGTGCCCGGCTCGGCCGTGCGTGAGCCCGTCGATAGCCGTCCTTCAGCGACAACGGTTTGTGTCGAGCGTAACTTCGATTCGAGATCTGAAAGCGCCTGCCTTACTTCGGGTGCGGAGGTTACCGCGTCTGCCGCTTTCTGCATTGACGCGAGTTCGGTGCGGAGCGTCGTCATTACACGCCGAGCATCGCCGTAGAGTTGCGATAGATTCATCAGACGCAGCTGCAGCTCGTAAAGGGCACGCCTGTCATGGTCGGAGATTCGGACGCGTGGATCGTCCTCGACACGGATCTCCTTCATCTGCTCTTCGTCACCGATCGACAGGCGCACACGATATACTCCCGGAAGCAACCTCGGCCCAAAGCCGGTTCCTCGTCCGCCTGGCGTCTGTCGGGGACCCGGTGTGCGCCGTTCCGCGCTGGCGGTTGACGGGGTTGCGTCCGGCGTTTGACAGGTGAAGTAGCGCTGCCGGCTCATCCGGCGTACCAGATGAGCTCCGTCTTCCTCATCGTCGTTAACGGCGAAATCTGAACCGATTGTGGACGAACTAACCGCACCCGTATCCTGGACCTCCGTCGAAGCGCGCCCTCGATACCGCATATCCCACCTAAATCTATGGAGGCCAGGCTCCGCGGAGAGACCGAGATATTCGCTGACCACCTGCGTGCCTGAGCGATCCGTTATCACGATGCGCGCTGTTGTGGTCGGCGTGGACTGTGTCCGAACATAGTACTGGATCGATGCGCCGGGAGGCGGGTTGTCGCCGGTGAAGACGCGGTTTCCGATCCACGATTGCGAAAAGCTGGTCCGATATTCGACCGCGGGACGCGGATCGCAAAGCAGGAAGCTACCGGTGAACGCTCTGTCTGCTAACTGCTCAAATGGTGCGATATCGTCGAGAATATACATGCCGCGTCCGTGCGTCGCGAGAATCAGGTCGTTTTCACGCGGCTGGACCTGGATATCGTTCACTGGCACGGACGACAGCGGCGGGCCGAACTCTGTCCACATATCTCCCCTGTCCATAGAGACGAAAGCACCACGCTCGGTACCGACGAACAGCAGCGACGGATTGCGCGGGTGTTCGCGTATGGCCTTAACCGTGTGGTGCAACGAAATACCGTTAGTGATCTGACGCCACGTTTCCCCAAAGTCCTCGGTTAAGAAAAGGTAGGGCTTATAGTCCGCAGTTCTGTGGCCGTCGAGCGCCACGTACGCGCGACCCGGCGCAAACGCCGAGGCCAGGACTCGTGTCACGTACGTTCCGTGCGGAGAAGCCGGCAGGCGCTCCGCGACGTTCCTCCAGCTCCTGCCGTCGTCGCGCGAGACCTGAACATTGCCGTCGTCCGTGCCAATCCACAGCACATCCGCCTGCGTGGGGGACTCACTGAGTGTGACAATCTCTCCGAAACTCTCCTGGCCGTCGTTCAGCGCGAGGGTCTTTGGTGTGGGCATCACACCCATAATCGGTATCTTCGTGCGATCGGGGTTTGTGGTCAGGTCCTGTGTTGATCGCCAGGAGTCGCCGCGATCGTCCGATATGAACAGTCGATTGCCGCCTAGATAGATGCGGTTATGATTGTGCGGGGATATCAGGATCGGTGTATTCCAGTCGAAACGGTACGCTTCACCGGCTTCGCGAACCGGACGTACCGACTTGCGCTCGCCGGTTGAGACGTTGAGACGCGAGATCGATCCCTGCTGTGATTCGGAGTATACCGTGTTAGCGTCGACGGGATCCGCCTGGCAGTAGAATCCGTCTCCTCCACCGACATTCACCCAGTCCGCGTTGGTTACCCCTCTACCTGTTAGACTCATGTTCGGAGCGCCCCAACTTCCGTTATCTTGAAGACCGCCGTAGACCCAGTAGGGTTTGCGCATGTCATATGCGACTTCGTAGAACTGGGCAATCGGCAGCGTATTATGGAAGTCCCACGATTTACCCTGGTCGAACGTGGTCTGTACGCCACCGTCGCACCCGACGAGGATGTGCCTTGAGTTGGCCGGGTCAATCCAGATCGCATGTGTATCCGGGTGAATCCGTGCACCGCCAAACGTTTCGAAGGTCTTGCCCCCATCGCCCGACCAGCCGATACTAACACCAGCCATTACGACGTTCTGGTCGTTGTTGGGATCGACACGTATCTGGCTAAAATACATGGGCCGAAACGCATTCAGACCCATGCTTACGGCGCCCATCTTCTTCCACGTCTCGCCCTTATCGTCCGATCGAAAAATGCCTCCATCCGCATTTTCGACACATGCATACACGACCGCGGGATTCTTGCGATAGACATCGATTCCAATGCGACCATTATCGCCTCCCGGTAGTCCACGAGTCATGCGATTCCAGTGCTTCCCACCGTCCGAGGTCTTGTAGATGCCGCTCCCGGCCCCTCCGCCATTGAAACCTGCCGGCGTGCGCCTTCTTTGGTAGGCGGCCGCGTAGATGATTGACGGGTCGATGGGATCGATCGCGAGGTCGCTGCAGCCGGTATCGGAGTCGATGAACAGGGAGCGTGTCCAGGTCTTCCCTCCGTCTAACGTCTGATATACCCCGCGTTCTTCGCTGGCCGCCCACAGGTCGCCTCCGGCGGCGACATAGACCAGGTCCGGATTTCGCGGATCGATTACGATTCGACCGATGTGTCTGCTCTCGGGCAGTCCCATGTGCGTCCAGGTTTTGCCAGCGTCGATCGATTTGTACACGCCGCAGCCCCACGACGAGCTCTGGCGGTTGTTCGCCTCTCCGGATCCGACCCATACGACGTTCGGATCGGAAGGCGCAACAGTGATATCGCCAATCGACAAGCAGGATTGAGAGTCAAACACCGGTTCGAAGGTAGTTCCATGGTTGACCGTCTTGAAGACGCCGCCAGCGGCCGTAGCAACATAGTATGTGCTGGGATCCGACTCGACGACCGCGAAATCGTCCACGCGTCCGCCGGTCACGGCAGGACCAATACTGCGCCAGGGCAGGCTCTTGAGGAGAGAGTCTATCATCGGATCGGGTCGGGCCCTTTCGGCGGATACAAGGTTGAGGACGAAAAGACCAGTCAACAGCAAGAATCGCTTCAACGTCGAGTCCTTTCGCTCGTTGGTTTACAGCGTCGGTAACCGTGGAGTTCACGCCATCAAGTTTTCCGCAGACACGACCGCAACCGGTGTGCCAGCAGCCGCGCCTGTATAGGCGGCGGACCCTGGCACATGTTGTGGATGCGGCCGCCGGGTCGAACCGGCTGAGCGGGCGGGCTCAACAGCCTGCGACTGAGTGCATGTGCGCGCGATAGGGCGGGGGTTAGAACAGGTCAGAAGAATTGACGATGAGGGGCGGCGACGGTTTCAATGACGTTGCGGGCGCCGCGCGCGGAAGTCGTCTCACATTACTGCCGCAAAATCGTAGACCGGGACCACGACGACGTCGTCTGGTGGGCGAGCGGCTTGGAGCGACGCAAGCATGCGGAGTGACGTCGGCATCGAAAACTGTGTCTCTCCGCACTGTTGGCATATCTCAGCCGGCACGTTGCGCAGAATTGCGAACTCGCTGGCGGTACGCCTCATTGAGATCGTGATCCAGTTGAATTCGCAAACTCCGCCACAGCGTGGGCAGCAGGAGGGGAGTACAGCCTGATGGGCCGTCATAAAGGTGAATCCTTTCGCGTCGATTCGCTACGTGTGTAGTATTCACAATTTCCGTCCCAATTCCAACAGTATTAGTCCTTATTTATATTTGGTAGCAATAAACAGGTAATTATACTGGTTAGGCAACCGAGCTTTAATGATGTGGGCTGGTTCTCATTCAAACGGCAGCCTAGCCTATTATTCCTGCTGTGTATGAGCGCCGACCCACTCCGGAGCGCCGAAGAGCGGTGAACTCCGTAAGGTATACTGCTGCCAGCATGTGCGTGGGGCGGAGACGTCGATATGGCGGAAGATCGCATAATCCTGCTGGACGAAAACACCGCGAATCGAATTGCGGCAGGCGAGGTAATCGAGCGGCCCGCCTCGGTGGTAAAGGAGCTCGTGGAAAACTCGATTGACTGCGGGGCGACGCACGTGCATGTTACACTCGACGAAGGAGGCAAGAAGCGGATCGTTGTTTGCGATGATGGCTCGGGCATGACGCGGTCTGACGCCATCCTTTCCCTTCAGCGCCATGCCACAAGCAAGATCCGATTCGCCGACGATCTGTTTGCGGTTCGCACACTCGGGTTCCGAGGTGAGGCGCTGCCATCCATCGCGTCTGTCTCGCGGTTCGAGATGGTCACAAAACCACGCGACGGTGAGGTCGGATTGCGGTTACTGGTCACCGGTGGGGAAATCGAATTGATCGAGGATATTGCGGCGCGTGATGGAACGACGATCGATATTTCCGACCTGTTCTACAACACACCGGCGCGTCTAAAGTTCCTTAAATCGACCCCAGCCGAAGTTGGGCGTACGATGGAGATTGTCGGACACCTCGCCATCGCCTATCCGTCCGTCGCGATGCGAGTTCGCCAGCAGACCCACGAGAGTCTTGCGACTCCAGGAAACGGCGAGCAGCTCGCCGCGATTGCGGCTGTCTGGGGAAGAGAAACAGCGCGCAAGCTGGTGCCAATCGAATTCAGTTCACCCGGCATCTCCGTGGCAGGATACATCGCGACACCGGACATCTCTCGGACGGGCCGCTCACACGAGCTCTTCTTCGTAAACCGCAGGCCCATTAAGAGCAGGCTGCTTGCGCATGCACTCGAAAATGCGTTTCGCTCGCTGACGCCCGACAGCAGGTATCCGATCGCTGTCGTTTTCGTGGACATCGATCCAGAGCTTGTGGACGTTAACGTTCACCCGACCAAGACCGAGATTAAGTTCACGCGAGATGGCGACGTTCACCATGCGGTGAGCCAGGCCGTGAAGAGGGCGCTCCACGCTTACGGCATCGTGCCATCGGCCAGGCTATCCACGGAGTTTTCTCCAGTCGATGCGCCGCCTTCGGACCAGCGCAACTTCACATTCCTGACGTCGGACCACCGGCAGACCGAGTTCACGCCATTGAGCATGGACGTGCGGGCCGGTGCGAGCGTGGATAGGAACTTTGCGGCCGAGTCGATTCTGGCTGCGATCGGGCCGCCCCACGGCTGCAACACCAGCTGCGAGTTTGCCGATTCTCCGCCGATTCTACAGCCTCAATATACAGGCACTGATGCACAGGCCGAACCACCGCGTCCACGGCCGTTTGCGGAGCAGCTCCGAGAGTTCAGGGTGCTCGGACAGGCGCGGAACACATACGTCATTGCGCTGACTCCCGATGGTATCGCGGTAATAGACCAGCATGTCGCGCATGAGCGCGTGTTGTATGAGCGCCTGACCGTCAAGCGCTTTTCCGGGGGGATTCCGGTTCAACGCCTTGTGATGCCTGTTACACTTGACCTTGGGCGGCGAGAGGCGCTGCTGCTTGCCGAGCATTTCGACAGCTTCTCGGCGGCCGGGTGGGAACTTGCGCCCTTCGGCGGTGAGAGCTTTCTGATCCGTGCGGTCCCTGCGACACTGGCTCACAAGCCGTACGAGCAGATCCTCCGCGATATGATTGAAGAGCTGCTAAGCCAGACCGTGTCTCGCAGGCTCCTGGTGCAGCGCGATCACGTGACGATCACGAACGCGTGCAAGATGGCGGTAAAGGCGGGTGACCCGCTCTCCATCGATGAGATGACCGGTCTGCTCGAGCAGCTCGCGGAGACCGAAAACCCGTATGTCTGTCCGCACGGCAGGCCCATTGTCGTACGAATCTCGTTTAGTGAGCTGGATCGCCAGTTCAAGCGCAGCTGATCCGAACGCCGGAAGTCGGCGTTCGCAGTGGTCTCAGCGGGTCGTCGTCAGGTGCGTAGGGAGGATGGATTCCGGCCCTTACGGGCACAATTCGAGGAGGTGTGATCGTGCTCTTGACAGGACGTGTTGTTCTCGTGACAGGAGGCGGGCGGGGTATCGGGGCCGCCATCAGCCGAGTTCTGGCCCGAGAGGGAGCCTCGGTCGCCGTCAACTATTCGAACAGTGGTGAGAAGGCTGAGCGGCTGGTCCAGGAGATTGTTAAAGCGGGAGGCTCAGGTCGAGCCTATGGCGCGGACATACGCGACCCGGATGCGGTCTTACGTATGGTCGATTCGGCGAGGGACGACTTTGGCCGGCTCGACGGCATTGTCAATAACGCTATCGCCGGGAAACAGAACGGACCGCTCGAGAGCGCTACCCTGGAGGACTACGCTAACGCATTTGACTTTGGATGCAAAGTCGTGGTCAACAGCATCGTCGCCGCCAGGCCGATCTTTAAGGCTCAAGGAGGGGGCCGGATCGTAAATATCGTAACCGAACTGTGGAACATGGCTCCCGCCGACTGGTCTGTCTACATGGCAGGTAAGGGCGCAATGGTCGGGCTCTCTCGCTCACTGGCATGCGAGTTGGGGCCGGAGAACATCACCGTCAACATGGTGGCCCCCGGGTGGATGGCGGACGACAAGGTAGATACCAGCTCCGATGGATCGAAGAGCTTCGCGAGATCCATTCCGCTGCGAAGGCACGGAAGTGCGGACGAGATCGGGAACGCCTGCGCGTTCTTTCTCAGTGACCTCGCGGCCTACGTAACCGGCGCCTACCTTCCCGTGACCGGCGGCCGCATAACTCAGATGGGTGCGTAGAGTCCTGCCGGGCGGCTGCCGCTCTGGTATACTCAAGAAGGCTCCGCTGGCGGGCATGGGGCCGGGACCGGGCGCACGACTTGGAATGAGAAAGAGAACCATCATGATGACGCGAATGTCCATTGAGGATCGCCTTGAAGAGATTCTACCGACCGTTTCCAAACCGGGTCGCTACACCGGGGGCGAGCTCAACAGCATCGTCAAGGATCATGCGTCCGTATCGGTGAAGTACGCTCTGGCATTTCCGGATGCGTATGAAATCGGCATGAGCAACCTGGCGCTCAGCATCATCTATAATATGCTCAACAACCGGCCGGACTGCGTCGCTGAGCGCGTCTACGCGCCATGGCCCGATATGGACGCCGCGATGCGAACGGCCGGTGTCCCGCTGTATACCCTGGAGACTCGCTTACCGTGCGCGGAGTACGACCTATGGGGATTCGCGCTCTCGTTCGAGCTGGCATACACGAACGTGCTCAACATGCTGGATCTCGCGGGCGTCCCTATTCGTTCGCTCGATCGCGACGGTGGTAAGACGGACGGTTCGCACTGGCCCATTGTCTTTGCCGGCGGGCACTGCACCTTCAATCCCGAGCCTATGGCTCCCTTCGTGGACGTATTCGTAATCGGCGAAGCAGAATCGGTTCTGCCGCAGCTTACCGAGACATTCCAACTGCACCGCGGGCAATTGCGCGAGACGCTGCTTCTGAAAATTGCCAACATTCCTGGATGTTACGTGCCGCGCTTCTATGAGCCTCGTTACGAGACGAACGAGCAGCGCGCTGTCAGGCTCATCAACTCCAAGTCCGTGGATGAGAGCTCGACCGATCCTTACGATTCAATGCCGCGTCTCCTCAGCACCGAGCGCATCCGCGACGACGTGCCCGCAAGGATCGTTCGACAGCTCGTTTGGGATGTCGACAACCTGGACTATCCCACCAAACCGATCATCCCGTTCGTCGAGGTGGTGCACGATCGGATCTCACTCGAGGTGATGCGCGGCTGCACACGGGGCTGCAGGTTCTGCCAGGCCGGCATGATCACCCGCCCGGTCCGCGAGAAGTCGCCCGAAAAGCTGATGGAGTTGGCAGCGGAGCTCGTCAAAAACACGGGTCACGAGGATATCTCGCTCGTCTCGCTCTCCACAGCGGATTACAGCCGCGTCGACGACGTCGTTCGAGGTCTGATCTCACGATATGCCGACAGCAGAGTGGGAGTTTCGCTGCCCTCGCTCCGCGCGGATAAGGACTGTGTTGACCTTGTACAGGAGATCAATAAGGTCCGGAAGACGGGACTTACGTTCGCGCCGGAGGCCGGATCCCAGAGAATGCGAGACGTGACCAACAAAGGGGTGCGGGAGGAGGATCTCTTCGCCGCTTGTGAGGCAGCCTTCCAGAACGGCTGGCAGCGAGTGAAGCTCTACTTTATGATCTCACTGCCGACGGAAACTCACGACGACGTCATTGCCATCGGCGAGCTTGCGACGAAATGCGCACAGATTGCCAGGCGAAACGGCGTCAAGAATCCGACGATTACGATAGGCGTATCCGCGTTCGTGCCGAAACCGTTCACGCCGTTTCAATGGCATGGGCAGGACACGGTTCAGGACATTGCGAACAAGCAGAATATGCTGAAGAGGTCGTTGCGAGATCGCGCGGTTTCGTATCGGCCCAATGCAGCAGACAGCACGCAACTCGAGGCAATCCTGTCGTTGGGAGACCGCCGTATCGCCGAGAGTATTGAGCTTGTCTGGCGACGCGGACAGTTCTTTGATGCGTGGGACGAGTACCTTGATTGTGATCGGTGGATGCAGGCTCTGGCCGACACAGACGTCGATCCCGGTTTCTTTGCCAACCGGCAAAAAGAGTACGGCGAGACCCTGCCGTGGGACCACATCGATTGCGGAGTCACCAAGGCGTATCTCCGGGCAGAGGATAAACGCGCCCGCCAGGTGAAGCAGACGCCCGATTGCCACATCGAGCCCTGTACGTTCTGCATGGCGTGCGACCGTTCATACCTGGAAAGCGCGAAGGGAGTCCGGTCGCCGGCAGAGCAGTTAACCGAGAAGGGCCTAACACTGCTCCCGCTCTCGACGTTCTAGCGCTGCACCAAGACGTCCGCCTCCGGCGGTAAACGTGACGCGGGGCCTATCTCGTGACGGTAAGAAGCCCTTTCCCCGGCTATGGAGAAAGGGCGCTTCTTTGGATTCGTCAGGCGACCGCGACGGGCTCTTCAATAATCGGCGGCGGCATTCCCTCATCGATCGGCTCCAGCCGTCGGAACGTTACTCGCTCGCCGTCCATCTCGCCACGGATCACATCTCCAGGTCGGAACGTGCCTCGAAGCACGTCCTCGGCGAGAGGATCTTCGATTAGCCGCTGGATCGCACGGCGAAGCGGCCTGGCACCCATAGTCGGGTCGAATCCCTCGTTTGCGATGAATTCCTTGACCTCGTGGGAAATCTCAAGAGAGAGCTCCTGCGCTCGCACCTGCTTGTTCACACGAATGATCATGAGGTCGACGATTTCGAATATCTCTTCCCGCTTGAGCGCCGGGAATACGATTACCTCGTCGACCCGGTTCAAGAATTCAGGCCTGAACACCTTTTTCATCTCGTCCATGACGCGGGCCTTCATGGCCTCATATTCCTTCGCCTCGGAGCCGCGGCGTATGTTGTCGCTGCGGATTCCCATGCCTCGCTCGGTCGGATTGATCTTCGACGACCCTATGTTCGATGTCATGATGATGACCGTATTCTTGAAGTCGACGATCCTCCCCTGGGAATCGGTCAGGCGGCCGTCTTCAGAAACCTGCAAGAGCAGGTTGAATACGTCCGGATGCGCCTTCTCAATCTCGTCACGGAGCACGACAGAGTACGGGTTTCGTCGAACGGCTTCGGTCAATTGGCCGCCCTCATCATAACCGACATATCCCGGAGGAGCGCCGACCAGGCGACTGACGTTAAAGTGCTCCGAGTACTCGCTCATGTCGATCCTGACCAGGTTGTTCTCGCTATCGAACAGGAATGTGGCGAGCGCCTTCGCGAGCTCCGTCTTGCCGACTCCCGTGGGGCCCAGGAAGATGAACGTGCCCATGGGCCGCTTTGGGTCCTTCATTCCCGAGCGCGCCCGGCGGATGGCCTTGCTGACGGCAACAATCGCCTCGTGCTGACCGATGATCCGCTTGTGCAGCTCATCCTCCATCCGGAGCAGCTTTTGCGTCTCGGCTTCGACCAGCCTGCTAACTGGAATCCCCGTCCAGCTCTGTACGATCTGGGCGACTTCGTCTTCTGTGACGATGCGCGCCATGCCCTCACGCTTACTGTTCCAATCCAGTTCCAGGTCGCTAATCTGCTCCTTTAGCCTGCGCTCCTGGTCCTGGAGACTGCTTTCGTTCGTGTCGTAGCGGCTATTCGTTACGAGAGCGCTGATCTCTTTCTGGAGCTCCGCCAGGCGCGCCTTTGCGTGCCGCAAATCGGCCGGCGGAAGAGCGTACTGCAGCCTGACTCGGCTAGCGGCCTCGTCGATGAGATCGATGGCCTTGTCCGGCAAGAACCGGTCAGTAATGTATCTGTCCGCGAGCTGCGAGGCGGCAACGAGAGCGTCATCGGTAATCTTCACGCGATGATGGCTCTCATAACGATCGCGGAGGCCCTTCAGGATCTCAACGGACTCCTCGGGCGTGGGTTCGCTCACCTTAACCGGTTGAAACCTCCGCTGAAGCGCTGCGTCGCGCTCGATGTACTTGCGGAACTCGTCCAGCGTGGTTGCGCCAATGCACTGCAGCTCACCGCGAGCGAGCGCCGGTTTCATGATATTAGAGGCGTCGATTGCGCCCTCGGCGGCTCCCGCTCCAACCAGCGTATGTAGCTCGTCGATGAAGAGTACGACATCGCCCTGGGCCTTGCGCACCTCCTCCATTACGCGCTTCATTCGTTCTTCGAACTCGCCGCGGTATTTGGTCCCGGCGACAAGCCCGGCGAGGTCCAGCGAGACGATGCGCTTGTCCTTGAGCGTCTCCGGGATGTCTCCCTGAATGATCCTTTGCGCCAGTCCTTCCGCGATCGCGGTCTTGCCAACGCCAGGTTCTCCGAGAAGGACGGGGTTGTTCTTCGTGCGCCGGCTCAAGATCTGAATGACACGTTCAATTTCGGTATGCCGGCCAACTACTGGATCGAGCTTTTCGTTGCGGGCGAGCTCCGTCAAGTCGCGCCCAAACTCATCGAGCGTCGGGGTGCGAGATCGGCCGCTCTGTTTCTGGTTGGTGGGCATGCCGCTGTCGTTGTCCTGTAGGGCCATTACTTCGCGCCGAGTACGCTCCAGCTCCACTCCGAGCTTAGCGAGGACACGGCCCGCGAGACCCTCACCTTCGCGAATTAGGCCGAGCAGGAGATGCTCTGTTCCGATGTAGTTGTTGCTCAGCTGGCGAGCCTCGTCGTAGGCGAGATCTATCACGCGTTTTGCACGAGGGGTCAGCTGCATGTCCTGACCGAGGCGCCCGTCCCCTCGGGTTACCTGGCGCTCGATTTCGCTCCGTATCCGTCCGAGCGAAACACCCATTC
>JBBQVV010000181.1:0-13513 GCA_038211235.1 Chthonomonadales bacterium | reverse complement strand
CCTATGCAATGCCCACTGCGGAACCAGGGGGGCTGGCCGATGGCGTGAGCGCGCGCCGAAGTCTGACGCCCGCCGTTGAGACGCGGTTTCCACCGATCGTCGCGGACGGCGTAGAACAGTCTAAGTACTATGCCGGTAAGTTCGTCGACCCGGCGTCAGGTACGCACTATGAGGCCGGATCGGGCCGCACGACAGACGCACCGGTAAGCAAGCCTGCGGAACTCGAGCTCATCTGGGACACGGTCACGCCGATGTCCACGCTCGTTGCGCGATACCTCTGTGCCTTCGCCGCCCTGATGGCGCTTACGTTCCTTCTTGCCAATGCCTACAAGAGCTATTATGTCGCGACGCTGATCGTGGGCATGTTCGTCAGCGGAGCTCTCCTGCCTATCATGGAGGTTGTGCCGAAGCTGCGTGACGACTCGGACGACGTATGGCTGTTTGTCGGTTTGATCATGGTATTCGGGCCGGCGATCGGCCTTATCATCTACTCCGTATTCGGACTGTTGAGACAATCCGTGAATCCGGCGATCGTCGGATGCTTCATTGTAAGCATCGTAACGCAGGTCGTCGTATATCTGGCAGCGGGATCCACGCTCATTCTATTCGGCCCACCGTGGGTCCAGCATGGCTTTGACGTCCGTATATTATTCGTCAACTGGAGTGTGGTAGCGTCCCTGGCCGGCTGGGCCGCCGCCAACGTGTTCCACCGCTTCGACGAATAGGCAAGCAATAATCCACAAGCCGGTCATTCAGCGAGTGTGCAGGCGCCGTCCCGTGCGGAATAAAGCACAGGGACGGCGATATTGCATCTGTCCGTCCTCAATCATGCGCAGTTCTGGGGAGGACGCGAGCACCGATGAACAGTGGGTTTTTCGTAGGGAATCAAGAACGGTCCAATGGCCGCGAGCGGAGAATCGACAGCGCGCCAGGAAGCCCACAGGATCGAATGCGCTCCCTTCTCGACGCCGCGATTGTGTTTTTGATGGTTGCCATCCTGCTAACTCTGTCCCTGCCCGTCTGCGTCGCGGTTGTCGAACAGGCCGCGCGCATGAGATCGACCCACGCAGACCGAAAGAGCGCCGGCCCGAACGACGGCGATGCAACTATGGAATCGAAGGCCAGCACGAACCAGCGCTGACCGTCAGGTCTCGGACGCGACCTGAATGAAAAGAGAACCGTTGAACACGCGCTCGAACAGCTCGCGATTGTTCTGCGCACCCCAAAGCTCGAGTTGGCACTCCGCCTTCGAGATCAGCGTTAGAAGAAACCGGTCCGGCTTCTTGGATCTCTCAAACCTGATATCGTGGACGAGACCCAGATGGCTTCGGTCCAGGCCCTCGGCGATACGAAGCATTGCTGCAAGCGTCTCCACGCATCGGCGTGATGCCCTGTCGACGTTTGCCATATTGGCGTGATGTTTGCGCGGTGTTCCCTTGTGATGATAGAGCGCCACGTTTGCGATGATATCGATCTCCGCATCCGTAAAGCCGAGCAGATCATAGTTTCTGATCAGATAGTAGGCATGTCGATGATGGTTGGAGTGCGAGAGGAATACGCCGATATCATGCGTGATCGCCGCATATTCCAGCAGTTCACGCTCCGCACTCCCGTATCCGTGCAGCCGAAGCCGCGAGGTTTCATCGAACAGTCGGAGTGAAAGGCGAGCGATCTGCTGCGCATGTTCCGCTTCATAGCTGCAGGCACTAGCCAACTGCAAGATACTGCGTCTTCTTACCGACAGCCGCTCAAAGTTTTGACGTGCTTCATCCCCTCTCAGCACGTGGTCGAGCAGAATGCCCTCTCGCAGCCCGCGATCGCTTACCGTCAGGCGTTCGATGGACAGACTCTCCATGAGCGTAAGGATGATCGCACCGCCCCCGAGGATGATGTCCGCCCGATTGGGATCCATGCCGGCCACTTTGCGCCGCTCGTCGAGCGGCAGTCTGCAAAGCATGTGCATGACGTCGCGAAGATCACCAAGCCTGAACGATGGGCTGCTCTGGTCGTACGCTACGTCGGTTGTCCGGCGAGCGATCATCGCGCTCAGCGCGTTAACGGTCCCTGCGCTGCCGATCGCAACATCAAAACCCGCTCCCTGGACACGCCTGATGACGTGACTGGCAACCCCCTGAACATAGTACTGGACCTTCTGAAATGCTGAGGCGCCGACAGGATCCGCCTCGGCGAAAAACCGATTCGAGAGCCGGATCGCGCCCAGCCGCATGCTTTCGAGAACGGAATAGCCCGACGATGCGCCAACAATGATCTCCGTGCTGCCTCCGCCGATGTCGATAAGCATGGCGGTTCTACCCTGCAGCTCGATACCGCTGGAGACGCCGAGCCAGATGAGTCGCGCCTCCTCCACGCCAGAAATGACGCGCACTTCAATTCCGGCGTCGCGGCGCACCCGTTCAATGAACTCTTCGCGGTTCTCCGCTTCTCTAACTGCTGAAGTGGCAAATGCGATGATCTCGCTCGCGCCGAAACCGCGCGCGACCTCGGCAAATTTGGTGCAGACCAGAGCGCCGCGACCGATCGCCTCCTGCGTCATTTCGTCGGTTTCGAACTCCCCGTCGCCCAAGCGCACCACTTCGCGCTGGATCGCAAGCGTCGACATCTTATCCCCGTCATCGACTCGCACGACTGCAAGGCGAATGGAGTTTGTCCCGATGTCGATTGCGGCGAAAATGTTCGATTGCGAATCTGGCGACGCCACAGCCTAAACTGCCTCCATAGTCGCCGAGCTATTCGAGAGGAAGCGGTCGTAAAGGACGCCCCATCTCAGCCCCCGCGTGCTGATTTCGACGCGATCGCAGTGGATATGTGCCAGTGCATGCATGAGCAGAATTGCCCCCGCCAGGATGATGTCCGCGCGACTGGGCTCCAGCCCGGGCAGACCTCGACGCATCTCCACGCTATGGGTGGCGAGCGTGTCGCGAAACGCGGAAATCTCACCCGTAGAGAGCGATAGACCGTGCAGTTGCTCCGAGTCGATAGCCGCTGCGCGCTTCATAGCCCCGAGATTGGTCAACGTCCCGCCTACCCCCACAACATGGTAAGGCTGGCCGGTCTGACGCGTCACCTCGACGGATGCGAACGCCTTCTTAGCCATGCCGTTCGCGGCGTCCAGTTCCGTCGCGCTCGGCGGATCGGACCGGAGGCAGGATTCGGTAAGTTTCACGGCGCCAAGGTTGACGCTTATGCGCGATGCGACACGGTCGGTCCCTACCTCCCCCTGGATTAACTCCGTGCTTCCACCCCCGATATCGATAACGAGGAGCTGCGTCTTGGTCCGCCAGTGTGGGTCATGGCGCACCGCAAGAAATGAGAGACGGGCCTCCTCGTCGCCGGAGATGACTTCGAGATCCAGGCCGCTGCGCTGGCGCGCCTGGCAAACGAACTCATCGCGGTTCCGCGCATCTCGGAGCGCGGCAGTCCCGACAAGCGCAGTTGCCTGTGCGCCCTGAGAGACCGCGGCTTGTGCGAACCGTTCAATTGCGTCAAGCGTCCTGCGCATCGGTTCCGGTTGCAGCAACATGCCGTGGGCCTGCATGCCTTCGCCGATTCTGGTGGTTTCAGACAGCTGGAAAACCGATTGAGCGTATGCTGCACCGAGGTCCGCGACGATCACCTTGATCGAGTTGGTGCCGCAATCGATGCAGGCATAGCGGTGCTGGTGTGCGGGGTCGGTTGTAGAAGTGAACTGTGACATGTGTGCCCCCGTCCGCGTCGTGTCTGGACCGTCAGGACGAGAGACGGCATTCTGCCAGTTTGCCGATCAACTCTTCAAGGACGTCGGCGAGTCGCCCTTGAGCCTTGCGGTCGGACATCGCGGAATCGTTGAACTCGGAAAGCGCCTTTCCAGCGCGCCTCAGTCGACGGATCGCGCGTGACCGCTGTTCGTCGGAAAGGTGAGGAGCATCGGTCGCTAGCGACTCCGCGGCCTGTGCCAGCTGTCCCAGAATTCTCAGTAAGCGGGAACGGAACTGTGGCGCGTCGGGACTGAGCAGCGCGGTGACCACCTCGCCCATCGCGCGAGTGGCGCGTTGAACGAGCTGCGATGGCGCCGCCGCCAATTCGCCGACGACCGGTGCGTCTGGCCCTAGCGCCCGGGACAGAATGGCGCCACCGAGCTGCATGGCATCCTCGAGCGGAGGCCGCGGACTGAGCTCGTCGGGTGTGAACGATGCAAGGTACTGCTGGATATGCCGCGCCTTGATCTCGGACAGGCCCGGAACGGTCAGCAGCGTGTTGACATCCGCGGACCGTAGGGCGGACAGATCGGTCCAGCCCGCCTTTTGCAATGCTCGCACGCGGATCGGACCCAGGCCTGGAATATCGGATAGTGCCCTTGGAGGCGCCGCGCTAATTAGCTCTTCTCCGTCCACGGTCGGTGCGATCGCCTGTCCATCTTCCGCTCCATTGCCGTTTGGGCGTCGGCTCATACTGTTCGGTCCTTACCCTCAGGCATTCGTCCTGTCTGCGCGGCCCGCCTGAGCAGCAATAGCAGGCTCTCAAAGAACCCGTTCTCGCGGATCCGCTTCCAATCGCCGCAGAGCAGCCGGTATCGGTCCGTCCGCTCGTCGCGCACTTGCATACAGACGGAAAGGAGGCCCTGACATGCATCTAGGTCCACCAGATCGACACCGGTGCGAAGCTCTCCCTTCTTGTCGCGCCCGTGTCCGGCCTTGAGGAGTCTCGTAATGTGCTCTTCCAGTTTCGGCACGAGCACGTCGGAATCATGGATTTCGCCAAGATGCTCCTGCAGAGCTTTGATCTGGTCTGTCGCCTCTTCAAACTGAACGAAACACTGCGAAAAGTCCCGGTAGAGTGGCTGGAATATCTCCATGGAGTAGCGCAGGCGCTTGGCCGCGATGCGCATCTGATGCAGCTCATAGACCCGTGTCTCGTCCGCAATATAGGGTTCGTACCTGAGCATCTCGCCGAGGCGCATTTCAATGATATTGCATGCACTTGCCAGAATCGGGCCGTCCGGGTCGATTCCGTGGATCGGCAACGCCTTAGCCATGCCGTTGGCTCCGCTTCACGTTCCGGTGCGCTTTGCGCGGTGCCTTTCCGTTCGTCGGGTCGCTGGACACATGGCCGCCCGCCGCCGACCCGCACGCCAACTCGCGAAACTTTTCGGCCAGGCTGTGGCGTTCCACCGCCGCTACAGCGCCGGCTACAGCCTGTTGTCGCTCATCCCGTTGCGCCTTCAACCTGTCGATAAAGGAGTTAATTCCGGCACGCCTTGCCAGTCTAAGCCTGGCGGCGCGCGCCTGCAGGTTTTCAATCATCACGTCGAGATCCCTTGCTTCGCTGAGCGCATCCGTTGCGGCCTTCACCTCACGCTCGATCTCGGCGAATGCGCGACCTCTAAAGCAGATTTCGAAGATCTCAAGAGCGGCACGAGTACGTCGCGACCAGACACGCATCTGGTGGACTGGCTGCGCATCCTCACCCTTCCGCACTCCGTCAGTATGCGAGAGCATTCTAGCCAGTCGCGCAGCCGTAACCTCGACCGCGTATTCGCAGAGCTTTGGCGGCGGCGCATCCACAGCGCCGGCTTCGGTGTCACTCATTTCAGCTTTCCTGGAGTAGTTGCACTGTATTCGTGGCCCGTACTGCGGTAATCGCGATCCTGAAGTGGATCCGATCGCCGGAGCTGCCGTAACACGTCGTCCGCCAAATGTTACGTGCCCTCGGCAAAGACCCGTCGCAGCTCGTGCTCGCGATCGGCATTGACAAGCGCAACCACGCTATCGCCAACGGTAAGGACCGTGTCGGCCGCCGGCAAGACGGCATGTCCATCTCGTATTACGGAGATGATCAGCGCCTCCGGCGGCAGGTTCAGCGAGCGGATCTCCCTGTCGTGTACGGGAGATCGCGCTCCGATCTCGACCTCCACGATTTCAATGTTTCCGCGATTCAGTGCGGCAAGTGGGATCACTTCGCCGCCGCCTACTTCCTGCTCAATCAGGTTATAGATAATCTTTGTGGAGCTGACCGTGGCATCGACGCCGAGTTTGTGGAACAGCTTTTCGTTCCGGGGGTCGTTCACGCGGGAGATTGTTCGAGGAACATTGTGTTCGAGCTTGGCCATCTGGCACACAACCAGGTTGTCGTCGTCGCTTCCCGTCACCGCGACGACCGCATCCGCTCTTCCAAAACCGGCCTCGGTCTGCTGAGCGACCTCACAGCCGTCCCCCTGCATTACGAGTTCGCCCAACTCCTCGGAAACGGTCCGATACCGAAGGCGGTCCTTTTCGAGCAATAGAACTTCATGTTTCGCCGAGGAAAGCTGCTTCGCAAGGTAGTAGCCGACGTTCCCACCACCCACGATAATCACATACATTTCATGGTGCCTCGTTGTGCTGCCTGGAGACTTCGCTCCGATATCGCGCGGCGGACAGCCGGCCATAAACCGACTGCGGTCCCCGGCACACGTGCGGCTCACGCAGTCAGCGTGATATACTCCTGGGAATAGTCTTTGGCCAGACCCCATTCGCCGTTGCTCGCATAGTCCCGTATCAGACCGGAGGCGATGGTCGTCGTGCATAGGGTTACGATCCCCAATTGCCGGTATCGATCGGCGCGGATGGGGTCATAGATGCGCGCGATCACCTTGCCGACGTTGAAGACGTGACGCGCAATCTGCGCCGCCATGATGTTGCGGTTGTCCCCCTGGCTCACGGCGACGAAAATGTCCGCGGATTCGATGCCCGCGCGGCGCAGTACGTCTTCATCGATACCATTGCCAACGATACGTTGGCCCTTGTACTTCGTGCCGAGGCGCCGAAACGCCTCACTTTGCAGGTCGATAATCGTAACAGCGTGTCCGTCGCGATACAGCATGCGCGCAAGGGTCGAACCAACGCGCCCACATCCCAATATGACGACGTTCATGGTCGCGCTGCTCCTTTGCTACTCTCTTCGCCCGCGCGGTCCGAATGTCTGCCTGCGCCGTTAAAGTATACTCCATTCAACCTGAGATTACGCGCGAGAGCCGACGGGGCCGAGGAGCGTCCAGTAGCAGTGGACCGTCTCGCGCTCGTGGCTTATCGCAGGCTTGCCGGGTATCATTGTCATTGACAATCGGCTCGACCGGAACACCAACCCAGGAGGAGCGCAATGCTGCACGATTCGATGCCCCAGGATCTGCTCGATTACAGCCGCAATTTGTTTGCGCCCGAGGACGAGAATCTGTGCGCCATGACCGCTGCGGCGAAGGAGTTCGGGATGCCTGTAGGCTGGCAGATCACCCCCGACGTCGGACGCCTTTTCCAGATACTCTGTCGAGGAATCGGCGCAAAGAGGGTTGTCGAATTCGGCACTCTTGCCGGCCATAGCGCGCTATGGTTTGCTCGGTCGCTGCCGGATGACGGAAAGGTTATCTCAATTGAGCTTCGACCAGACTACGCAGAGTTTGCTCGCGCCCAACTCGCGAAGGCAGGAGTCGCCAGCAAGGTTGACGTGCGCGTCGGCGGGGGACTGCAGTCTCTGCCCGATCTGACGGCGGAGGTGCGCGCGACCAGACAGCCCTTCGATGCCATCTTCCTCGATGCTGATAAGGCGCACTACCCGGAGTTCCTGGACTGGGCGGTTACAGTACTGCGGCCAGGCGGCCTCCTGCTCGCGGACAATGTACTGCGGGCCGGCTCTTGGAATGGACAGACGCTTCTTGACCCTGCCTCCGACGACCCGAGAATCCTGGCTATGCGGGTGTTCAATCGCCGCCTCGCCGAGCACGCTCAGTTCCTCTCTCTCATCGTGCCGATGCGGGCCGGAGTCGCGGTGGCGCTGTTTCAGGGTTGACCATCGAGGTTCAACATCATCTCCGACAAGATATCGCCGGCACTCCGGCTGCCCTGACCGACCCACCAGGCAGCATCCGGCTGACCACGCAAGCGGTTGAGCGCCGCCTCTGCCGCATGAACCTGCGTCGCCTCCACCGTTCTCGGCGCTGTAATATTCGTGTCCAACTGTGCCTCGGTCAGAATCTCATCGGAGCGCAATCGCGTGAGCACGTCGTCCGCCTCGATGAGTATTCGTGTCCTAATCTCGTGGGCGCGAACTACATCGTGTTCCGAACCGGTCAGGTGCGGCAAGCCGCCTTCTGTAATCGCCCGCTTTGTGCCCGGCGTCTCGCCGGCTGACTCGAAAATCATCCTATGTCCCTTCCGCGTAAACCGGGGCGCCGCCTCGTAGCAAGTCGTCGCTCGGCCCTTTTGCTAACTACGGAGCATCCGGGCAAACGTTTGCAGCGTTGCGCGGCCAGGTTCGCGGGCAGGATGTATAACGTCAACACAGCTCCGCGACGGGTGGCAGCTTCCGTCCTACCACAAGGAGTTCCAGGCGCAGAGCGCGAATGACGGTCAGGTGCTGCGCCGCGGCCAGGCCGGCAATCCGCAGCGTTTGGATGGTCTCAACGTTTGGGTCAACATGTGTCGAGAAATGAAAGGGCGGGCTGCCATGCCGCGAACACGCAAAAGCAAGGAGCCAACGGAGCCGATCGTGGCCGGCAACATCGCGGGAGAGCAGAACGAGTCGATCGTTGCGGCCGGACCGCAATCCACTCGCGTGGACCGCTCAAAAGTCCACTTCCCCGCCACTCTGCCAATGCTTCCGATTCGAGATCAGGTCTATTTTCCGCACATGATGTTCCCGCTGCTCGTAGGACGTGAAAAGTCAGTCCGAGCGCTTGAAGAGGCCGCCGCCGAGGATAGACGCATCGTGATCGTGGCGCAGCGCAATGTTCATGTTGAGGATCCCGAACCCGAGGACCTCTATTCCATCGGTATCGTTGTTGAGATCATGCAAATACTTCGGGTTCCGGACGGAACGGTTCGGGTCATGCTCGAAGGACTGGAGCGGTGCCGGATCGTAAAGCTGACGCAGACTGAGCCTTTCTTTCGCGCTCATGTCGCGGCCGTACGAGGTAAGGGCTCCAAGGACCTCGCGACGGAAGCGCTCATGCGAAGCGTCATCGGACAGTTTGAACACGTCGTTAGCGTGAGCAAGACGATACAGCCCGAGGCGCTCATCAACGTTGTCAACACCGATGAGGCCGGCCGCCTCGCAGACGTGATAACGCCATATTTGCGCCAGATGCGGATCGAATCGCAGCAGGAGATTCTCGAGACCGAAAATGTCCGTGACAGGCTGCATAAGCTGGCGGTTTTTCTCAAGAAGGAAGCAGATATCCTCGAACTCCAGAAGAATATTCGCACGCGCGTTGAGAAGGAGATGGGTGAAACGCAGCGCGAGTTCTTTCTGCGCGAGCAGATGAAAGTGATACAGCAGGAGCTGGGCGAACGTGACGAGGATGCCGGCGAGATCCAGGCCTATCGCGCGAACATCGCCACCTCCGGCATGCCAGAACCGGCCTCCGAGCGTGCGTTGCGCGAGATTGCCAGGCTCGAGCGCATGCCTCTTGCGGCGCCGGAGGGCGCCGTGATTCGCAACTACCTGGACTGGCTGACATCCCTGCCCTGGAGCGTCACGACGCCAGACGCGATCGACATTGCGGAGGCGACGCGCGTACTGGACGAAGATCACTACGGCCTCGAGAAGGCGAAAGAGCGAATTCTTGAGTTTCTTGCGGTTCGCAAGCTGACTGGAACGTCACGGGGGCCGATCCTCTGTTTCGTGGGACCACCCGGCGTGGGCAAGACCTCGATCGGTAAATCGATTGCGCGGGCCCTTGGCAGGAAGTTCATTCGAGTCAGCCTCGGCGGAGTTCGCGACGAGGCGGAGATCCGCGGGCATCGCAGGACCTACATCGGCGCCATGCCAGGACGAATCATCCAGGGTATACGGCACGCTGGAGCGCGCAACCCCGTATTCATCCTCGACGAGGTGGACAAGCTAGGCACGGACTTCCGCGGCGACCCCTCGTCGGCACTGCTGGAGGCTCTGGATCCCGAACAGAACCGCGAGTTCAGCGACCACTATCTCGAAGCCCCGTTCGACCTCTCAGACGTACTATTCATCACGACCGCGAACTTGCTCGACCCCATTCCTGCCGCGCTTCGAGACCGGATGGAGGTGATTCCATTTGCGAGCTACACAGAGCATGAAAAGCTCACAATCGCGACTCGGTTTCTGGCGCCACGACAGACCCACGACCACGGTCTCGAGGAGAACCAGCTGACGATAACGGACGCGGGGCTTCTCAGGCTCATACGTGAGTATACGCGCGAGTCCGGCGTGCGCAGCCTCAATCGGGAGATCGCGTCGCTCTGCCGCAAGGTCGCCAAGCGCGTCGCGAGCGGGGAGTCCGGACACGTCACGATAGACGCTGACGATCTGCAGGAATATCTTGGAAAGCGACGCTACCACTACGGAGTGATGGAGGAGTCGGACGAAATCGCCGCTGCCACCGGACTCGTCTACACGGAGGCAGGAGGTGACATCGTCACGATTGAGGTGAGCCTGTTGCGGGCCAGGGAAGGGCGCGTGCAGCTCACGGGGCAGCTCGGCGATATCATGAAGGAGTCTGCCCAGACCGCGTTCTCGTTTGTCCGCTCACGTGTCGCTGATCTAGGAATCGATGAGGATTTCGCACACAAACTGGACGTTCACGTTCACGTTCCAGCCGGCGCCGTCCCCAAGGACGGTCCGTCCGCCGGCATTACGATAGCCACCGCGATCGCTTCGGCGCTCACGCGACGACCGGTCCGGAAAGAGGTCGCAATGACGGGCGAGATCACTCTGCGCGGCAGAGTACTGCCGGTGGGCGGGATCAAGGAGAAGGTTCTCGCGGCACATCGCGCCGGAATTCGGACGGTCCTGCTCCCCGTCGAGAACGAGAAGGACCTGGAGGAGCTCCCGGAAAATGTTCGGCGTGAGATGTGCTTCCGGCTCGTCTCGCAGATGGATGAGGTACTTAGGCTCGCACTGCTGGCTGCTGGTAGCGCCTCAGGTCGGCAGGAAGAAGCATCTCCGCCGCGCTCGCAGCCGCAGCGCCAGAAGGCCGCGGGCAAGCGAAAGCGCATCGATGCGTGACGTCGACGGATAAGAAACCGCGCATCTCGTACTCAACGTGAGTTCGAGATGCGCGGTCTGGTGACCCCACGCGCGGAGCCTCGATCTATGAACCGCCGTCTGGTTCAGTCCGGCAAGTCTGAAAAGGTCGGAAGATAACTGCGCCACACCTCATTCTTCCTACCGGTAAGGTACTTGGTCAGGCTGATGTAAGGAACGTAGCGCGGCCGACGCGGTGGCCGCACAAGCTTCATGCCGGCGTGCTGCGCAAGTTTGTCACTCTTCTTCATATTGCACTTCCGGCAGCAACAGACGAGATTCTCCCACGTTGCAGCGCCGCCGCTTCTCTTTGGCACCACGTGGTCGATCGTCATATCCTTTGCGGCCGTGCCGCAGTACTGACACGTGTAGTTGTCGCGCGCGAATACCGTGCGGCGCGAAAGCTTCAACTCTGGCAGCGGCCGCTTTACGTGGCCGCGAAGCTTGACCACGGAGGGCAGCACGAAACCGTGCGCCGCGGCAGATGCCACAGCCGCATCGTCCGCGTGAAGAACGTCGGCCTTGCCAAGGTAAACCATGATAATCGCACGGCGGACGTTGCAGACGTTAAGCGGTTCGTAATCGCTATTCAGGACCAGCACCTCCTGGTTCATTTGGTCCGCCTCCCCTTTCTACGCGTATCCGTACCCAAATCCTCGTCCCAAACTAATAAACCCGCTCTATGCCGACAGCACAGAACGGGTCACACAAGCGCACGTATTGTGGTGATGTACGTGGTGCAGGTAGTGAAGATGAGCGCATGCGTCAACGAACGCGGTCCCTGTCAAACACACCCGTGCCCGTCCTTCGGCCGGCCGCGGACGATGTAATAGGCGCCTTCCCGTCTGAAGTTGTCTATCGCATTGACAGCTCATAGGACATGCCGCACCCGACCAAAGTTGCGATCTGCCGCGAACGAACGGTTTTGACCTTCGCGGACCAATCGATTGAACCTGGATAATTCGTGAACCGGTTCGGTGGGAGACAAGTCCCTTCGGATCCGTCCTGGACCCCCACCCTACTGTTGGCCAATTGATTGCTTCGTGAATAGTCCGATTGAAATCCAGAGCCTCTAGATGCGGAAACGGCTTGTTGCATTAGTATAGCAACCATTTGGGCCATTGTCAAGGAATCCAAAACGGACGCGGCGCGCCCCGAGGTACAATATTCCAACCGTTCGATTCGGCTGCTCTTGCGCCAACGTGGTGGGACTCACGGCGCACCGGTCGCCGCCACGGTGGCCCTCTGTCGCGGTATGCGGAAGGAGACGATAGATGCGTGAACTGAGGCTGGGCCTTGCGCTAGTGGCCGTGGTTTTGACTGGACTGGCGTGCAATTCCGAGACGCCAAAGCCGGCTGAGACGAGTGCACCGACTCCTGTAGCTGATGCAGCCCGGCCAAGCTCAACGACAAATGCACCGACCACAAGCGGCCAACCGGCGGTTAGCACTCCTCCTGCCACCGCAACCGGCAAGGACACGACACAGAAGGAGATCGTTACGCCGACAGGTCTTCACTACATCGACGTGAAGATTGGGACTGGGCGCGAAGCGAAGTCCGGCGACACAGTTAAGGTCGCCTACACGGGTACGCTGGCCAATGGCACGAAGTTCGACAGTTCGTTCGATCATCCAGGCCAGGAGCCGTACGCGCTTGTCCTTGGCGCGCACAAAGTGATTCCCGGATGGGAAGAGGGAGTCGCGGGAATGAGAAAAGGCGGAAAGCGCAAGCTTATTGTTCCTGCTGCGCTGGGCTATGGTGAATCGGGCTTTGGGCCTATTCCTCCCGACGCGACGCTAAACTTCGACGTCGAGCTTGTCGCAATACAATAGCGGCATCTCCACGGATCCGTAGAGCGTCCACCGCTTAGTTTCCGCAGAGGCTGCGACCATGCACGTTTTCATCGTCGGCGCGACTGGCGTTCTCGGCCATACGTTGATTCCTCGACTGATCCAAAGCGGATATCGTGTTACCGGTCTTGGCAGATCTCCCGAGAAGCTTTGCACGATTGAGCGGCTCGGCGGCGGCGCGGTTCGAGGCGATATTCTCGACGGCTCCTGGACTCGCAGGCTTCTCCTGGAGACGATGCCGGACATCGTCGTGAATCTGGCTACCGCGATCCCGCGCCGGCTCAAGATCGATCCAGCGGAGTGGGAGATGAACGACCGCATCCGCACGCAGGGGACGTGCAATCTCCTTGATGCCTGCGACGCCGCGCGCGTCTCGCTTCTCGTCCAGGAGAGCGTCGGATACGTCTGCGCGCCATGTGGCTCCAAGTGGATCGGTGAGGATTCGCCAAGATCTTCGCACAGCTTCCTGCGAGCCACGGTCGAGATGGAAGATCTGATCCGTGCGTCCCGAGTGCCGTCCGTTATTCTTCGCCTCGCGGCGCTTATGTCGCTGGATGCCTGGCACACGCAACAGATGGTCGCCGCGCTCCGGCGCGGCATGCTGCCGATCGTTGGATCGAGCGAAACCTATATGA
>JBBQVV010000180.1:0-13647 GCA_038211235.1 Chthonomonadales bacterium | reverse complement strand
GGATAGTACGTTGAAACGCGTCGGTCGTCTCGCCTTTTGTGACCAGAAGAATGTTTGCCGCGCAAAACCGTTGGGCTGAGACATCTGCTGCGGACGGCGACGACGTAAACGATTTCGCTCGGGGACCCTCGGCCAAGTGCCCCTCCGGGGCACGGAACTCAGCTGTATCCGGGAAGGCCCGACGCCTATGCGCACTAACAAAGAATGCGAACTGTGCCGTTCGCCCTTCTCATCGCGCCGCGGGCTGAGGCGGAATTCACGTCTTGCGGCATAAGGATCTGATTTGGAATCCGTCCAACCAACCTGGATAGCCAACTACATCCGGGGCATTGCAGACGATGTCCTCCGCGACCACTATGTCCGCGGCAAGTACCGAGACGTCGTCCTGCCGATGACCGTGCTGCGACGACTCGATTCGCTCCTGGAGCCGACGAAGCAGGCGGTCCTCGCCATGAAGCGCACGCTCGACAGTGCCGGGATCACCCACCAGGATCAGCCCCTGCGGCAGGCGGCGGGGAAGTCGTTCTACAACGGCTCCAGGTTTACCCTGCGGGACCCCCGGGCACACGCCAGCCGGCAGTAGCGAAGGCGAATTTTGAAGTGTATCTCGACGGGTTCTCGCCTAAGGTGCAGGACATCGAATCGTGACGGGGGCGAAGGATCGAGATGCCGGGCTGCCGCTCGACCGATGCGATGCCCACGTCTGCTGTTCTGATGACTACGTAGTGGGCTGCGATCGTGATCATAACAAGGATTACACTCGAAGAGGGACGGATTGCAACTCGGTGCCAACTTCGCAGTGAGCAGATGGACAAGAGCCTCATTCGCAGTGCGGAACAGGGTCTCTCCGACCTTGTAGCGCGCAAGGGGTTCGCTCTCCAGCCGTCGCCGGGCCGTCCAGTAATACAGATAACGCTGGGCTAACCTCCAAATGCGCACCTTCGCTATGCACGACAGCGCTGGCATGAGGTCCGTGAGTCCACGCTGAAGCAGGACGACATCAGCCGTGTCGGCGACCACTTTGCGGCTGCAATGCTCCGCGAATCGCTGCCACGCAAACGAATCACGGCCCTTCGATCGGGTCGCAGCGCCCGACGCGAGCAAGCTCTAAGACAACCGGCAGCATCCCGCGTTTCGCTTCTGGGCGCGGACAGCCGTGTGAGATTGCTGGTAACATGAGGGCACCGCGTCTGTCTGGAGCCGGTTTAGACCGACGGGGAGCAAGGCCGGCTGGCGTCAATAACTCAGCTAGCAGGCTAGCTGTCAAATCTGGATGGCAAACTCCACCAGGCCACGGAACCGCACGGTCCGACCGCCCATGGACCCGATTACCTTGAAATTTGTGCGGTGACCGCACATAATTCAACCATGAATGTCCTGCCAAGATCGAGGCTGGCTTCGCGCGTTCAAGCACGGTGACGGTTTTGGCTTCACCCGTATGATGAATGTCTCGCGGCAGTATGGCAGGGAATCGAGTGCGCCTGCTGCAGACAACCGCGCCGGCAACGACCATTGCGCCGCTGGACTATTAACGTCTAGAACGCTTAGCGGTCCGTGAGCAGACTAGATTACCAGAGTGTCGCTTTGGCGTCGAAAGGACCGATCATGCTGCTCCTGCTCAAATCAATCGCGCTCTTCCTGGCTGCCGGAGTGTGCGAGATCGGCGGTGGGTATCTGATCTGGCACTGGTTGAAAGGGCGGTACTCGGTACCGGTCGGCCTGCTGGGCGCGGGCCTCCTCGTCGTGTACGGTGTGCTCCCCAACTTTCAGCCGACACCACAGTTCGGGCGGGTGTATGCCGCTTACGGAGGCATATTTGTCGTGATGTCGCTGCTCTGGGATTGGAAGTTTGACGGCAAGGCGCCCGACCGGCCCGAAATCTGGGGTGCGTTGATCTGTCTTGTGGGCGTGGCAGTCATAATGTACTGGCCGCGAAGATAATGCAATGCGAGACGGCTGAGAAGAGCCCGGTCGCAGGCATGCGAGATACGCAAGTAATGCAGCCGGCTTGCTCGCAAATGTCGAGGCGATACAGTCCGACGGCGAAGTGCAAGATCGCCGCCTTGGTGAACGCAGTGATCCGCAAGCGAGACCGGATGCGGATGGGGCGATCTGCGAAGGTTGGAGATGCTCATCTTCGCGGCTTGCTACGAGGTCGAGCTAGCTCGGATGCTCACTCAATCGGAATCACGTATAGCGCGTGTCGATAGGTGAAGCTGATAGTCCTACTATCCGGCGCGAACTGCAGGTCGCTAAATTCCAGGCCGGCGCGGACCGGTTCATATCCAAGTCTGTGCATCCTTTGACCGGCTGCATCCGATATCCAGACAGTCTCTATTTCAGACGTTGGGACACGAAATAGGGGAACAAGGCGATGAAGCGCCTGTTGCCATGGCAGTGGATGAACGTCGGTTCGAGCACGATAAAGGACGCGGTCCTGACGCGGCGAGACCGGGGTATCGTTGATATACCCGCTGTCGGGCAGTTCCACGTCAATGGAACGTATTGGTATATCGGATTTCTTCGCGTATAACAGCTCCTTCGAGTAGAGGTTTAGCGAGACACTTTGCATCGAAACCGAGTCCTGCATTACAATGAAGGAATATGGATTACGTTGCCATAGTCTGGCAAGGACTGCGTTGGCGGGAGGAGAACCCTTTCGGTAGACGCAATCGCGGCCCGCGTTTTCCACATCATATACTCGAACGCCTTCGAGTTCGTCGAGCACCACATAGTGCGTCGAGTCAAGCCAGTCACTTCCTTGATTGCCTCGATCCTCCCAAAATCGCGCTTCGGTTCCGTCGAGTTTTGCAACAAAGCGATCCATCGAACCTGGTCCCGGCATGTAGTGGATCGACATGATTCTCTTTCCGTCCGGTGACGGCAAGAGATCACCAGGCATCACACCCAGACGGTTCAGTGCGTTCGTCAAGCCCGAAAGCGGCGTGCATCTGCCGCTTGGATACGCGATCAAGGTGGCATGACCGTTCCATCCCTCAGCGCCGCCGGTGAGTTTCTCCATCTCCGTGGTGAATATCACGAGACTGTCCGGCGTCATCCAGCAGACCTTACTTGGAATCGCGGATGGAGTGGTAAGCCGGAAGGCCCGCTCGGTCAAAGGCCGCTCAAGACGTAGGTACCACCACTTAAGAGGGCCAACGCATCCCGCCATGAGCAGCAACGTGAGCCACTTGGCCCGGTGGACGCGCGAGTTCCGGATCATATGTGCCGCAGATTTACGGGTTGCATTATGGTTGCTTGAGGTTGATCGTCTGGATCGATCAGCCACTTAGTGGCGGTCATCGGCAGGTCCGCAGCGTGGATCCCACGACGTCAAGAGGCTACCTTACCGCGTATCCACTTTGTTCCGACATAGATGAAGACAGCCGAAACCCCGATAGCCGCGATGGGACTACGGCCCCGCGCTTCCGGGTCCCTCTGAATGAAAAGGTTGTAGAGTACCCACACTCCCAAGACGACTCCGAGCAATAACACAACGACGCCAGCCATTCTGCGAACCATGAGTTACCTCCATAAGCGCCGGACGTAATTGCTTTCTTCCATCGCCGTTCGGCGCCTCTCACTCTTTCGCGGCGCCGTTGGCAGTCTCGTCACCATGGTAACGGCACTCGTTGCATACCAGCTTTCCGTCCACAGTGCTTCCGATCACCAGGAGAATCAGGAAGTCAGGCTCATCAACATCGCTGGTCCACCGTCCGCATTCAGCGCATCTGCCAGCGTTTTTCTCCGGGAAATGGGTTTCCGGCGACAGATAGTGGTAGCTTGATCCCAAATCCTGTTCGAACCAGGACTCCTGTTCCAGGTCCCGAACGCTCGCACGAAGCCGATCGGCAACGGAATCCAGAAACGCTTCCTGGTGCGCATCGATCATGGCGTCCTCAGGAAGCGAATCACTAGTAGGCGCAGTGACGACAATAGAGGCGCTTACTAGTACAGACTCTGTTTTTGGCATGGAGATCCTTTCCACATCGAAGCAGACGTAACCTCTCAATCCGCGACAACACGACGATTGTATCCAGGCGATCGATCAAGATGGTGTTCAATTGACCGTCGTGGCGCATTGTATTATGATAGGGCCGGAAGTGCCGGTGTGGCGAGTTGAATTCGCGGTGGCTGCATTGGAGTGCAAACAGGCAGGAATCTACACGGGCACTGAGAATGTTAGGAAATAGTCCGACCGCGAACACGGCTCCGGCTCTT
The DNA here is from genome assembly GCA_038211235.1 of Chthonomonadales bacterium. Lineage (GTDB taxonomy): Bacteria > Armatimonadota > Chthonomonadetes > Chthonomonadales > Chthonomonadaceae > DATGJU01. The sequence continues at coordinate 9,426 of JBBQVV010000180.1, read as the reverse complement.
CGTGATTGACCGTGCCAGGCTATTGGAACGAACGGATTGTTCCGGGAGATGGGGCGCACGTATGACGGAGACCGACGAGGGTTTTCAACCTGGCTTGATGATGGACTCGCCGCTGACTATTACGGCGATCCTGCGGCGTGCCGCTCAGTTCTTTCCGGAGAAGGAGATCGTCAGCCGCCTTAATGACGGCAGCATCCATCGGTATACATATCGCGATCTGTACCCGCGTGTCGTTCGCCTGATGAATGTGCTGCGCGACCTGGGGGTGCGGCCCGGCGACAGGGTGGCGACCTTCGCCTGGAATAGCTTCCGTCACCTCGAGTTGTATTTCGCCGTCCCTTGCCTCGGCGCGATCCTGCACACCGTCAACATTCGCCTCTTCCCCGAACAGCTGGCTTACATTCTAAACCATGCCGGGGACAGGCTGATGTTTGCCGACAAGTCACTGGCAGGACTATTGGCGCCGCTGCAAGCTGAACTGAAGTCGATAGACAGCTATGTGCTGATGGATGATCGGGGAGACACTTCGGCAGCCCTACCGACTCGTGTATGGGATTATGAGGAGCTGCTCGCTTCCGCAACGGAAACCGGACTGTTTCCTGGCTTTCCGGAGACCACAGCTGCCAGCCTGTGTTACACGTCGGGAACGACCGGGGAGCCGAAAGGCGTCCTATATAGCCACCGCTCCGTCTACCTGCACGCGATGGGGTGCTGCATGGCGGATTCGTTCGCGATCCGGGAGCGGGAGGTCGTTCTGCCGGTGGTACCGATGTTCCATGCCAACGCCTGGGGGCTGCCGTTCGCCTGCGCGATGACGGGCGCGAACCAGGTACTGACCGGCAGCCATCTACTTGGCAAGCCGTTGGCGGATCTGATCGAGCAGGAGCGAGTCACCTGGGCGGCGGGCGTCCCGACAGTCTGGAACCTGCTATATCAGCACCTTAAGCTCCATTCGCACGATCTGTCCCATCTCAAAGTGATCGTCGTGGGTGGGGCGGCCGCGCCGCGATTTCTGATCGAGAATTACGCTCGCGACTTCGGCATCACGATGCTTCATGCCTGGGGTATGACGGAGACGTCCCCGGTAGGCTCCGTCTGCAGGCTGAAGGCGGAGATGGAGAGCCGGCCGGAACAGCGGCGGCTGGAAGTGCAGGTCAAGCAGGGCATTCCGGTTGCTAACGTGGAGATGCGGCTGCTTGGCGAGGAGGGCGAGGAGCTGCCGTGGAACGGCAAACAGGCGGGCGAACTCGCAGTGCGCGGCCCATGGGTCTCGCGTTCCTATTATAACAACAGCGAGCCGAACGCGGCCTTTACAGAGGACGGCTGGTTCCGCACTGGCGATATCGCCACCATCGATGCCTCCGGCTATATGGAGATAACCGACCGCAAGAAGGACGTAATCAAGAGCCGCGGCGAGTGGATATCGAGTGTGGAAATGGAAAATGCGACGATGATGCACCCCACCGTACTCGAGGCCGCCGTAGTGGGTCGTCCCGACGACCTGCGCGGTGAATCGCCAGTAGTTTTTGTCGTACTCCGCCAACCGGAACAGGCATTTCGCAAGCAGGACGTGCTGGATGTGTTGAAACTCCGCTTCGCCCGATGGCAACTGCCCCGCATGGCGGACATACATTTTGTCGCCTCCCTACCCAAGACGGGAGTGGGCAAACTGGACAAGAAGGCGCTTCGGCGAAAACTGACGGAATAGGGCGGGGACTGCGGGTAGGGTAACCGGAGGCCAGCCCGCGCGGTAGCGACTCACTCCCATCTGGTTAACCGGCGGCTGTAACTAAACTTGTGGCCGCTCTGTCACATCTGGAAGTACGGCCCCAGTCGGCCCGGAGAAGGGCTTACCATGGTATCTGCCACACCTTTTTAAGGTGCGAGTGGTTAAGACTCGCCAAGTAGGACGCCTCTACTCCATTTCGACCGAACTTCGGGGCCGTACCTATTTTGGGCTGCGAGAACAATGACAATGAAGCGCGAAGTGATCATCAAGGACACACACCGGGGCCTCTACTATGAGGATGGAAAGCTGCTGGAAGTGCTCGGGGCCGGCCGTTACGAGCTCCCGATTTCGCGGTCACGGCTGTTCTTTTCGCCGTTTCGGCGTGTTCCTCAGACCGAGATTGTCCTCGTGGATATGCGCGCCCGCGATATGACCATTAAGGGACAGGAGATCCTCACCGCCGACAAGGTCGCAATTCGCGTGAGCATCCTCGTTCAGTTCACCGTTGTCGATTCGCGAGCCGCGATACATGCCGTGGAGAACTACGAGGACCGGCTCTACAGCGACGTTCAGCTCGCGGCGCGCCGATCACTTGCCGCGATGTCCCTCGAGGATATTCTGACGAACCGAACTAGGCTCAGCGAGGACATCCTTCGGGACGTAAAGGAGTCGGCCATTGGATACGGCATCGAGATCGGGCGCGCCGATGTAAAGGACCTGGTGTTTCCCGGCAATCTGCAGGAGATCATGAACCGCGTGCTTGCGGCGGAACGAAACAGCGAGGCGCTCCTGGTAGATGCCCGCACACGGGCAGAGGTCCAGCGGATCGAGGCGGAGACCGCGGCCGAATCGCAGCGGATTCGAGCACTGGCCGAATCCGAGGCAAATCGATTGAAGACGCAGTCGGACGCAGAAGCCGCCCGGCTTTCCGTTGCTGCCGAGATCGCGGCGTTGGAAGATAGAAGCTCGCGAGCGTCTGCATACGAGGAGCATCCCGCGCTGCTTCGGCTGGAAGAGCTCGCCGCCCTGCGAGACCTTGCGCGCAATGCGAACGCCCGGATCTATCTCGACTTCGACCGGCGCGCAGTCGGTGTCGAGCCATCGGATAGTTAACGGGTGTTCAAACGTAGAGTCATGATCGTCGGGTGAGAACGGAGTATGCCGGTTGAACTGCCCTGTACAGGAATCGAACACCTCAATCCGGAATACGTGCACGAAACGCAAGCGTCGAGGTCCACGGGGGTGACAGCATGTCCGGTAAGATACTAACGAGACGAGCCTTTATCCTGGCGTCCGGAGCGGCGGCCGCCGGGGCCGTGCTGCCGGCGAGCGCCACACGAAGGACCAAACATATCCCAATTGGACTTGAGCTCTACTCGGTCCGCGATGAGCTGGCAAGGGACCTGATGGGGACCGTTCGCGCCGTTGCAAAGCAGGGTTACGAGGTCGTGGAATTCTACTCGCCATACGCCCAGTGGACGCCGGAGTATGCCCGTGATGTCCGCAAGCTCCTCGATGAGCTGAACGTCAAGTGCCACTCCACGCATAACAACCGATCCGGACTGGAAGGTGACGGTCTCAAGAAGGCGATCGAGCTGAATCAGATCATCGGCTCAAAGACAATCGTCATGGCCAGCGCGGGCAGGGTGCAGACACAGGACGACTGGAAGAAGGTCGCCGAGACGCTGACGAGCGCGTCCGAAACCTTAAAACCGCTGAAGATGCGCTCCGGCTATCACAACCACCAGCTCGAATTCACGGACCACGACGGATTCCGGCCGATGCCGTTCCTGGCGGCCAATACGCCCACGGATGTCACGCTCCAGTTCGATGTCGGCACCTGCATGGAGGTCGGTTACGATCCGATAGCATGGATCGAGGCGAACCCCGGCAGACTCCGCTCGCTGCACCTGAAGGATTGGGGCAAGGGACCCGACCGCGGCTACCGGGTACTGTTCGGCGAGGGTGATACTCCCTGGAAGGCGCTGCTGGACGCCGCCATGAAAAAGGGCGGCGCGGAGTATTTCCTGATCGAGCAGGAGGGCAGCCGATACCCGTCACTTGAGACGGCCGAAAAGTGTCTGGCGAGCTATCGGAGGCTTAGACAGAGCTAGCCATGAGTGGCCCGTCGCCCATGACCCGGCACGGGAAGCCGTGGTGGCAATTCTGGTGATCTTTTCGGCGACGAGTTTTATTGAAGAGAGCGAAGAGGAGATCGCAGCCAAGGGCGCGTATTTTGGTCCGCGTCGTTCACGTGACGTGGGCAGAAGTATGTGGGCACATCCGCCGTTTCGTCGCCGAACCACGCTCGCCCGAGCTCGAACGGAGCCGGTTAAAGTCGTCGGAGTATCGCATCTCAATTGAGCAGTCTGTTTGCCGCGCCCGATGTTCATGAATATGCCGTGCCAACCCGGTGATAGAACAGAGGCGTGTAGTTTAGGGTGATAAGCTCATGTCCAGACCGGGAGTTATAGGGCTCATCGTGGCGTGCCTGGTGGCTGGTGTCTTAATCGGCATCTATGTTGCGCCGCGGATGATGGTCGACCAGACGGGGCGCCAGGCTGCGCGCGATGCAGTGGGCCCGGCGATTCAGCCAGCGATTCGCCAGGTGACGAGCGAGGCGGGGCGGAAGGCCGCGAGCGAGTTAGCGGATAAGATTTTGGCCGGCGCGCATCCTGTCGGAGAGGAGGCACAGTCGATGCCGAGTGCGGCGCCGGTTACTTCGCCGGTAGTCGTCGATCGACAGGCGTTTACAGTCACGCTGCCTCCCGCCGCAACGGTTGATCCGGAGGACGTCGCGGTTGGCAGTGAGCGCATGATAACCGCAAACGTATCTCATTCCGGTATATTATGCGTCGTGGTCACCAACAACAAAGACGAAGCGACTTCGAGTTATGACGACGCTCTCGCGAGATTTCGCGGAAAGGTGGAGAACGCGACACAGGAAAAGCCCGCAACGTTCGATTCGCTGCGGGTGTCGAGGACGACGGCGGTCCGAGGAATCATTAAGGGCCAGGAGTTCCGATTCGAGATCGCGCAGTGCGAGGGGTGGGACAAGGGATGTCTGATTATCGTGGAGTATCCCGAGCAGGACAAGGGCGACGTTGTGCCGATGATGTCCAAGGCATTGGGGACGTTTCGTATGAAGCAGTAATGGCGGATGCAACATCCGCGGTGGTCGCCGATCTCGTTTAGCTCTGAAGCTCAGTGACCCCCGCCGCAATTCCAAACGTGGCGGGCAGGAAATGCCCGCTGCTTAAGTATTCTCGCCCGAGCCGGAAAGGAGCCGTCAAGTGGTGGCGGATTATCGCACCTCCATCAAGCAGTCTATCGTTCTGTGCTTGTGTTCGGCCATTGCCGGGGCCGCCATCTGCGCCGGCCTGTTTTCGATCAGGCCATCTCCAGCCGGCGCGCAGGGCGCCGCGCATGCGGAACCCGGCGACGCGAAAGTGTCCTGCCCTGTCATTCATTTCGACATCGGCTGCAAGGACATCGCACGCACCAGGGAGTTCTATTCGAAACTCTTCGACTGGAAGATCCGGCAGGAGGGACCGGCGGGGTTTATCGACACGGGCAGCAAGGAGGGCATTCAGGGCCACATCACGTCGCTGGGGCATGAACCGGAGCACTACGTGACGTTCTATGTTCAGGTCAACGATATCAAGGCCTATCTGGAGCGCGCGCGGCGCCTTGGCGGCAAGACGCTTGTGCCGGCGATCACCATCCCAACGGGCCAGTTCGCGTGGATCAGCGACCCGGACGGTAACATCGTGGGCCTGCTTCAACCAAAGGCGAAACCGCCAGGCGGAAACTGAAAGAGGGTCGCCGCCTACGGCAAATAGGCTTTCGGTATCTCCGCTCCGGCAACGTAGTTGAGTTTCGCCATTCGGCACATCTGGTAGACGTTGATCCGAAAGTCCGGGCACGTGCTTACCAGGCAGTAGGCATCGACGGGTGTCAGGCCGTAGTCCGTGATCAGCCAATCCATCAGGTTGATAGTCGCGGTCTCCACCGCCACCTCCAACGGCCGGAATGCGTAGAGTGCGATGATTGAGCCGGGCTTCTCGATCCGCATCCAGGGAATCGTCTTTCCTTTGATGAGGTCGAGGTGAAGGCGCACCGTCGAAATTGTCTCGGCGGCGGTTCCGGTGAATTCGGTGTCTCCCTGGCTGGCATGCACGTCGCCCAGCCAGAAGAGCGCGCCCGGATGATGGATCGGAAGGTAGACACGATTGCCGGGCGACACGTCGCGGACGTCCACGTTGCCTCCCCATTCGCCCTGTCCGTCCAGGCTGGTTGTCACTTCACGGTCCGGTGCGACGCCAAGTGTGCCGATGAACGGAGTGATCGGCCAGGAGATCTTCTCGTTGAATCGAACGGCGCCGTCCCGCATGGTACCGCTGGGACCTGGCGTGTGGCGCAGTATCTTCGTCGTGTATTCGCTCGAAAGCTCCGGCCAGCGCGTGGATTCGCCCAGCGGACCGCGTCTCGGACCGATGGCGATCCACGAGTAGTCGCCCACGAGTATGTCCTCAATTTGGATCACCAGCGTGTCACCGCGCTGCGCGCCCTCCAACCAGACCGGACCGCCGAGCGGATTGCACTGGGGCGGAAAACGATCGAACCCCGGGCGCAGCGCTGGAACAGCCTTATCCTCTTCCGTCTTGAAGTACCCGGAGCTGGCATCCCACGTTTCGATCTCGAAACTCTCGCCAGGTTTGACCCGCAGTAAGGGTTCGTCACGCCAATCGAACGCGAACTTGCGCGCGTCCTCTCTCGCTATTCTCTGCATTCTCGGCTCCGATCTGCCCATCATGATGTCGCCCTGGTTTCCGCGTCTACCTGCCGGCGTCCTGCTACCAGCGAAATATCTGACAAGACTTCCATCGATAATGCACAACCCTTCATAGCGTTGTTCATAATCTTGCTGAGTTCAAGAATGCGCGTGCGAGACCAATCGAGACAGCGTTCACTTCTGTACAATCTAACGACAGTCGGACTGTGGTTTCGAAGGCGTGCAATTGTATGCCAGTGCCGACTGCCATAGAGGATGGAACCAAGTCTCTGAGTAGGTCACTGGAGAATTACCACCGCCGCCCGTGACTCTGTACAGGATCAGCCGAGCTTGCCGGAGTGTCCCTCGCGGAGTTACTTGATGGCAGAGAAATAGACCATGCGATCAACAACGCTGCGTGAAAAAACGTCGGATCAGAACGAGCGAGACACGGAACTTGTGCAGCTGAGTGGCCCATGCTCCTCCGTGATCTCGGTCGATCCGGAGCGAATATGGGGCGCGCCGTGCATTGTTGGAACGCGCGTGCCTATCAAGATTCTGTTCGATCAGCTGGCTGCAGGAGTGAGCCTGGAAGAGTTTCTGTATGACTTGAAGGAGTGTCGCGCGAAACGTGTGTCCGTGCGCTTGAGCTCGCCTTCGAGCGACCGATGGAGGGCCTGCCCGATGCCAGGGAAACTCGGTGAAGGTACTGTTTGACCACTGCGTGCCGAGGCGGCTGCGCGCGTCTTCCGGATCACGCGGAAGATGAAGGAAACCGTCGCCCCATTTTCCATTCCGGACAAAGAGTTAGCCCGAAGGAACCGATTCGGACGCTTGGCACGACTGAGTTTTAATGGGTCGAAGTGATCTTGAGGAGATCGTGATGTCTGTTCAAACATTTGAAGCCGAAACGGACGACGACGGCAATGTTCGCTTCGCTGGTACGGTGCGCCTCCCAGCACATGCGAAGGTCTATGTCATTGTGCCGGAACAGACGACGTCCTATGCGGAGATCGTACCGTACCCCACAGACTTGTCGGTCACTGCTGTACGCTTTCCTTTGGTTCGCGTCGATGACGAGGGTCTGGCGAAGCGGCTCGTCAAGACCGTCGTCGGCGACGCACAGGCCGGATTATGAGGCGGATTTCGCATGGCCGTTGTTGGCTCTTGCGGGAGGTCTATGTCATGAGTGTCAGGGGTCAATTTCCTTCCACTCGGCGCATCGGACGAAAAGCGCGATGTGTTTGGGGTTGGCGGTCGCCGCGATGACAGCGCCTTCGTTCAGTCCGGAACTGAGCATCTGGGCAGCCAGGATCACGTCACCGTCAAGCGCGTGTTGGTCCGCCGTCGGTTTCCCTGCGCGCCGCACCGGTGCACACAGGTCCGCGGCGAGTAACATGGCGACCGTTGTGAGCGGCCAGTAGATCAGTTTCGCCTTCAGAACGTCCAGTCGGGCAATGCTGCGCGAGAACCCGGCCTGCGGTAGTTCGCGACGCAGTTCATAATCGGCGATCTCTGGAAGGTAGACATCACTGTTGGCACTGCGGCACTCCGCAAGCCACTGGCGACAGGCGAATACCTCCGGCTTATTGGGATGCTTTACCAGGATACCAAGCGGACCGGTATCGAGGAACACGGCGTCAGACATCGGCGCAGATCATTGCCTCTCGCATTGTCACCGGGTTTTCCGCCAAACCGCGATCGATCTCGTTCCAACCGGCATCCGCGCGCTCGATCTCGTCCGGCGTCATTCGTTCGTCTTCGGCACTCCACTGCGCGAAAATCTCTGCTAACTCCGCACAAGGGTCAGACTTCGCAGGTTCCAGGCGCCCATTCTCCAGCAGGCGCAGCTTAGCGAATTCGGCCATCTCCAGGCCGCGCGCAGTTGCCTGGGTTTCGAGGCAGGCTTCCTGCTCTGGCGTAAGTTCGATTGTGAGCGTCATGAAGTGCTCTTGTTACGGCGTGGAACATCCCGTTGGCCAATTGACGGAGCCTAAAATCAATCGGCGTCGTCATCGTAAGTCGTCTCCAAACGAAGACGTCCAGTCGGGTTTGCACCAGCTCATTATACAATGCCGTGTTCCAGGTACAGGCCGGACACGCGTCCGCCGTTGAACCAGATCATCGGCGCCAATTTTCAGTGCGCCAACTCTGTTCTGCGACGCCAGCGAAGTCGTTTAGGAGGAATCTTGGGCGACAATTGCAAGCGGAAACGGATACGGAGGATTGTCGCAACCACGCTGGCAGGGCAGCCGTCGAAGTCACTATGGGAGAACTACTAGCTCTGATCCTCGGGTCGCAACCACAAGCTCCGAACGCAACATGGGTGTTCACTTATGGAACGTTGCTTCGGGGCGACAGCTTTCAACAGGATTTGGTTCATTAGACGGAAACTTCAGACCTTCGTTCATCCCAGGCACTCATTGTATCGTAACGTACCAGAACAACGGCGGGCTCCGCCTGTGGGATGCAGAGACTGGGAAAGTGCGAGCAGCGTTAGAGAAACCGCCGGGAATGCGAAAGGGAGCTGTCTATAATGAAGTTGTTGGCTCCCCAAATGGCCGGTGGATCGCAGCTATTCCGGATCTGGGTCCGACAGTACATCTTTGGAACGCAATTACGGGCCGACTTCAGACGGCGATGAAAGGTCCGGCGGCGTGCTCCGGGTGCAAATTCTCGAAGGACGGGAGGCAGATAGTAGTGCTTGGCGCCGCTGAGGCCTGGGTCTACGAGACGTCGACCGGCCGTCAGTTGGGCGTCTTCCGCGGACACTCGAGCGGCATCGGCGATGTTGACATCTCGCCAGACGGGAGCCGATTCGCAACGGCAAGCGCCGACGGAACGGTGCGAGTCTGGAAACTCGGCGGAGAAGGGGAGGTCTGTATACTACAAACCAGATCTCGTGATGGGAGTAATCCCGTGT
>JBBQVV010000179.1:0-13679 GCA_038211235.1 Chthonomonadales bacterium | reverse complement strand
ATCTTGCGGGCAAGCAGGAAGCAGATACGGCTGCTCGGGTGAATAAGGAAGATATCGGGTGCTCATACGGTAACATTAGATCGCTATGGAACCAAATCCTGCAATCTCGTCAAAGATCTTTTCGTGGACAGGCTCCTAGCGGGCAAACGAGGGAGAGGGGAAGACCGCTGGCCAGTAGACAAGTAGCCCTGAGCTGTCGCGGTAAGAGCAGGACTCGCTCCTACTTCGAGAACGTGCTCGGGGGTACAATCAACCTTACAAGATCGAGCGGCTTCGCATGTATGGCAAGCTGAACGAAATTATTGGAAGACGGAAACCGGTTCCGGCGAGGGGATCCGTTGTCGGTCAACAGGGCCGAGAGCGACCTCTGCCGCGTGTGTACCGCTAGCCCGTTGTGGAGAGGCTACTTACGGAGCGAACTTATGACCATCCCCGCGAGGTGGTGGTGAAAGAAGAGGAACCTGATGCGACTTAGTTGCTGCGCGTATTCTTATCGACAGCCCCTCCAGAGCACCACGATGTCGCTGGAGGCTTTCCTGGAGGCCGTCCGCGTCATGGGACTTGACGGAGTGGAGTTGACCGCCTACTACTTTCCCACAACCGAGCGTGCCTACCTCAACGATCTGAAACGCCAGGCGCATAAATCTGGACTGGCCATCTCTGGAACTGCCGTCGGCAGTGACTTCGCCCAACCGGATGCCGAGAAGCGCCGTGCCAGTGTGCAGATGACTAAGGAGTGGACGGATCATTCGGTGGTGCTGGGCGCGCCGACCTTGCGAGTGTTCGCGGGTCCCGTACGGGAGGGCTGCTCGCACGAGCAGGCATTCCGCTGGACGGTGGAGTGTTTGCAGGAGTGTGCCGCCTATGCGGCCGAGCGAGGAGTCCTGCTGGCGTTAGAGAATCACGGAGGTCTAACGAGTACTGCGGACCAGACTCTGGCGCTAATGAAAGCCGTCGACTGCGAATGGTTAGGACTGAACCTGGACTTCGGCAACTTCTCCAGTGATGCCTACACACAGATCCAACAGTGCGCGCCTTATGCTGTCGCAACACATGCCAAAATCGTGTATGACGGACCTGAAGGTCGGGCGAACGTCGACTATGAACGTGTTCGCCGGATCATGGAGGGCGTCGCCTATCGTGGTTTCCTGGCGATCGAGTACGAGGAACAGGCGGACCCTCTAGTGGCTGTGCCGGCGTTTGCTCGAGAACTTTTGGATGTGTTCGCCAGCCACGGTATCTGAAAACGCGCCGCCGCGAATCGCCGATAAGTTCACTACCTACGGGCAGGACGGCCCAATCCGACGCATGTTCGGGACGGAGGAGGGATTCTCGGACGGAAGCTTCCTCGCGGCGGCGGCAGACAATTTGGCAATATTCAATAAGTCCAAGAGCGCGATACGCGCGTATTGGATGTACGACAGGTTGCGTATCTCGTAACCCTAACGATCGGACAAAGTGTTGAAAGGAGCGACGAGATTGAAGGTTTCCCGACGAGAGATGATGCAGCAGCACGGAATCGGCCTCGCGGCGGGAGCTGCCGCACTGGCCCTGACGCTCCGCGCCGATGCCATGCCAACCCCTTCCAGCGCTCACGCCGACTTTGTAGAGCAGATACGCGGTCAACTGAGTGACGTCTCTGCTACCGACCAACTCAAAGCATCCGTCGAGATCACTAAGCCGACAGGATACGGCCCGTTCTACAGTGAGGGTGCGCCATTTCGGGCAAAGTCCAGCCCGCCATTTGAACCGGGAACGAAAGTAATCGTCGCAGGTCGCGTCTGGGGCTTTGACACGAAGAAACCGCTGCCCGCCGCAGTGCTTGACGTCTGGCACAGCGACATAAAGGGTAACTATTCAACCGGGAAAGAGTTCCGCAACCGTGCCCGCGTCATCACGTCCGAGACGGGTTCCTATGAGTTCGAGGCCATCCATCCGGCCGCCTATGCGGTGGACGGCGGCAGTTGGTGGCGGTCACCGCACATCCATTTCAAAGTCGCCAGTCCCGGCTATATCACTGTTGTAACGGAACTCTACTTCGAGGGCGACAAGCTGCACGAGCAGGACAAGGTATTTCAGCCTCAACTGATGATGTCGGTTCAAAAGTGCTCCGCCCAGGGCGGCACTTATGAATCCGTCGTCTTCGATGTCGTTTTGGAACCGGGCAAGGGTATCAAAGGCGCCTGAAAGGCGGCCTTGTCCGTTTGCCCTTAGGCGGTTCGTTGTCTTCGTTAATACGGCGATACGTTCGGTCGCCGGCCTCGTCCAGTAGATGAACCTCCTCCGTGGTGACGCGGGGGCTGAGGGGCCTTGTGCCTCTTTGCGTGACCCGGCGGGATGTTGCCATCAGCACTCCGCCGGGTTCCTCATGATCTCTCCTCCATCGGTTCTGCGTAAACGGAGCTCGCCATTGCGTGCAACGGACATCGAGCGGGAACGATGAAGCTCCTCGCGATGTCGGATATTCACGACGACTGGAGCATTGTTCAGCCGATCGTGGAGTTGCCGGACGCCGACGTCTGCGTGATCGCGGGCGACCTCACCGACATGGGCGTCTTCCACCGGCACCGGCTTATTCAGGCTTACGACGTGGTATCGCGTCTCGCGAGACGGTATTCGCGGGTGCTCTGGATCCCTGGCAACCACGACTTCGGTTTGGACGCGCGCGTATTCAGGGATATCACCAATGTGGTGTGTCTCTTGAACGGACCATCTACCATTGGCGGCGTCTTATTCCGGGGCGTATCGCTCTCAGTCGCGTACAACATGCCGAGCCTGGCGTATACGTGGTGCCATATGACCACGGATCCGGAGGTTGAGCTGCGCGCATTCGGCCTCGACGAGTGCGACGTTCTTGTTTCGCATTCGCCTCCATTCGGTGTTTGCGACAACGACGGCTACGATCTTTTGACGAAACAGGTCTGTCACATCGGCAGCCCGGCCCTCGCGGAGTGGTGCGTCACGGCCCGTCCGCGGCTTGTCATCTGCGGCCACAGCCATGGCGGCAGCGGGGAAGGCACGGTCGGCGGGACGCGAATCGTTAACGTCGCGCGGCGCTGGGAGCTTCTGGAGCTATCTTCTGGCTGAACGAACCCACGCGAGGCGAATCCGGAACTCCGACCGGCTCAAGCGGACCCTGAACCGAACACCGACTGCAGGACAGGCGGATCGTTTTGTCGAAACCCCCGGTACGCCGCGTGTTGCCTAGCGCCGTCCGAAAGGCCCTCCGATGCCGCATCAACAGCTCAATAAGAGCGAACGCACTAGACTAATCGCGCAGAAGCTGCAGTTCGACCGCGATGGGTTTCTGGTATTGCGCGGCGTGCTGGAACCCGAGCTTGTCTCACGGCTAATCCTCGCCGCGGACCGCCTCGCCGCGGAGGGAATTGACCGCGATGGGTTGTCGGAGCGTCACCACTGGCAGAGACGAAACTGTCTCCCGGATGATCCAGCGTTTCTTGACCTGCTCGACCATTCCAACCTTCTCCCACTGGTCACTGCGATACTCGGCTGGGACATCCACCTCATTACCTCGCACCTCATTGTGCGCGAGCCCACCCCCGGCGTCGATGAGCAGTTTAAGGGTGAAGGCTGGCATCGTGATGGAGGTCAATCGTGCTGGGAGATGGCCGAGCCTCATCCGCGCATCCTTCTCAAGGTCGGCTACTTCCTATCGGACCAGTCTGAACGCGGGCGGGGAAATACACAGGTCGTGCCGGGAAGCAATCGCCTCACGGGTCCGCTCGCCTGGGAACCGGGTGCGCCGAACCCGTACGGAGCCACGGAGATATTGGGTGTGCCCGGCGACGCTTTTCTGTTTGAACAACGAACGTATCATGCGGTCGGGCCGAACCGATCCGAGCTGACGCGGAAGACACTCTTTATGGGGTATGGATTCCGCTGGGTCTACCCTATGGACTACCATCCGATGCGCGACTACGTTCACCTCTACAATGAGGCGACTCCTATCCAACGCCAGCTTCTGGGGGAGACCAAAACCGTCACAGGAGTCTACCTCCCAGTCGACGAGGACGTCCCGTTGCGAGCCTGGCAGAAAGAGTGGTTCGGAGAGGCATGACGGGTCACACCAGCATGCGAGTGAATTTTAGTAGTGAAGACGCGGCCGACGCGGCAGTTCCCAATCTGCCTGGGCACGCGCGCGTGGTGATGGGTCATACGCGATTTCACCAGTCGTCGCTAATCTCCACCCTCGTTATGCTACTACTCATGACTCTTGTTGCATCGCGAACACATACCCAGCTGCGAGCCGCACAGATCACCGCTGATGGACAGGCTGCCGTCCGTCGTCAGTTGGCGGGAGTCGAGGCGGAGCTGGAAGTCGCTCGCGGGACAGGCCGCGCGGCTTCGGACCACCTTGCCGATGCGGCGCTTTTCACGAAAGCCGTCGAGTGGGCGCTGCGGTATGAGCCGAACATCACGCCGGCCGATCTTGCGCTGATTCACCACGCTCTGGATCGTGGACAGCAGCGCGCCGCGGCTCTCGCGGCTGGAAGCATGCCGTGGGTACAGAAGCGCGGCCGGCTCGTCCGTGGCTACGTTTCGGCGGTTGACGGCTCCGTTCAGCCCTACGGCCTTGTGATCCCGGCAGGCTATGACAAGGCAAAACCGATCCGCCTGGACGTCGTATTGCACGGGAGCGTGCGCCCGGACGGGTTGGCGTCGCTCCACTTCCTTATGCCCTTCGACCAGGGCGACAACGACGACGACGCTCCGCGCACAGACTACATCGAGCTGTATCCCCTGGGCCGTGTCGAGAACTGTTATCGCTGGGCAGGCGAAAGCGACGTCTTCGAGGCGATCGAGGATGTCTGCCGTCATTACAATATTAATCGCGAACGCGTCGTGCTGCGCGGAATGTCGATGGGCGCTTCCGGTACCTGGCATCTGGGATTGAAACATCCCGACCGGTTCATCGCGCTCGGGCCTTACTGCGGATATGTCGATACCCATCGGTTCTCGGAGACGCCGGGCATGAATTTCCTCAAGGTAGGACCGCTGCCGGACTATCAGGAGAAGATGCTGCATATGCTCGACTCGGTCGACTACGCCGCGAATGCCGGCGTCGTTCCGGCCATCGCCGCGATTGGAGACCGGGATCCTTTCTTTCAGGCCCACGTCATCATGGGTGAAGCCATGCGGCGCGAAGGCCTGCAGATGGTGAACCTCATCTCGCCCGGAACGGCCCATGTGCAGGATCCGACGACGTGGGCTGAGCAGATGCGGCGTATTGGCGCATATGCCGATAGGGGATTGGGCCGCGTCCCTCGGCACATCCGGTTTATCACCTGGACACTCAAGTACGCGCGATGCCACTGGATCGAGCTACTATCGCTGGGTGAGCACTATCGGCGCTCGGAAATGGATGCCACCGTGGCGGACAACGGCGACATCGCCGTCAAGGAGCCCGTGAATGTAACCCGATTCGCGATATTCCCGCCCATGCTGCCCGCAGACGGATCGCGTCTAACGGTCGGCGATCAGACGCTAAGATTACCTGCGAGGCCGGATCTATCCCATTCGCCTGATTCCGGCCGACAACCGAGCTTCGCCCGACGAGCAGACTCCCCCGAAATCGCGGGGCGGGGGGCGCATACTCCCGGCATCATCGTCGAACGCCACGGAGGGAGATGGAGGTTTGGCGGCTACACCGATACCGTGCGCGTGAATGGAAAACGGCCCGGTCTGCAGGGGCCGATCGACGACGCATTTACCACGAGGTTCCTCTGTGTGCGCGGTACCGGCAAGCCGTGGAACCCCGCCGTGCAGGCCTGGGCGAACGCCAATCTGAGCCGATTCGCCTACGAATGGAGTCGCTATTTCCTCGGCGATCTGCCGGTCAAAGACGATACGGCCGTGACCGCAGCGGATTGCCGCGACTGCAACCTGATCCTGTTCGGCGATCCCGGCAGCAACATCTGGATACGGAAGGCGCTGCAGTCGCTTCCCATCCATTGGACACGCGACATGTGCGCCATTGGCAAACAGCGGTTCATGGGCGTGGATTTCGCGCCCGCGGGCATATTTCCGAGCCCGTTCACCGGTGCGGGCCAACCTGCGCACTACCTGGTCGTGAACAGCGGCCACACATTCCATGAGGCAGAGCTGGGCCGCCTGAACTATCTGCTCTTCCCGCGACTCGCCGACTGGGCGATATTCAAAGTCGGTGACAAGCAGCCGTCAACGCCGACCGCTCCACTGACAGAAACGCTGCTGAACACCGGATTCTGGGATGAGAATTGGAAATGAGCCGGCGCAGGCCCACTTAGCCCCTTCAAGAGACGAGGATTTTAATCCCACGTCTTTTGCCGATTAACGAGACGAGGAATCAAATCCCACGTCATTCACGCCTGGACGGAGACTGCCATGAAGTTGACAGATGCGCAGATTGAAGCCTATCGCACAACCGGATACCTATCCCCTGTCCGTATCGCAGCTAAGGCAGAAGCGGATCAGATACGTTTACAGTTCGACCAGTTAGAATCCGAGGTCGGTAGGGAGAAGGCGGAGATCGGACTGTTGGATCGCCACTTCGATCAACCGTTTATCTGGGAACTGGCTACTCGCTCGGCCGTCCTCGACCGCGTGGAGCGCCTGATCGGGCCGAACATCCTCCTGCTCGCTACCCACTTCTTCTGCAAATACGGTGAGGGCGCAAAGTTTGTGGCGTGGCACCAGGATGTGACGTATTGGGGACTGGAGCCGCCCAGCGCGCTCACGGTCTGGTACGCGGTAGACGGCAGCGACCTGGAGAACGGGTGCATGCGCGTGCTGCCCGGGACGCATCGCGGCGGCATTCGTACGCACGGCCAAGCCGCAGCGTCCGGGAACCTGCTGAGCATCAACCAGGAGGTTCCCATCACTCCCCAGGAGGAGGGCGCCGCAGTCGACCTCATACTACAGCCAGGCGAGGCCTCCATTCACGATGGCGCCACGATCCATGGCAGCCTGCCTAACCTCTCGACACGCCGCCGGTGTGGGCTCACGCTCCGATACGTTTCGACCAACGTTAAGCCCGTCAGAATAAACTCATTGGGCAAACCGTGGCGCGCCGTCCTCGTCCGCGGAACGGACGCCGAGCATAATTTCGCCGGTTAGCATGGTGCAATATCGAAAGCCTCCGTACCGGCGCTCGGAAGTGCTGCGACACGACGGCGCTTCCGGTGTGCGGCCGTGTCCACGAGAGTTGCGCGCGGTGCGCCGACTACTCGGACCGCTTTCGCGCTACCAACGAGAACACGTGCCAGTGCTTGTCGCCCCCAAGTGCCGTCGTTCCATCGTACTCGCGCTCGTTCCAGAATTCGACATTAAAGCGGGATAGCAGCGAACGAGCGTCGCCCTCAGTATGGAACACCATATTTGAATTCTCAGCCCATGTGTCTCGCACACCGAATAACTGGCCCGCGAAGCGACCGCCTGGACGCAGAGCCGTATCGATCTTGTCCCACACGACGGGGAACTGTTCCGGTGGGCAGAACGGGAGGCTGAAGCTAGCGTTGACGAGATCGCACGGAGGCAACTCTGCATCGGCGAACGATGCATTGTTGGTGTGGAGTCTGCCATGGGGGACGTCTGCGATACGCGCCCAGACGCGCTCAATCGCTTCCGGCTCGTTGTCGATCGCGAGCACGCTCCAGCCGCGGCGCAAAAGCTCCAGCGTATCGTTGCCGGCGCCGCAGCCAAGATCCACCGCCAGTCGTTGGCGGGCGCCTTCCGACTCAAAGAGCGTAATCGCGCGCGTCAGTGTCTCGCGGGGAGGCGAATCCTGGGTCGCCCGGTAGTAATCAGGCCATATAGAGCTGCTGTCGTCCATCCAGTCACCGCCTTCTTACCCGCATCGGCGCCTCATCAGCAATTCCATGTCGGTCGGTAATTGGCGGACCCACGCATGCAGTGCGGGAAGCGCCGCAAGTGCGATTCGAACTCAAGGAATTTCCTCAGTCGAGTGCGCGCCTACGATGGCGGCCCGAGCGGCACATTGAGAGCATTTAAGTACTCGCGGTCGAACGCCGCCGATATGCCTTCGCGAGGCGAATAGGGGCCAGGTGAGTAGGCCCGGGACTGAATGCCGAGCTGGCTTCGCTCACAGATCTGCCAATCCTCACGGTTCGTCCGATCCCAGAACGCGAAGCCGGCGTCCGGGTCGAAGCCGGTATGTGTGGCTGCGTCCGGATGGAACAACCACTCGCACTCGATGCGCGTGCGGTCGGTTGAAACGGGCCAGATGGTGTGAACCATCACATAGTCCGGATGGAGACTCAGCAGCATATTGGGAAAGATCGAATAGTAGTAGACTCGATGCAGGTCTTCCTCCGGCAGGTCGGCGACAGGGATCGCGCAGGCTCGCCCGCTGAGCGTTATGCTTTCGTAGCCGGGCCGCACCGCCATGTATCCGCCGAGAAACGGGCCTGAGGTCAGGTCATTGGCACCGCTGTTGGCAGGAGAGATCTTCACGAGTGACGGGTGAATGGACGGGCAATGATAGCACTCCGAGTAGTTCTCGAAGATCAGCTTCCAGTTCGCGTGGACGTCATAGTCGATCCTTCGCGCGGCCCGCAATATGGGGAGATTGAAGCGGCTGAGCCGGCCTATCAGCGCGGCATGGCTCTTGACGAATGGCGCACGTGTCACCGCAAGCGAAACGAATATGAACCCTTCCCATAGTGCGACGGCAACCGGGTGGAGCGAGTAGTCGGCGATATCGAATCCGTCCACGCCGCCCATCGAAGGCGCAGCAAGAAGTCGGCCGTCCAGCGTGTAAGTCCAGGCATGGTAGGGGCACTTTATGCTGTTGATAAACCGGCCCTGCGCCTCCGTGCAGATCCGCGTGCCGCGGTGCCTACAGACGTTGTGAAACGCACGAACGTTACCGTCACGCCCGCGAACGACGACGACACTCTCCAGTTCGACCTCTCGAACGAAGTATTCTCCAGGATTCGCGATGCCAGACTCGCGTCCAGCACAGATCCAGTGCCGAAGAAAGATACGTTCCATCTCGCTCTGCAGTATCTCGGGCGAGACGTAGTACCGCTGCGGAAGAGTCATCGATCCGCCATGCCCCAGCTCTGATGCCTTTACGAACCGAGCCAAATCTTCATCCTTCCATCGTCTGGCGACTTGAGTCTTGATGGGACATCCTTTGCCGTTTTCCATCGTGTTAACTATTGCACTAGATGCAGCAACACTCCCATGATCTTGCCGATGTGTTCAAGGTAGTAGTCTTCCGAGTCGACCCACGCCGTTGTTCCCGCCAGCTTCAGAAACTTCCAGCGGTCTCCGGTCGTCACCGCGCCATAAACGGTATCGTTGCCTTGCACGCTCGACGCATTGAATCGCTGCGCCGCCAGCATCTCTGCAAGGCATTGCGCGTATCCGCTCTTCATATCCTCGTTCCTGGCTTCAACCAACATTAGAACGGGAGCCTCGACGAACAGTTGACGCGGGCTGCGAGTAAGAATATAGTCACAAAATCCGTCCAGTCCTTGAGTCTTATCCACATCGAAGATTACTCCGGTGAAGAAGCCGATCTTCTGCCCGGTCATGCGCCACAACTCCAGCAGAACAGGCGCAATAATCAGTTCGGAACGCGCTTTCTCGGTCGCGACGGACAGCGCGAGCGATGCCAGTTCGTCCAACTGCGCCAGAAATTCCCGGCGCAATGTCGCCTCAGACACTTGGACGAAAAGGTCGCTCGTTTCGCCTATATTAAGGTGAAACTGCTGCGTGATCTGGAGCAGGGTAAACGTTGCGTAGGCCATTGGGACATCCTCCTATCGTGCACCGGATCCCCACCTACTCAAGTATCACATACATTGAATTTGGCGGCAATCGGACGGCGAATGCCCCTCCGGTGTTGGTGATGGCGGTCTCTTTCGACGGATAGCCCGCGGTGTCGAGCACAATGGCTTTTGTGATGTTCGGATTCTTTACGGTCAGCGTGACGTCGGTGTTCTGTACCTGCCAGGGCGGACCCCCCGTCTTGACGACCTCGTAGCCATGGAACGTCTCCTTGCCATCGTCGCTCTTGAAATCCGCGGGGCGGCTTTCCCAACCTGTCGGGCGGGCGTAGGTGCCGACCTGAACTAGAATCTTCCGTGAAGCGTCGAGGGGCTTGCCGTCCATGGAGACGACGGCGACGGTCGCGTAGCCGTTGGCGGACCGTATGGTCACATCGCGAAGTGTGATCGCGCCGGTCTTGCGCAGGAATCCGGACACGCCCTGCGCCCTTGGCGCGTTCATTGTGAACAGGCCGACGCCGTAGTTGAGCTGCAGTTCTCCGGTTTCACTTCGCACCGTCTTCTTTACCGGATCGATGCAGGCGGCCAGGTCCGCAACCCTACTCTTCTCGTGCGCACCGCCGTACTTTACCTCTACGGGTCCTACGAGAAAAGCGAGCGGATCGACTCCCTTCTGGATCGACGACTTCTCGCCGGTGTTGCCGGTATACCGATTCGGATCGAAGCTGCGATCCTCTGCAATGATCGGAGTGAGGCGATTCCACAGATCGTCGAGCGTTCGCTCCTCGTGTACTACGGGCTCGCCCTGCTTCACGTAGCCAAGCCGAAAGATCAGCGCCGCCGCAGGAAATCCGCCCATGATCGTGGGCGTCGCGCAGGTCCATTTTTGCAGTGGATGCTGCCCATTTAGATTGAGGAAATCGAAGTAGGGATTCTTCACGTATTCCGCTTCGCCGCCGGCCGCGAACCAGTAGAACGCATCGATACCGGTCAGCGACTGATAGGCCGCCATGGTCAGCGGCCCTTCGGATTGAAAGCCTTCTGGGCTGACCCACGTGCTCTCGGTGATGAGCATGGGATGCCCAGCGGCCTGCTTCAGGTTTGTTGGAAAGTTGCGAGGGTCGAGCAGGCAGGATTGATCGGTGAAGTGATGGCCCGGGTCGATGCGCCAGCCGTTATTCTCTCCGGTATGAACTCCGCCCGTGTATTTGTTCACCGCTAGCACGTCCGCGGCCGTGTAGGTGTAGCGCTCCAGGTCGTTCAGGTGGACGGGGTCGGCCGTGATCCAGTTGCTGTCGTTGATCAGCTGCTTGCATCCCAGGTCGTTATGGTAGTAGGAGGCAATGTCTCTATAGAACCTGTACTGGGTTTCGGCAAGAAACTCCGTTTGATCGCGCAGGCGCTTCGCCATTCCGCCCTGCTGTGGCTGGGTGAGGAAGTATGTTATGTACAGTCCGACCTTGCCCTGTAAGAAATCGTCCTTTTCGTGCGCCGTATTGTCCCAGGCAAGCTTCGCACTTGCCAGCGAGCCGTATCGCTTGACGAGCCACCCGCCAAACTTCCTGCCCAGGAGCTCCTGCTGCTCCGGCTTCATCGACTGCATGGTCCAGAAGAACATGCCGTCCTCGTTCTGAACCTGAATGACTCCGACGGCCGGGTCCTGCGCAAGCGGTATACCGGTATATGGATTCATGCGGGCGTATAGCGCTCTCACCCAGGCTTTGTAGCCCTGCTGAAGCCTCTCATTGAAGAAGAGCAGGCCCCATAGTCCGTCCTTCCCGTTGACGCCCGCAAGTCCCCATTGCACGGCGTCCTTCTCCGTCGCCCAGTACGGCGAGATCGTGGAGTAGATGCCCTGCTTCTTAAGCGCCGCAACGGCGCGCCAGATCCCATCGATCTCTTTCTCGTTGACATCCGTCACTTTCGACGATTTACCTTCCGGAGCAATCTGCGTATGCATCCGGACCATGTTGACTCCCAGCTTGGCAAGGAATCTGGCATGTTTGGCCATATCGTCCGGTGGCAGTCGGAAGATGTCCGAGACGACCGCCCAGAACCGGATCGGTCTGCCGGCTCCCGTCACGAAGCTGTTTCCGTCTGGCGAGAGACGGAGAAACCCGGTCTCACCCGCGACAGTTTCGTTCATGTATCGCAGGTCCAGCAAGGCGCCTGGCGCGAACCCGCGGTCGGCGTAACTGAAGGCCCAGGTTCCCGATGCGGCGATCCCTTCGTTCGCCGGCACTGGTTTCCCAAGGTCACCGTTCTGCCCAACGCACTCAATAGACTGTCCGAGCAGCGCGACAGCAGCAAAGCAGATCAACGATCGCCAGAACTTTGGCATTCATAGACTCCTGAACAGAAAAGAATCCCCAGCCGTACGGGCCGAATGGCTGCGAATACGACTCCGGAGCCGGTTACGGGTGGACAATCGTACCGAGGAAGAGAATTACGCCGGTTTTCTCATCGCGGATGGCGCACAGGAACGGTCGGTCCAACGTCATATGGAAGTCGAATACTGGCGCCGCCGTGGTCCCGCCGACGACTCCCGTAGCCGCAGAGGCTTCGGTTCCTTGCTCGTCGATCCTGAGAAAGGTCTTGTGGTAGACGGCTTGGAGGTAGATCGGCTGGCCCGAGACCTGTGCAAGCCCTGAGAAATCCGCGCGGGTCGGATCGAACGCCGCGTCCATCCCCAGAGACTTCAGGTTGTCATTCATGGTCGCGCCGTAGCTTGATGTGACTCGTGGCACGCCAATCTGACCCTGCTTATTCTGGAACCTGGTGAGCCAGTCGTCCCAAACGGTCAGGGTCAGTCCCGACAAAAGGCTGTCCAGGCTCGAATCGGCGTCCGGAAGGAATACGAGCATGCTCAGGCGTCCCGTGCCATAGGGCATGCGGAGCGCCTGAAAGCGGGCGCCCTTGAAGTAGCCGTAGGATCCCTCGCCCCTCATCATCTTTACGGTCACGCGGCTACCATCGGAGAGCGTGAACGGCGCATCGGACGTCAGCGCCGAGTCGAAAGTCCGGCTCCAGGATGCGTTAAAGTAGATCACGTTTGCGATGATGAACAGAGTATGGGAATAGTCGCCTGCGGGAAGAATGGTCGTTATCTTTCCGCCCGTCTTGCCGTTCACCCAAGCGTTTACGGCGTCAGGCGCTCCCGCGACATCTCCGATCTCGCTGCCGTAGAACTGTCGATTCAGCGCGATAAATCCCGCCTTCACTGCCCCAGCCCGAAGCCAGAGTGAGTTCGCTCCGTTAAGCGTTACGGTAGGATCCGGATTTAACATGCTGGCCTGGAGCGCGGCGTTATCGCCGTTCAGGACATCCGCGGAGGGAGTCTGCAACTGCAGCGCAGCCGCCATACCATCCTTCGTAGCTCCTTGAGCGCCGTTGTACGCGATCTCCAGGGCTGTTGCGAGGCTGGTTGGTGAGAGAAAGACGTTTTCCGTCGGCGCAGCCGTTTGGCGAACTTGGGCCAGGATGTGGAAGCCGAACAGATTGTTAGCGATTACCGTGCGACTGCTGACGGGAGCGTCGCGGTTGACCGCGTCCGCAACCGCGGCGGGCAGCGCGGTCGTACCCGGCGGAGTCGAGGAATCCGAGGAGCCGCACCCGCCGAGGCCAATGAAAACGCTGAGCGTCGTCGCACATAGTACGGCGTATGACGCTGGCCTGTAATTTCGTTGCATAAGAAGCCTCCTGGCACACCTCCCCGAAGTCTCGGGTCGTATTAGTCATTCTACCCCTGGTCGGCTCACGATGCTAGTGCCAGGAGTTCCCGCACGGCTTCTCCGGGGAAGAGCCGCGAACTTGGTAAGTAACAGGGGAACCAACACAGCCGCAAGGCGCAACAAGGACACGAATAGATCAATCGTTCGCCCACAACCTCACCTGCCGAAACACAGGAAAAACCATCGCGAAGGA
>JBBQVV010000178.1:0-13690 GCA_038211235.1 Chthonomonadales bacterium | reverse complement strand
CAGTGTCAGCAGGATCAGAAACGGGGCCCCGGACGCCAGTTTCCCCCGCGCGAGTCCCCGCAGAGTCCAGCCCCATGCCAGGTACCTTGCGAACCGTCGCGCCTCGACGGCGTGGATCTCTCCCGTCGCGAAAATCGGAATGATGAGCATCAGAATCACTAACGGAATACACAGAGCGCCCGCTGCTGGAGCGTTCGCGGCGCCAAGACCCTGGACGCCATAAAGCTTATCGAGCCACCAGACGTCGCATGCGGTGACTTGAAGGAGGATCAATAGAGTCGTGAGTCCCCTCAAAAGGCCCGCGCGTCTGTCGGGCCAGGTCTCCAGACGGGACATTGCGATAGCCGACAGTAATATCCCGGCAAGGACGCTAACCAGTGCAAATCCGACGTATTCGATTCCCATCAATCCGGCAAAGCCGGCCCTGCACCAGGTCTCCACGACAGAGATAACCGCGAATCCCGCGATACCGCCTCCACTCGCGATTCCCATCGGACTTGAGGTGAACTGTGAATGAAGGCCGATCGCAAACGCCATTACGGCTGCAAATCCGAGCATGGACAGATAAGTGAGCATCACTGCAACCGTCGTTGTCTTCGCGATCGATGACCATGTGAGGCCGACGGCGCCTATCAGAAAACTGCCCATTAGCATCGCCAGATACGTGCTGAAGACCATCGCAGGGTCCACGCCGCCCAGCATAAAGCATATAGAGACGAGCGGGAGAGACGAAATCAGCAGAAGCGCCGTAAACGAAACCGCCGATATTAGCTTACCAGCGACCATGCTTGCACGAGAGAGGCGAGTCATCGTCAGCATGTCCAGCGTCTGCTGCTCTTTTTCGATCGTTATCGAACCACTTGTGATCGCCGGCGTGATAAAGAGGACGAGGAATGCCTGGCATATCAACAGGATCAGATAGATGTTCTTCCCAGTCTCCGATGAGTCGGAGGCGCCAGTTCCCGTCGTCGCCACATTCTGCTGCCATCCTGAGTAGGTGAAGAGCAGTACCGCCGTGAGAAAGCCGAGGTAGCCGAGCAGGATCCAGTAGGCGCGCGCCCCTCGCATTCGGACGCGCAACTCCTTGACGAGAATGGGATTCTCGGGCAGCAAGCGGCTGACTACAGACATTGGCAGCTCCCGATCATCAAGCGACCTGGCCCTTTGTCACCCGCAGGAACACGTCCTCGAGATCGGTTTCGGGCGTGTGGAACGCGCGGACCTTAATGCCTGACTGGACCAGGGTCGTCAGCACCTTGTACTCTTCGTCCACTTCGCCGACGTAGCCGATCTGGAGAACGCCGCCGCTGACACCGTGCGCATTTCGCTGGAGAATCTGGGTCCTGGCATGGTCCTCGGCCACCTCTTCCACGCGACGCATCCCGTTAGTAACCTTCACCTCTCGGATGATGTCGGTCATGCCGAGCAGAATCGCCTCGGCGCGCTCAACCTCCTCCATTACCCGAATCTCGATCGTGTGCTGGCCTCGGACCTGACGCGCGATGGTGTTGACGTCGCCCGCGACGATCATTTCTCCGCGCTCGATGATCCCGATCTTATTACAGAACTCCTCCATTTCGGGCAAAATATGAGAGCTCACAACGATCGTCTTTCCCATCGCTTGCAGCTCCTTTAACAGCTCGCGGATCTCGATACGTGCGCGCGGGTCGAGACCCGACGCCGGCTCGTCTAGGAGCATTACCTTCGGATCGTGGACAAGCGTTTTCGCGAGACAGAGGCGCTGCTTCATTCCGCGTGAGAGCGACTCGACGTAGGAGTCCTTCTTCACCGTCAGGTCGGTAAGCGCGAGGACGTCGTCAATGATCTGCGGGCGCCTGTCACGCGGGATTCGATACGCCGCCGCGAAGAAGTCCAGATACTCCCAGACCTTGATGTCGTCGTAGACCCCAAAGAAGTCGGGCATATAGCCTACGATCGAGCGAATCTGCTCGGGAAACCGCACGCAGTCGATCCCATTCACGAGGGCGGTACCGGCCGTTGGGATCAGCAGTGTGGCGAGCATCTTGATCGTGGTCGTCTTGCCGGCTCCATTCGGTCCGATAAATCCAAAGATATCGCCCTGATCGAGTTCCAGGTTCAAATCCTTGACCGCTACCAGATCCTTATACTCTTTGCGCAGATGTTTGATTTCGATCATCGGCATCGCCGGGTCACTCCTTGTCACGTCCATCGCGCTCCAGTCCTGTCAGGGCCTCCGAAACAGCGACGGCTGACGCCTGCACCGGTCGCCGAGCTCTTATCGAGCCCAAGAATCCGGCGATCGCGGCCCAAGGCCCAATACTCGGATCATCGTCGTCGTAAGTGAAATGGTAGAAGCCGAGCATCATTCTCCAGAGTATCACCACCGTTCCGACGGTGTAGCACAATAGACCGTAGATCACGAATAGGTTGGAGTTGGAGCTGGAATCCGGATTCGCCGCGTATCCGAGCAGGTAGCCTGGATTAATCCACATAAGCGGGCACTTCACGAGGAAGTTGCTGTCTGAAAAGCGGGATTGGAGGGCAAGGTAGATGAGAAACGTGCCGATCACGAGAAAGCCGATCACAAATGTGTAGGAGAGCATGATGGCAAACAAGGTCTTACGGACCTGCCATGACATAAACAGGCCAAAGGTCGCAAAGAAGAGCGTCGAGACCACGATGACGGCATAGGTCATGACGAACTCGCCCAGGCGCGAGCTCGTCGAGACGCTTGTGTCCAGTATTGCGGAATAGAGCCAGCACACAGCAGTAGCCGGCAAGAAGAGAGCAAGAATCAGAAACACGACCGCCAGACGAGACAGCAGCTTGCCGATAATGATTTCACTTGGTTTTAGCCGCGTAAAGACGAGCATCTCCCACGTCTGCTGCTCCTTCTCCTGCGTGATGCAGTTCGCCGTAATCACCGGCGCGATCAGGCAGACCAACACATACTGCAGTCCGACACACCATCCCCAGGCGCCTCGCGCAACGCCTTCGTTGATGTTTTGCAACAGTACCTTTCCGATAATTCCGTAGAAGAGCGCCGCGATTCCAAGGGTGAGCGCGCCTATCCCGATCTTGGCGCCCAGCGGGACCTGGCGAAGTCGCAGTCGCATGAAGAGCTCTTTATGCAGTACAGGGTTCAAGGTCACTGAACCACCCGGCCGGCGGGGCCTGGAGACTCGTCCTTCAGACTGAGCACGGGATCGACGAGAAAAGGATTTGTTGCTCTGGCAACCTCAATCGGCAAGTTTGGCGCCGGCGGGAGGTGGATGTAGAGTAGACTCGCCTCCTCACCAGCAACGGGCTTGCCATCGATCCGCACATCGAAAAGTGGCCGATCCGAAGGCTGTATCCAGGCGACTAGCGCGTTTGTCGCCCTGCCATAGATGTCTGTAGGCTCTTCGCCATTCATCATGGCATTATTCTGATAGCCCGGCTGCGAATCGCCCGCCGTCGTCAGAGCTTGCGTCAGCGCATACCTGAGATTGTTGCGGACATGATCGGGAGTCTCCGCGCGACGGCTGTTGATACTGTAGTTCGATTGCCAGTCAGCTGGAGCGGGAGGCAGATGAGGCGAAGTCGAGCTCTCGCGAAACGCCCAGGTGACGGTCTGCGCAACGTGTTTGGTTTCCCCGGGCGCAAGCGTGCCGATCGGCACGTTCTGTCCCTTCTCGTTTATGAGAGCGCAGTCCTGCAGCGTGAAGCGTGTCCGGTTGGTGATGTCGACGCGAACGTTGTCCTTATCGGTAGCGGTCGTCTTGACGGCTACCGGACCTCCGAGGCTTGTAACCACCGGACTGTCGAAGCTTCTCTTGTCCCAGAGCCGAACCTCCGCTCCACGTATTCTGGTGGTCTGATCGTGCTCAACCGTCATGTCGCCGAGTGCCGAAACAGCAATCTCGAATATCTCCGCGGGCGCGACGGCATGATATGCGCTTCCGGCATCGCCCGCCGGACCGAGCGCGATATCGTACGATGCGCGCTTTGGGGAGTAGACGGTCATCTGCCCGTAACCCGCGACCTGGTCTGTGTTCGCCTGCGCTTCAAGGACGACGACCCGGTTTACGGTAAGCGCGGAGCCTTTGATTGAGAGCGCTATCAGGTACGAGACGATCGTAAAGCCCAACACGAGCCCGGGCGCGGTGAACCATGCCAACTCGCGCTTATCCAGCTTCTTCAGCAGCAGATAACTGCCGGGAATGAGGAGAAGTAGGTAGGCGCCGAGGAAGGTGGCAACGATTGGAAAGCCCGGAGCGCTACTCGCCTGCCTTCCCGCCATTGCATCCACCAGGCCCTTGTTCCCCGACTGTGCGCCAAAGTGCGCCTGCCCGGAGAGCGTGGATCGAGGCGATATCGACTGGTTACCGCACCGCAGAACGTCGCGCCAGAAGGACGGCGTCTGCTTCCAGCTTCGGAACTCCGGAGCCAGAAAATCGAAAGCGGTAAATACTACGACGCCGTCGCCGTAGGGCCTCGCGGCAACAAGGCCGTAGCCCGTGCTGCCCGGCGCCGGCCCAAATAGCGAGTAAGCGCCCGGTCGTAGCCGTCCGACCGTTAGCGCAACGCTGTCCTTAAGCTCGAGTGGCTGATGATATCGATCGTTGAGCGTTGCGAGCTCGGCGTCCGCGTCTCGGACGGCGATCGCGCTTCCCACGGTTACCGGCAGCATCTCCTGGTAGAATTGCGACTTCAATCGTGATAGGTCACCTCCGCCGGAGATGACAAGCAGGCCGCCATCACGAACATAGCCCTGCAGTGCAGAGATCTGGTCCTCTGTCAGATTGTCCATCGGCTGGTCCGCGAGAGCGACGGCGTCGATCATGGAGTAGCCCTGAGCGAAGCCGGGAAGAGCCCGCGGATCGGTATAGAGCAGCGCAACAGAGGAGACCTGCTCGAGAATCTTATAACTGGTACTGTTCGTGCCGCCGCTCTGGCCGCCGAATCGATTCTGAAGCCGGGTTGGATTCACGCCTTTATGAATGAGCGCGAGCCGCTTCTTGGCCAGGAAGTTCATTCCGCTGCCATCGCGGGTCATCGCGAGAATGTTAAACGTCTCATCGTTGACCATTAATGGCAATGCGAAGCGCCGTTTCGCGAGCTCTCGCCCCTCGAGCACCAGCTGAACTGAGATGTCCGGCGTCGCGCTTCCCCCAAGCATTCCATAGTTGATCGGGCGGAAATCGAATACGAAGCTGTATGCCTCATTCAACGGGCCGTCGTGAAGCGAAACCCTGCGCGTATACGTCGTGGCATGTCCACTCTGACGCACGGTCACCGTCAGCTGGCCAACTCCTCGCGCGCCCTGCCCCGTTAGATATACGGTGATCGGGGTCCAGGTCCCCGGGCGATAGCGAGATGCGCCGGAAGCGCTCTGACCGAAACCGATACGGGCGTCGAGCGTGACATCCGCCCGCACACTCAGGATGGACCCAACGGCGAATGTGGTAATCAGCACGATGAGGGTGACGACGAGGCGCACACGCGCCGTCCGCGCAACGCGAAGGAGCGTGTCCGATTTCATGCGGTGGATGCCCTCCAGCAACTGCAGAACCTGGCGGAGTCGAGAGTAATCCGTCGGCGGACCTATTGAACAGCGGAAAACGGGACGACCGGCGATACGAGGCTACGTTTTAATGACGCAAGGCCCTGGAGTCGGTTTCGTTACTTTTGTCCGAGCGCGCAACCTGCTTCGGCTAGACGCTATTCTCGCGTCGCCGCCTCGAGCACTTCATCGCTCGCCTCGAAATTCGCGTGGACATTCTGAACGTCGTCGTCCTCTTCGAGCCTCTCAAGAAGGCGCAGCATCTGTACGGCGTCTTTGCCATCCAGATGGACAGAATCGGCAGGTTCGAGCGTATACTCGGCGCTCAGAAGCGGCACCTTGGAGTCCTCCAGCGCCTGCCGAACCGCGCCAAAGCTTTCGGGATCGGTAATGATCTCGTAGTTGCCGTCCGCTTCCTCGTCTGTGCGCACGTCTTCGGCTCCGGCTTCCAGCACGATGTTAAACAGCGTCTCCTCATCAGTCGACGACTTTGCCGCCGTAAGGATTCCAACCGGGCGGAACCTGTAAGCAACCGATCCGGACTCGCCGAGCCTTCCACCATTTCTAGTAAAGATGTTGCGGATGTTGGCTACGGTTCGATTCTTGTTGTCGGTGGCACACTCGACGATGACTGCCGCGCCGCCCGGCCCATATCCCTCATATGTCAGCTCCTCAAAGACGGCGCCCTCTATCTCGCCAGTGCCCCTCTGAATGCTGCGCTTGATGTTATCCTGTGGCATCGAGTGATCGCGCGCCTTCTGTATGGCGAGGCGCAGTCGCAAGTTCGCGTCCGGATTCCCGCCGCCCGCCTTCGCAGCAATGATGATCTCCTTAGCGAGCTTCGTAAACAGATTGCCGCGCTTGGCGTCCTGCGCACCCTTGCGCAGCCGAATATTGTGCCACTTTGAGTGTCCTGACATCGGGAGGCGGACTCCTTTTTCCTCACGTTTGCTGGCAAAGATTATATCATATGGAGATTGGCGCGTCAAACCGAGCGGCCGAGTCAGGAACGGTTCGCGGGCGCGTTGCGATTGAAGACGGGCGCAGAGCCGGGCGATTAGAAGGAATCCATAACGTAACCGTGCATACTACCATGGAAGCAGCCACACCACGGACCGGGTCCGTAGGCCGTGCAGCTTTTGGCTTCATTAACGCTGTATGGACGGTTTAGTCGCGGACATTCTGGAGTGGCCAGCAGCATCAAATGCCCCTCGTTGCCGCTCGGGCTCTAACCCGGTAGGCGTCTCGACACGTATATGACACCTTCAAAGAAACCCAAGCTTAGCGCGCGAACACTGCTAATACAAGCGGCTGCGGTTGCCGCGGTAGTCTTCGTCGCCTGGATCCTGTCGCATAGAGATCAGCCGGAGAGACTGCGGCACGCGGCAACCGCCGAAGCTCCGCAATTTGGAACGGTCGCGAATGGAACGATCTTTCGAGCCTCGGACCACAATACCGGTGATGTCGCCGCGACAATCCGTGCCTGCCCTGTAAACGGCGTGGCAGAGCAAATCCTCGTGCAGGAAGATCCTCGTTTTAGCTTCGCTTCACCACCAGCCGTGTCCATATCTGATGGCGTGGTGCGGTATGGTGTCGCGGACGGTGACAGCCAGGCCGGTGAGTCGGCATTGCCTCGACCGGCACGGCCGGGAGGCTACCCAAAGCCGAATTGGCGCGGCGTGAATGGGGCGAAGCCCACCGGGCCCCTACGATACCTCGGAGTATTCGCACAGCCCCCGCATGGCGAGGCGGCGCCCGGCACACGCACCCCGATTCCGATGGATCTTCCACTAATTGAAACCCTGCACTTCCGACAGGTGAGCGAACGAGGCGGCCCGGTATCCAATCTGGCGACCATTCGAGGCACGAATCTGACAATCATTAGAAGCCACGTCTTCTGGAATCGACCTGCGCCGGACAACCGGTTCGCCGTTACCCTTGGGTCCGATGAGTGGACGGAAGTAGACGGGCATACCGACCTGATGCTTACGGACCTGGCAACCGGCACGACGCGGCGGGTAGCAGGCGGACTGCCAAGCTACTACGACTTGACGGCCGGCAACGACGGCGTGTTCTGGACGAAGACGCATCCGTACCCGGACCGTGACCGAGAGCTTTTCTATGCGGGCGCCGCTGACGGCGTGGTCCATCACCTCGGCCGGATCGAGCCGAACCAGGTTCCTGCGTGGTCGGTCGAGGACGGCGGCGCCCTGTACTGGTTTATATCTGGAACCAGGTCCGATCCGGCAATCCTCATGGCAGCCGATTTGAAGGGCGGAAAGGTAGGACCGGTGTTCGAACGGGGCGATCCGCCATTCGGAGGTGTCGCCGGTGAGTGTATCGGATCGTTCCGCGGATATCTGTTCCTCGTGGTTAAAGGGGAGGAGGCAAGCCGGGATGCGAATCCGCTGGCCTATCTCTGCCGCATACCCGCGAATCGACACCGCCGCGTTGAGGTTTTGAGGCAATTACCTGGAGACACCTATGGATACCATTTTGATCGAGGCTATCTGTACTACAATCTCATTGAGAGAGAACGCGGCCTGCTTCAGACCATAAGCGGAGATAGTGCCGGGCAGGGCCGCACGAATACGCTCTGCCGCGTGCCGCTGCCGGGCTAGACCTGCGCTCAGCTCCGGACCAGGCACGGAATGTCCAGCACGGGGATCGGACTGCGTTCGTGAAAAGAGACGAAAACAACCCGACCTCTCCGAAGAGGTCACTTACCAAAAGGAGATCGAAACTGCTTCAGGGGGTTTCGATCCTCCTAATTGTTCTCATCGCGTGGATTGTCGCAAATCGCGGGCATCCCGAAAGGGTGCGCCAATCACAGACAACCTTGACGACAGAGTACGGCGCTCTCGTTAACGGAACGCTCTATCGCGCGACTGACGTCGTCCATGGCGAGAACACCGTTCCCACGATTCTGGCCTGTCCTGTAGCGAGCACTGTCGAGCGTGTTTTATTTAGGGACGACGCACGGCTGGAGCTCTACCGATTAGGGAACAGTGGCAACCTGCTCTTCTCAGTCTCCGACGGTGCAATTCGATATGGTCTGTCAACCGTTAGGCAAAGGGATCCAATGCGGTCGGGTTTCTCCGGATTCACAGTCGGTTCAATCCGCCCCAGTTCCAGACGCTATCTCGGCGAGTTCGCCTGCTCGAAGCAGAGAAAAGGCGCGCTGGTAATGGGGACGAGCACGCAGTCTTCTCTGCCCGCGTATCCACTGAATATTGACACCGTTCGTTTCAGGCAGGTGAGCGAACGCGGCGGCAATGTGACGGACCTGGCAACAATTCGTGGCACGAACCTGGTCCTCGTAGGCAGTCGAGTATTCTGGAACCGGGCGGAGCCGGATACGCGATTGTCCGTAACCCACGGCGCCGATTACTGGACGGAGGTAGGCGGCCACAGCGACCTTATGCTTACCGACCTTGTGTCTGGCAAAGTGCAGCGGGTCGGGAGCTCTCTTCCAAGCTACTGCGACCTGGAGCCAGGCAATAACGGCGTGCTCTGGACCAGTGCGCGCGCCTATCCGGACCGGAGTCGCGATCTGATCTACTCAAGGGCCGAGGATGGTTCGGTCTATCACATATGCACTCTGGAGGCAGGTCAGTCGCCGGGAATGTCGATCGAGGACGGCGACACTCTCTACTGGTACCTCTCCGGCACGAGGGCCGATCATGCTATAGCCCTAATGGCGACCGATCTAAAGTCCGGCGGTGTCCGCACGGTGTTTGATAGGTCCGATGAGCCCCTCGCGTCGGACTGGGCCGTACTGCAGAGCCAAGATGAACTCCTTACTATCGCTCACGGCTCTCTCTTCTGCATGGTCAGGAGCTCTGTCGATCAGCGGCAGGTCTCGTTGGCGCGGATATGGCTGGACAAGCACAACCGACTGGAGATTGTTCAGAAGCTTCCCTTGAAGTGCTTCGGGTGCCGATTCGATCAGGGCTATCTATATTACGGCGTTCTGGAGGCAGAACCTTCAATCATCCCGTCGTTCTTCAGTGACCAACCACCCGACCGTGAGGCGCTGTACCGAATCCCAATACCAAAGTAGGCCACCAGCGTGACGCGGACGGCGGTCGCTTGAATCCTGATCTGGAGGGCCGGCGCAATCTAGCCGAAAACTGATCCGTGGCAATGCTTTCCGGCGACGTTCGTCTGGTCGGCCCGAGATGGCCGCGTAGTTGACGGAAGAGTGTCTGGCGGCTATACTCAAGCCGTTTGGTTACGACGCCGCTCACGAACTCATCGCCAAGGATATAAGGAGACGGTCATGCCGCGCGCTCTCATTACTGGCGGGGCCGGGTTTCTCGGTTCGCACCTATGCGATCGCCTACTCGCCGAAGGTTTTGACGTTATCGTCATGGATAACCTCATCACCGGAAGTACGGACAACATCGCACACCTCGCGGGAAACTCGCATTTTAAGTTCATTTTCTACGACGTCACCGACTATCTGTTTGTCGAGGGACCGCTGGACTTCATATTCCATCTCGCGTCGCCTGCAAGTCCTATCGATTTTCCCACCAAGCCGATCCAGATCCTGAAGGTGAATGCACTGGGGACTCACAAGGCGCTTGGCCTCGCCCACGCCAAGGGCGCGAAATTCTTCCTCGCCTCCACGTCGGAGGTCTACGGAGATCCGCTCGTGCATCCGCAGCCGGAAGAGTACCTCGGAAATGTGAATCCGATCGGTATCCGCGGAGTCTACGACGAGGCTAAACGGTATGCGGAGAGCATAACCATGGCTTACCACCGATACCATAACGTCGACACCAAGATCGTTCGGATCTTCAACACGTACGGTCCCAGGATGCGACTGAGCGACGGGCGCGTCGTGCCAAACTTCATCGGTCAGGCATTGCGCGGCGACCCGATCACGGTTTACGGTGATGGCAAGCAGACACGGTCGTTCTGCTACTGCTCGGACCTGATCGACGGCTTCTTCCGCCTCGCGACCTCCGACCAGACCGGACCGATCAATATCGGAAATCCGACCGAGCGCACGATGCTGGAGTTTGCGAAAGAGATCAAGGCGCTGACCGGGAGCTCCAGTGAGATCGTGTTTGAACCCCTGCATACCTCGGACGACCCAAAACAGCGCCGCCCGGACATTACGAAGGCGAAAGCGCTCCTTGGCTGGGAAGCCACCGTCGGCCTGGAGGAAGGCCTGAGAAGAACCATCGACTACTTCAGACACAAGATGAGTCTCGACGCTTAATCCGATGTCGGTCGCCGAGATACTGGCGAAGAAGCGCGACGGCGCGGAGCTCTCGACCGAGGAGATCCGCCTGTTCGTGAGCGGCGTTGTGGATGGCAAAGTCCATGACTATCAGGCGGCGGCGTGGCTCATGGCCGTCTATCTGCGGGGAATGAGCCGCCGAGAGACTCGCGACCTGACGTTTGCCATGCGAGATTCAGGCGAAGTGGTCGATCTCTCCGATCTGGACACGCATCCGACGCTCGATAAGCACAGTACGGGCGGTGTCGGCGATAAGGCGACGCTGGTGGTAGTTCCGATCCTTGTCGCGGCCGGAATCCCTATGTTGAAAATGAGCGGCCGCGGGCTCGGACACTCCGGCGGCACCATCGACAAGCTCGAATCGATCCCAGGCTTTAGGACTGCGCTTTCCGTCGAAGCGGCGAAGACGCAGGTTAAGTCTATCGGGGCGGCGATGATCGGCCAGTCCGATCGGCTTGCGCCTGCCGATCGAATTTTCTACAAACTACGCGATCTGACTGCGACCGTAGAGAGCATTCCGCTCATCGCAAGCAGCATCATGAGCAAGAAACTGGCAGCCGGAGGCGAGCGTATCCTGCTCGACGTAAAGGTAGGTCGTGGCGCGTTCATGAAGACGCGCGATCAAGCAGAGTCGCTCGCGAGAATGTTAATCGAACTGGGTGCGGATGCGGGGATCCCTACATCCGCTGTGCTTTCCGCAATGGACGAGCCGCTAGGGCGCACGATTGGGAACGCCCTCGAGGTGGCCGAGGCGGTCGAGCTTCTGATCGAGCCGGACGAGGGAGAGCCCGTTTTCGCGGCCTTTTGTCGAGAACTTGCAGGGCATGGTCTGCTCGTCACAGAAAGGGCAAGCAACCCTCTCCAAGCGGGAGCGCGCGTTGACGAGTTGCTCCGATCCGGTCGGCCGGCCGCCAAGTTTGCCGAGATCGTCGCGGCGCAGGGCGGTCCGTCGACATGCAAGTCGATTCTTGAAGCGCTTCCGCGCGCTCCAATTCACCATATTGTCCTCGCTCCGCGCCCAGGAACGATCGTATCGATCGATGCGGAGTCGGTTGGTCGTCTGGCCATGGAAATGGGAGCGGGCCGCAAATCTGGGGCTGACCAGATCGACGCTTCCGTTGGCGTCGTCTTACACCGAAAGGTCGGTTCAAAGGTAAACGCGGGCGACCGTCTCGCCACGATGCACATGCGATCGTCCGACTCCGCGCGCGCGGTGGAGTTCGCAGGTGAGCTGATCGAGGCGATCCAAATCGCGGCCGGGCTCGTGAACCCAGGCGCACTTTTCTGGACCGCGACCATCCCGTAAATCAGTGGATTGAGCCCTCGTCATTGCTCCTCGCATCCCAATGTCTATCTGTTCAACGAATCTTGAGCGGCAACGGACGCGATCCGCCAAATCCGGCGATGATCACGCAGCGCCCATTTCTCGACGCCTTCGGTCCTGCTCAAAGTCGTCAAACGCATTGAGTCACGGGAGAACGCGGCTGCAGACGCCTGCATCGCCGGGAGCACGAACGACCAATCTACACCGGCATGGAGTCGCCAGAGCCGAACCGCGCCACGGCACGTAACCGCGAGCCACCGGCCATCGTTCGAGAAGCAGAGCGGGTCCATATCGGACACCTGGTCGCCTGCGCCCAACTGGTTGGGCAATCGCTCACCGTTGGCAGCGTCCCTCAGTTCAAGCTCCAATCCACCCACTGCGACCGTCCGACAGTCCGAAGAGATCGCGAAGTGCGCATTCCACGCTCTCTTTCCTACTCGCCAAAGGAGATCGCCCGTTGCAACGCTCCAGCAGTAAATCGCGGATGTGTCGTCGGAGCCTCCCACCGTCGCCGCGAACAGGCGGCTTCCGTCCGGCGCAAACTGTACCGACGCCACCATCTCGCCGTAATTTCCAGCATATGACCGGACGAGACCGCCCCTACCAACGCCTACCAGCGTCACCAGCGCATCGCCCTGCTCGCTGGTAATTGCAAGAAGCTTGTCGTCTGGCGAGAAGGCAAGCGAACGAACGAGGCCTCCATTTTCGATGCGGAATCGGATCGCGGCCGTTACTGAATCCCACAGGGCTACTCCATGCAGATCGGCGACTGCCAATAGCCTTCCGGAAGATGAAACGGCCATCGATTCGATGTCCGCGCGGCCATTGGAGGGCGCCACCCTCGCGAGTACACGACCAGATAAACAGTCAAGGAGAGCGGCTTTCGTATAGTCGGGCGCCATCGCCGCATAGCGACCGTCTGGAGACAGAGCCTCCGCCGCAGACTCTTGCATGGCCCTGGCTGGCGGCGAGTCGAAATAGCTCCCGGCGCCGGAAGGAGCCGCGCTTTCAATATGAGGGCCGGACTGGTCCGAGCCATTGAAGCCCCACGTCGCCGCGAATTCGAACGGCATGCCGAATCGTCCGTCTGTCGGAAGGTGGACGTCCTGGGAGCTAAGCACGGCGAGCAGAATCGGCACGGCAAGCGCCGTGACCGCGTATGACATCCATCGTGATGGCCAGGCGGACCGGTATGCGGAAACGGCGGACGGGTTCGAGGCATGCGGCGCAATTGAGCGCGGAGTGTAGGCCGTCAGAGCCGGAGACGTAGAGGATTGCATCGACGGAAACTTGACCGGAAATGGATCGCGCCCGCGAAGGACGGTTCGCATTCGTGAGCACCAGGGACAACCAGCAAGGTGAGAGCCGTATCGATGCTGCCTGTTTACCGCGCAAGGTATGAGGGCCGACCGCATCCTGTCTAGCTCGAGTTGCCACTCATGGGCCGTCGGTCGAGTCGACGGATCATGCAGACCTTCGATGAAGCATCGTCGGAAAAGCCGCCTGATTGCCTCGGGTAGGACCGTAAAGGGAAGCGTCTTGCGCCCGGGAACAAACTGCGTGCCTGTCTGCCGCGGATCCTGAAATT
>JBBQVV010000177.1:0-13708 GCA_038211235.1 Chthonomonadales bacterium | reverse complement strand
TGACCACCAGATGTCCGCGCTCGTCACGATGGTTAAGTTCCTGGACATGCCGGAACGATAACGCCAGTTCACGGTACTGTTTTTCGATCCGTGTTCGATTGTGAATCTATGCGCGCTCAAGGAGATCCGGGCGTGCGAGTCGAACGGAACGCATACAATTCTAGTGTCGCACGCAGCCGGTGCGGCTGCGAGTGGAAAGGGATCCACCTTGGACGATAAGATTAACCGTCGAGAGCTGCTCGGCGCCGGATTGGCGGGCGCGACGGGCGCGCTGCTCCGTCCGATCGCGTCTGTCCCGAAACCGCGACGTGTCGTAGTCTGGTCCGAAGGAACCGCGCCGAAGAGCGTCTATCCCCACGATATCAACGCGGCGATCGCCGAAGGCCTCTATGTCCTCAGTGGCTGGGAAGTCTCAACCGCGTCCATAACTCAACAGGACCAGGGGCTGCCGGACGACGTGCTCGGTAACGTCGACGTCCTGATCTGGTGGGGACATGAGCGACACGGCGACGTCACGGACGACCTCGTCGCTCGGATTGTCGCCCGAGTCCGCGACCACGGGATGGGATTTATCGCGACTCATTCCGCGCACTATTCTAAGCCGCTTAAGGCGCTGCTCGGAACACCTTGCGGCTGGAAGGGCGGTTACGAGGACGATGGCTCGAAGGTGGAGATCGTCGTAATGGCCCACTCCCACCCTATCGCGCGCGGAGTAAAGGACTTTGTGGTACCGCATACCGAGCGGTACGGCGACCCGTTCGAAGCGCCGCAGCCGGAAACACTGATCTTCGATGGGATCTATACGCTTCCCAATGGAACCCATCAGAACGCGCAACAAGGCATGGTATGGAGGATCGGAAAGGGTCGAGTCTTCTACTTTCAGCCCGGGCACGAGGGCTACCCGATCTATTTCCAGCCTGAGATACGACAGGTTGTTCGCAATGGAGTCCGTTGGTGCGGTTCGAGACGCTAACTTGCCGCGACGCCATGTCATCATGATCGGCCACGACGCCGGGTCTACATAATGTGGTACTATTGTACCGATAATTGTCTAAAGTGCCTCGCTGTGTTGTCTCGTGCTCCGGTCTGCGTATTCTCCATCCGCGCGCTGTCGATCTACAACCCTCGAACACTCCATAAGATCACGTCCTTTGGCGGTCCGACTGAACGGTGAGCATGCGTTCGCGTAGACTGCCGCGGAATACGGAGAGGAAACGCATTTTGTCTTTTGAATCGCTCGGCCTGCGGGCCGAACTTTTGCGAGCCCTGGAAGCCGCAAACTACACCATCCCCACGCCAATTCAGTCCCAGGCAATTCCCGTAGTCCTGGCCGGCCGCGATGTGCTGGCGGCCGCCCAAACCGGCACCGGAAAGACGGCGGCATTTGCCCTGCCGGTACTGCAGCGGCTGATGTCCGCGCCCGGCGCTCCAGCCGGTGTTCGCCGGCCCGTCCGTTGCCTCGTCGTGACGCCGACACGAGAGCTGGCCGCACAGATCGAGGAGAGTGTTCGCACATACGGCAGACATCTGCCCCTAACGGCTACCGTAGTCTATGGTGGAGTTAACATCCGACCGCAGATGGCGGCGCTTCAACGGGGCGTGGACATTCTGGTAGCCACGCCTGGCCGTCTGCTCGATCACGTTCAGCAGAGGACAGTGGATCTGAGCAGGGTCGAGATTCTCATCCTCGACGAGGCGGATCGGATGCTCGACATGGGATTCATTCGGGACATTCGACGGATCATTGCGCTGGTTCCGAAGAGGCGGCAAAACCTGCTCTTTTCGGCAACGTTTACCGATGAGATCCGCGGACTTGCGGACGGAATTCTGACCGATCCAACAAATGTCGAAGTTGCCCGGAAGACTATTGAGAGCGATCTCGTTTCGCAGTCGGTCTACCATGCCCAGAAGGAGCAGAAGCGCGATCTGCTTGTCCACCTCCTTGTCACGCAGAAGATCCAACAGGCGCTTGTCTTTACCCGCACGAAGCACGGTGCCGACAGACTGGCGCGTCAGCTTTGCCAGGATGGAATTCGCGCCGTCCCCATCCACGGCAACAGGTCACAGGCCCAGCGCACGCGTGCCCTCGCCGATTTCAAGTCGGGGTGCGAAAGCGTTCTCGTGGCAACGGACATCGCCGCGCGCGGCCTGGACATCGACCAGCTTCAGGCAGTGATCAACTACGAATTGCCGCACGTCCCTGAAGACTATGTCCACCGAATCGGCCGTACCGGGCGCGCGGGAATTCGCGGCGTCGCCTTCTCGCTGGTCAGCCATGACGAACAGGGTGATCTTGCCGGCATCGAAAGGCTGCTCCGCAGGCGGCTTGACCGGCCGGGAACGCCCGATTTTGGACCAAGGGACAGATCAGAAGGTGCGGACGAGAATCGCGTGCTGCAGACGCCGGTCCAGCCGTTTCAGCGGGCCCGTCCGGATCGAAATCCAGTGGATCACCGAAACAATGCCACAAGGCGGCCCAACGGCGGCCGGCCGACTATGCAGGTTCGTAACAGCTCGCCCGATCGGCAAGCACATCAGACTCGTGGGCCGAGAAGCAACCAATCCCTGAAGCGCGCGTGACGAATAGAGCGCGCCGACAGCGCTTCGAAACGTGCAAGACGGTCTCGTGCCCGCAGCCTCGGCTGCGGGCATTTCCGTTCCGTTATGCACCTCGTTCAGAATGATTTCCGATGACGCCTCGCTCGTCGAGATGGCGCACGGGAAGAGACGTGGGTACGTGGCGTCGGAGTCTGATTTCGCCGCGGCGACGCAAGCTCGCGAAGCTGATTCAGAATCACCTGATTGCCAGGCCACGCAACGCACGTATATCGGATTCGACCATCCGCATCGAGGAGCACCACGGTCGGGACGTGCTCGATGTGGTAGCGCTCCGACACACTTCCGCCGACGTCAAGCGCGACTGGAAACCGAAGTTCAAGGTCGACGCGATGTGCAAACTCAGGGAGACGCGTGCCGTCGACGCTGATCGAAATGATCTGGAAGTTGAGATCGTCCTGCCGCTCGGCGAGTTCCCGCAGCTCAGGCATTTCGTCCTTCCAGGTATCGCACCAGAATGCGCAGAAGTTCAGCAGAACGCTCTTCCTCTGGAACTCTTCCAGACGCAGCCGCTTCCCGTGGATGTCTACCAGGTCGAACGATGGGGCGACCGCTCCTACCCTGATAGCGGGTCTGGCCTCTTCAGGCATTCCACGGGTCCCTTGTCCCATCAGCATCGCCATGGCGATCGGCACAATCATCTCTCACCTATCCTGGCACGGGCGGGGGCACCGTTGCCGCGAATCTCCGGAAAGTAGACGAGCGACGCCAGTGAAGGCAGGATTCGATAGACCCCCGGCGTCTCAGAATGCAGCCGATACGTCAGTGTTGTGCGTCCTTTGGGAACGTCGCTGAAGAAGAATACCACCTTGTTGTCACGCACCTCCTGCCGAACGTAACCCGCACCGGCTTCGAAGGATAGTCCCCACGGACGATACATCTCGTCGGGCGGCGCGACCTCGCACCCGGCCGGGATCGGCTCCTCGACAATTGCATAGCGGTAGTTGGCGTCCGCGGTCACCTCCAGCGTTACTTCGACGTCCTCGCCTGAAGCAATTGTGTCGGCTCGTGACGGATCTTCGGCGGTCACGTGGTAAAGCCGTCGAACAGCCAGGCCGTTGTGATTCGCTTTGGCGACGGCGGAAGGAATAATGTACGAGATCAGTGTCGTCTGGTAAAGCGTGCCCGGGCCGTCTTTGCTTAAGATCAGCGCGGCGTGTCCTCGCCACCGTGCCGGCAGGATAACTTGCCTTATCGGATCGTCAAATACCCTTTCCGGCGTCCACTGGAACTGGTAAACGGCATCCTGATCCAGGCGGATCTGGGCATGGAACCGCGGCTTCAGCTCACCGCTTCGCTCCATAAACTCAGCAAGCGCGAAGACCGCTTCCGCGCTGCTGCGCGTCGATTGCCATGCCACACCAGTGCGGTTCCCGATCAGCCACCGCACAGCCGGGAGTATAAGCGGGCTCCGAGGCAAAGCAGCGAGCAGCGCGCGGAGAGCGTGGGCCGTCACGCCCGCGTCGTCGCCCCGCCATGTGTAGCCGCCATCGGCAGCGGGCCAGTGTGCGGTCGTTCCCTGGACCGAAGCTTTCGCCTCCAGTTCGCCGGCGACCTGGGCCGCGCGCTTAACAGCATCTCCTCCCGCCATCGCCAGTGCAAGGCAGAGGGACGATAGACCGAAGGTATCCAGACGATCCCGATGCTCGAACAACTCCGAAAGCGGAGAGGACTGTTTGCCGACCTGCGGCTTGATGACGGCCTCCAGGCGCGCGGAGGTCACGGTCAGAACCCAGTCGGCGCGCCGGTTCCACTCACGCTCATCGCCCAGCATGCGTATCAGCGCTTCGGAGCCGCGGAGAATTCGCTGTTCGTCCACGAGGAAGCCCGCATCCCTGGCCTGCACGAGTCCCCAGAGCACATATGCGGTCATGTCGCCGTCTGTCTGGTCGAACTCCCACCAGTTCCAACCGCCGTCACTGTGCTGATAACGATACAGCTTCTGAAGGCCCTCGTTAACCCAGCGGGGAAGGTCGGCACGTACCGTCCGCCCGGTATTCAGTCGCTTCAATGCGTGTGTTACGATCACGTCTGGTAGAAACGCGCTCATCGTCTGTTCCGCGCAACCATACGGGTACGACGATAGATAGGTCAGCGCATCCAAGGTCACCGACGCAAGCGAAGGCGCCAGGGTGACCGTGATGGTGGCGTCCTCCGGGATCTTGCTCAAATCGAGTCGCGTTTCGGCCCTGTCCGCGGAGAGAGAACCCGTCTGGGCGTACACCTGCGCCAGACCGTCACGAACGATGGGAAGTGTCGACTCCGCGGCGTCCTGCCCGCCCGTGCCGCCGTCCGCAATCACCCGAATTCGGACCGTGCCGTCAGGCGCAGGCCGCCGACCG
Organism: Chthonomonadales bacterium; assembly: GCA_038211235.1. Lineage (GTDB taxonomy): Bacteria > Armatimonadota > Chthonomonadetes > Chthonomonadales > Chthonomonadaceae > DATGJU01. The sequence continues at coordinate 8,750 of JBBQVV010000177.1, read as the reverse complement.
GCCAGAGTTCCGGGTTCGGATCCGCCGATCTTCGCCGGCCATTCTAGCCTCGCCTCGCCCTGTGGCGGAAGTCGCACCACCCGATCGGCGGTCCCCTGCAGCGCGATCCCAGTCACCTCAACGCGGACATTCACGTCCCGTGTAATATCGGTGTAGTTATGCACCATCGCGGAGATCACGGCATCGTCTCCGTCGACGTAGAACCGGGGCACCGACAGGCGTACCAGCAACGGAAGCGAGGTGACGACATCGCCCGTCGCGGCGCCGACGGCGGTTCCGAGCGAGATCCCACGCGCCGTTGCGCGCCATGTTGTCAGGTTGTCGGGCATCGCGAAGTGGACGCTCGCCACACCTTCCTTACTGGTTACAACGGAGGGTATCCAGGCGGCCGTATCGACAAACTGCCTGCGCACGCGTATACCGCCTGCTTCCGCCGGGCTTGCCTGTTCTGGCTGGTTTAGCGCACGCGGAACTGTCTGCGCGGCTCCGCCGCTGTACTGTGCGGAGAATGAAAAGTCCGTGTGAACTCGGATCTCCTGACCGCTGTAGAAGATGGCTTCCGGGTCGAGTGTATCGTCGGGCCGAACCGAGTAGACGGCGGCATCGACCACCGTCAGGCCGACTTCCGCCGCCACGGGCTGCCCAAGGTAATCGCGCGTTGTTACCGTGTAGGTCGCATCGTCCCCAGGGGCGTACCTGGTTCTATCGGCAGCGATTTTGACGTCTAGCTTTTGCTCCTCTCGCACGACCTCCAGCCTAACATCCTGTTCGTAGACGTGCCGATCTTGAAGGATCGCGACGCTTAACCCTACGGACGGGAAATACCTGGCCGAGAGTGGGATGCGAAGCGTGCTGGACCTCGCCGTTAGCCGGATCACTCGGTGCTCATACAGCCGTTCTCCTTGAATGGTCACCAGAGCCCATGCGACCGGATAGACCCTATTCTCCTCGTTATCGGAGCCTCCAAGCGGCCTGTGCCGGCGCCGAGCAGAAGGCTTGCGGCGAACGCTTGAAGTCGGAGTAACTAACGAGGTGTTCACCAGAACTGTCGCTGTTTCGCCAGGCCGGTAATGCGCTCGGTCGGGCACAAGGTCGAGGTTCGGATAGTCATAACCGGCGACGTCGTCGCCCGCGATCCAAACATTCCCGGAAGCGAGGATCTTATTGTCCTCTGCGTCGAACGCCTCTGCCGTCAGTTCCAGGTAACCTGGACGCGCCGACGTGAATTCGGCCGTTCCGCTGCCGGATGCGTCCGTGACGATGTCGCGGGCCGTCGTCTCCTTGTAAACACGGCGCAGGGCATCCTCCCTGGTCTCCGTGAGCCGCACTCTCACGCGTGCCGCGACCGGCCGCTCCTCGTAGTCCCTGGCAGTTACCAGAACGGCTATCCGGTCACCCGCACGGTAGACGGCCTTCTCCGGCGCCGCGGCCAGGTGAAATCTTCCTGACGTAATGAGCACGGCTCCCGATCCCTGTTGGCTGCGCCGGCTCAGGTCCGTCACCATCGCAGTCACGGTCAATCTCCGGTTGAACGGCAAACGCTTGGTCTTAATATCAATTCGAAGTTGGCCGTGACCATCCAGCACTCCCTGACCGCTGAATGCCGGCTCAGGGGTCCCGCCGTTCGTTGGGCCGCCGCCGGATTCCGGCGTGAACTGAACCTGGTACTGGACCGCGGCACGAGTGACGGCCTGGCCGAAGAAGTAGTGGCCCTCGATCGTAACTGGGATGCTTGCGCCTCCGGTGACATACTTCGCCGCAGCCAGAACGGTCACAGTGTATTCCGGCTTACGATACGCCTGGACATCAAGCCCGGTATACGTCCGCTGGCCGCCCACAATTGCGATCAGCTGCCATCGGCCGAGCGGAGGCTCGCTTGACAGTTGATAACTACCATCGAAAGTGCCGAAGGAGTTAGTTCGGACTACTCTACGATCAACCAGCGCATCCGTGGCATCGCGGATCTCAATGCCAACCTCGTGCTCGGCGTACGCCCGATATGTAAACCCACCGGGAACATCGCTCTCCAGGCGCTCGCGAACCGTTCCGCGATACTTGAGGGTGTGTCCTGGCCGGTAGATCGGCCGGTCCGAAAACATGTAGACGATATGCCGCTGAGGGGGAGGCGGAGCCCCCGCAAGCATAAAGGCCGGGTTACCGCGCTGTTCACCGTATATCCACAGATTGGTCTCTTTGCCCTCCCGCACTTCGCCCTGCCGAACCCGCCACACGCCAGCGGCATCGGTTTTGCCCCGCCTTATGAGGCCTGCCGCATCGGTAAGGCTCAGCAGGAGGCCCGGCTTTGGCTGACCGGAGTTCGCTGAGGCGGCATATACTAGCACCTCCTGACGAGAGCGCTTGGACATCAGCGCAATGTCTGTCACCGCAAGCCAGGTTCGACGCTCGGCTCCGCCGCCGCGCGCCCGGATGAGGTAGACGCCTGGGCCGAGATGCGGCGTCTCGATTTCGCGCTCCATCCATTGATCCGGATATGCATTGCCCATCGCGTAGCTCCATTGCCTTACGATGGGCATTTGCGACAGGTCGAGCGCTCTAATTACCTTTGGGAGGGAATTCAGAGCACGACTGGTCGTTATGAGGTGAGGAAGGCTGAGGGGGTACGCCGTAAACTCAATCCTCGCCTGGTTGAAAGCACTCAATCGCAATTTCACGGTCTCGCCTGTCGTGTGAGACCTTCGGTAGACATACAGGTCGAGTGCGGGGCGATGCTGCACCGGAGCGCGCTGCGCGAAACCGTGCTGCGAAAGCAGCAGCGCAACATGGGTGAAAATTACAGCGCGGATTGTCTTACTTCTGGACACACATGCCATGTTACACTTCCTCGACGCAGGTCAGTTCGTGCACGACCCTGCAGGTGAGATACCGGCGGAGCCCAAGGCCCATACCGGACACCGCCGCACCAATGTGGTGTAACTTCAGGATACGCCCGCGAGTGTGTCCAACGGCGTGTCCGAATGCGAGGTTTTTCGTGGCCGAGGAAGCGAATCGATATACCAGTCAAACGGGAATGGTTGAGGACGCCGACTCATCTCCGCGGAATCGACGCATGTTCTACGTAACGGACGTCCTGAATTCGAAAGCACTCGACATGGCTGCCTGCAGGCGCCCCCGCGCGCGTGCGAGCCCACGCCATCATCCGTTCGGTCCGGGTAGTTTCGCACGAGAGCACCACGCCGTACCGGTCGCCATAGCGTACGGCCAGTCCGTCACGAGTGGGATCGAGCCCGGAGACCGCGGTCTCCTGAATGGGCCGTGGCTCACTTACGACGCTCACAATCAAGGTGAGGCGCCTCAACTCACCGGGCTTGACCGGCGGAAAGCGTCGATCTCTGCCCGCTGCCGCGACAGCCGATGCAACGATCTCGTGTGCGGCATCCGGCTCTGCCGGATAGAGCGTGCCCATGCAGCAGCGCGGCGCTCCGTGCTGCATGGCGCTGACAAATACTGCCGCCCGACGACGCAGCAGGCCGGGAAGTCTTTCGGGCGGCTCGATAACGTCGCGATGGAGGGCATAGGCCTCGAATGCGCGTCGCCCCAGAGCAAGTATCGTCTGTACCGTCTCAACGTTCGCGGTGCGCCAAACATCGAGATCAGCTTCGCCCGCGCGAGCCGAGGTGACGGCCATAAAGAAGGCTGCGCAGCAGACAACCCTCAAACAAAACTCGTGGTGATTTAGATCCCTCATCATATGCACTTCAGCTCCATTTGCTCCTTGTACGTCGAGTCCATCCTCCGTAGCAACGGATCGTTTTTCTCTTCCACTTGCTATTCCTCCTTTGGCTAACGCAGAGATCACGGAACATCGGGATGGGAAGGAACAGTCTTCCCATGAGGCCCCGCGGGTCTGCGACGAGTCGCGGGGGCCGGAAGATGTCAGCTTGTGAGTACGTGATCGTGAACCATGAAGACCTCGACGATCCCGTAGACCTTGTACGCGGGCAGTTCAACCAGGGTGCGGTCGGCTCTCGGACTGCTGTTTCCGGGCAAGAACGACGTTCTCAGGGGAGCCCAACGCCCCGTCGAGGCGCGGATACACATCAATCAGGTCGGGTTCCTGCCTGGCGAGCCGAAGCGCGCCGTCGTCTCAGCGACTGCGGCGATTCCGGAAGGAAGTTATTGGATTGTTGATGACTCAGCACCGCGGGCGATACGGTACACAGGCGACCTCGGCGAGTAAGGTGTCCGAACCGGACTACGGTACGGGCACTATCCGTGCAACTTTTCGCCCATTTCATGCTCTATCGGTACGCGTCACCGGCACAGTGAGATCGATTGCTTGAGTATTTGAGGGCGGATGTGGATCGGATTCGCAAACGCGGCGCCAGTATCGCAAACATCGAGCTTGCGAGAGCCGCGTCGTAGGCCCTGCCATCACAGCGGTCTACCGAGAACAATCGATCGCCGCGGATAGGTCTGGATTGCCGAACATGAGGCTCGGGCCGACTCCTCCTGAGGATCTGGGCGATGAGGTCGGAGTCTATCACCACGCGGTACAGGATTACGTGACCAACGAGCCGGCCAATGACTACACGGTTCCTTTCTCGTGCTCAACGGCTTCTATTCGTGAGCATGTGGTACGATGATCCAGTTGCGCCTATGGATTGGGAAAGGATCACGTCATTTGCGGTGGCCAGGCCGAAATGTCCTCTCGGGCCGAGCCCTCGATTCGTGGCGGGGGCGGCTGCCCTATATGGGCGTCCTGGCCATCCTTGCGGCGGTCGCCATTGAAACGTTCCTGGTAGAGCCAAACAGAGTCGTTCTTGAACGGATCGAGATTCCGATCTGGAACCTTCCTCCGGAGTTTGACGGGTACCGGATCGCGGTGCTGTCTGATCTGCACTACCCGCGGTGGACGACGCGAGCCTTCATTCAGCGAGCAGTGGCGCTGGCAAACCGATTTTCGCCGGACCTGATCGCCATACCGGGTGACATATGCGACGTGCCCATGCGCGCACAAGGCTTCGTGCCGAGTCTGGCGGGGCTGTTTGACGGCGCGCATACGAAAGACGGAATCGTAGCCGTGCTAGGAAATCACGATCATTGGATCGACGTCGAGAGCGTTCGTCGCGAACTTGAAGTGAGCACACCGATCCGGTTGATCGAGAACACATCTATTCTACTTGAACGAGCGGGAGCGTTTCTCGCAATCGGTGGAGTCGGCGACCACTGGGAGGGGGTGGTCGCCCCGGAGCGCGTATTCGACGGTGTTTCCGACGATGTTCCACGCCTGCTGCTCTCGCACAATCCCGATCTTGCGGATGAGATGACAGCGAACGTGCGCGTAGACCTGATGATTTCCGGGCATACGCATGGCGGGCAGCTGTGCCTGCCCTTCGGACGCGCACTCAGCGTCCCAAGTCGCTACGGCAACCGATTTCGAGCCGGACTTGTCCAGGGCCACTGTCATCGCGTTTACGTTTCGCGTGGGGTCGCCTCGGCCCACCGGGCCCGGTTCCTATGTCCTCCGGAAGTGACTGCCATAACGCTGAGGCGGTCGGAAGATCCCCGAATTGCCCCTGGCGGCGTCACGACCATCCAACCGCATGTTCGGTAAACGCGGACCCAGTCTGCTGGAGCTGGTTCATCAGGCGCTCTGTTCGACTGAGCGCGGCTACGATCTGCTGGCTCCAAAGTTCGACGCGACGCCATTTAGGACGCCTGATGAGATCCTGAGACCGGCGATCGATCATATCGGCCCAGTCGATGCCGCCCTGGACCTATGCTGCGGCACGGGCGCGGCTATGCGGCTAATCAGGCCAAACTGTCGCGTGCGACTGACAGGCATCGATTTCAGCCGGGGAATGCTTGAGCAGGCCCGCCGCCGGCTCGCGGATGCTCCTGGCAGCGTCCGGCCCGAACTTGTCCGTGGCGATGTGATGGTGCCACGGTTTCACAATGAGTTTGATCTTGTGACCTGCTTCGGCGCACTCGGGCACATCGAGCCTGAACGGGAGAGAGAGTTCGTTCGAATCGTTCACGCCGCACTGAAGCCCGGAGGTCGCTTCGTTTTTGTAACAGGGTTTCCGCCGCCGGCGCTCTCTCTGCCCGGGGCGGTGCTTCGTACATTCAATTCCGTGATGCGAGTCCGCAATGCGCTGCTTCGACCTCCGTTCATCATGTATTACCTCACTTTTGTACTGCCCAGAGTCGAGCAGACGCTCAGCGACGAGGGATTCTCGGTAGACCTTCGGACCGGACTTTTCGACGCACCGCTCGACAGGTATCAACTCTTGATCGCGACGCGGCGCTAAGCATTGCCAGCCAATATGCTGGCGTGCCGACGCGGAAAGCAGGGATACGAATGCGGCATCTCGAACAGCCCGCAAGCGTAAGCAGCCATTGAAAGGGGCCCGACCGCGGGCCGTCGATACCATGAATCCGCTGGATCAGGACGCCCTGGACTATCACTCGAAGCCTCCACGTGGAAAGCTCGAGATCACACCGACGAAACCATGCACGACCCAGCGGGACCTGGCCCTAGCCTACACGCCCGGCGTCGCGGCCCCCTGCCTTGCAATTCAGGCCAATCCCGATGACGCTTATCGATATACGGCGAAGGGCAACCTGGTCGCGATTATCACGAATGGAACGGCGGTGCTTGGGCTGGGTAACATCGGTCCGCTCGCGTCAAAGCCGGTCATGGAGGGCAAGGCCCTGCTTTTCAAGCGGTTCGCGGACCTGGACGCGATCGATCTCGAAATCGACACCGAGGATCCCGAGTTGTTTTGCCAGGCCGTGAGACTGCTCGAACCCAGCTTTGGCGGGATCAATCTGGAGGACATCAAGTCGCCGGAGTGCTTTTACATCGAGGAGCGGCTGCGACGTGAGATGAAGATCCCTGTGTTTCACGACGACCAGCACGGCACCGCGATCATTTCGGGCGCGGCGCTTTTGAACGCGCTGGCGCTGACGGGCAGGCGAATCGAGGACGCAAAGATCGTGTTCAGCGGCGCGGGCGCGGCCGCCATCGCTTCGGCTCGCTTCTACGTTCAGCTTGGCGCCCGCCGCGAAAACATCATCATGAGCGACATCTTCGGGGTCATCCGGCCCGATCGTGATCCGCCCCCAAACCCTGTCCAGGAGCTGTTCTCACTTCCGACAGCACACAGGACGCTCGCCGATGCGCTCACCGGCGCCGATGTGTTTGTCGGGCTGTCGGCGGGCGGGATTGTGACCAAAGAGATGGTTGCGAGCATGGCGGAGCAACCTATCGTATTCGCCCTGGCCAACCCCTCTCCGGAGATTCCGTATGCCGACGCGAAAGCGGTGCGTCCCGATGCGATCGTTGCCACCGGGCGATCCGACTTTCCGAACCAGGTCAATAACGTATTGGGATTCCCCTTTTTATTTCGTGGCGCTCTCGACGTACGCGCCACGGAAATTAACGAGCCGATGAAGATCGCCGCGGCGAATGCGCTGGCGGCCCTTGCCCGAGAGGACGTGCCGGATGCGGTCACAAAAGCTTACGGACGTGACGCTCTTCAGTTCGGCCCGGAGTATCTGATACCAAAGCCCCTCGACCCGAGAGTGCTGCTATGGGTAGCTCCCGCGATCGCCGGCGCCGCCATTGAGAGCGGCGTTGCCAGAATATCGCTGGACCTGGATCGCTACCGTGACCAGCTGGAAGCCCGGCTAGGCAAATCGCGCGAAATGATGCGCGGCGTCTTCAACAAGGCAAAGACGGACCCAAAGCGCATCGTACTTTCCGAGGGCGAACATGAGAAGATGATCCGCGCCGCGCACGATCTCGTCGAACAGCGGATCGCGCGACCGATCCTGCTCGGAAACGCCGACGTCATCGCGCTGAAGGCGGCAACGATTCCAGTGGATCTTACCGGAATCGAGGTGATCGACCCGGCGAAATCGGAGTCCCGCGAGCGCTACCTGCATCGCCTGCTGGCACTGCGCCATCGGAAGGGCGTTACTCTTCGCGAAGCCTCGGAGCTGGTCGATAAGACCGACTACTTCGGCTCACTTATGGTTGAAATGAGTGACGCTGACGGAATGATCACGGGGCTGACATCGCACTACTCCGACGCACTGCGCCCGCCACTGCAGATACTGCGGACCGCGCCGGGCACGAACACCGCGGCCGGAATCTATCTCGTAACGACGCGCCACGCCGTGCTCTTCTTTGCCGACACGACGGTCAACATCGATCCTGATTCGGAAAAACTCGCCGAAATCGCGATCCTCACGGCCGGCCTCGCACAGTCCTTCGACATCGTGCCGAGGATCGCGATGCTCAGCTTCTCCAACTTCGGGAGCGTCCGGCACGCACGCGCCGAAAAGGTGCGGCGGGCAGCCGAGATTGTGGCGGAAAGGGCTCCCGATCTGCACGTCGACGGCGAAATGCAAGCCAATACGGCGCTCATGGAGGAGATTTTGACCGGAACCTATCCCTTCAATCGGCTCGGCGCCGAGGCCAATATCCTGATATTCCCCAGTCTGGAGGCCGGAAACATTGCGTACAAGCTGGTTCAGCGACTGGCCCAGGCCGAGGTGGTCGGCCCGATTCTTGTTGGGATGCGACGCCCGGTTCATGTGCTCCAGCGGGACGACGAGGTAAAGGACATCGTGAACCTCGCTGCCCTCGCGGTCCTGGAGGCACAAAAGAGATCATGACCAACCCCGTTCGTCTCATTCCCCGTTTCCCATTTCACAATTCTCTATTCCCTGCTCCCGACTCCCTGTGTCTGCGGAAGCCTCTTCAGGTGCTCCTTCACGAT
>JBBQVV010000176.1:0-13718 GCA_038211235.1 Chthonomonadales bacterium | reverse complement strand
ACGATTCCCTCCCCGACACGCTCCTTGAGCAGAGCGATCTGCATCTGAAATCGCTTCTGATGCTCGGCGCGGATCATCGCCAGGTCTACCTTTTGCAGTGGATCGAACGGTTCGTCCATCTATCGCCTGATCTCCTTTGGTCTGCGCAGCCTCAAACACCTCCGTACACGCTATCCCCTCACAATGGCGTCGGCCATCCTGGCAACTCGCGCCATCTCGCGCACATCGTGAACGCGTATGATAGACGCGCCGAACGCAATCGAGAGCGCCACGGTCGCCGCCGTGCCCTCGATTCGATCGGAAATCGGCAGATCGCCGAGGACCTTTCCAATGGTCGATTTGCGCGATGTTCCGACCAGCACCGGATACCCGAGTACGGTCAGCTCACGAAGGCGGCGAATCAACTCCAGGTTCTGCTGGACGGTCTTCCCGAACCCGAATCCGGGATCCAATACGACGTTATCCGCTGAAACGCCCGCAAGGAGCGCCACCTCCGCGCGATCGCGAAGGTGGTCGCGTACGTCCTCCACGATGTCGACATAGGCCGGCTTCCCGTGCAGATTCGTCGGCAGACCCGGCATGTGCATCAGGCATACGGGCACAGATGCTTCCGCGGCCAGACCGGCCATATCGCAATCCGCGCGCAGCGCGCTAATGTCGTTAATCAGAACCGCTCCGGCGTCGATTGCGTCGCGCGCTACGCCGGCCTTGTACGTGTCGACGGAGATCGGGCAGTGCGGGTAACGCTGTGAGATGGCTCGGATCGTCGGTAGTATCCGTCTCGTCTCCTCGTCCGGCGGCAGTGGAGCGTGGGTCGTGAAGGTCGACGGCCGCGTGGACTCTCCGCCAACGTCCAGGATGTCGGCGCCATCGGAGATCATCCGCTCGGCGCTCCGCAGCGCATCATCTACAGTTCCGAGGACGCCACCATCCGAGAACGAGTCGGGAGACATGTTGAGAACGCCCATAATGAGTGTTCGGTCGCCTCGTCGCGCAAGCACGAGTAGTTCTCGTATCGCTTCAAGCGCATTCATCTGTGGAAAAAAGCAAAAGGTCGCTCACTATTTTCAAGCCCATTCAAATTCTGAAGGGAAGTCATGGAGCCTTCCTGACGCAGTCTCACACGTTCGCCGTGGCCACGATCAACGTGGGTCGCCGGCTCCTGTCGCTATGTCGAGCGCCCCACCTGGCTGCCCGACGTAGCACGGCTATTGTACCTCGCGGCGGCCCATGTAGCTGGTTTTGAGCTCCGTGGACAGGGCAATCGAGCGCCCGGAGGCAGGGTCGCCAGGCACCGGATTCATTGACACCCCAGGGTGTTCGTGATATAATATCACGCCCGTGAGGAGTGATGTCCGAGTTGGTCTAAGGAGCACGACTGGAAATCGTGTAATGGTCAAAAGCCATTCGAGGGTTCGAATCCCTCTCACTCCGTTTAGGAGTCAACATCGAATCCCCTTCCCGAGCCCGCGTGCGGATATTCGTTGCCGCTGCATGGTTCCGGAGGGGGAATTGCGTACGGACGGTTGCTGCGAACGGTCCGGGGAGCGCGGATGCGACTGGGCATTATGGGTGGGACCTTCGATCCCATACACTATGGGCACCTGTTTATCGCCGAGGTGGCGCGCGTCCATTTTTGCCTCGATAGCGTCCAGTTTATTCCAAATGGCAGTCCACCGCACAAGCCGGATCACGCATTAACGGCTCCGGATCATCGTTATGCGATGACGCAGATCGCGACGAGGGACAATCCGGCGTTCGTCTGCTCGGCGATCGAGCTTAATCGCCGCGGGGCATCTTATACAGTCGACACGCTCGATATCGTGCAGTCGGCAAACCCGGGCGCCGACCTCTATACAATCACGGGAATCGATGCGGTTGCGGAAATCCTGACGTGGAAGCGGCACGAGCTGGTCATGCAGAAAACGACATTCATCGCGGCGGCTCGGCCGGGCTTTGATCTCGGCCTTTTGGAGCAGCGACTGCCCGCGGCATATCTAAAGAAGATCTTGATCGTCGACTCAACGGCGCTCGGGATCTCATCGACGGACATTAGAAGGCGAGTTCGGCAGGGCCTGCCCATCCGCTACCTGACGGCAGACGGCGTCATAGACTATATCGCGGAACACCGCCTCTTCTCGGGAGAAGAGGCGGACTCGACCGGTGCACCGCAATAGCGGGCTAGCAAACTGATTGGAAAACGGACCAGCACAATGCGACAGAAAAATGAAGAGCCGGTCGCGGAAAGATCGTCGGTGTCAGTAGAAACGGCCTCCGTGCGACGTGACGAATCGTTCATTGACGGCGCGATCGATCCGGAGGTCCTCGCGCTCCTGGACGAGGATCTCGGGCTCGAGGACGAAGATCACAATGACATTGATGATGCAGATGACGACGCGGGTGGCCTTACGGCCGAAGACAAGGTGCGGATGATCGCCACCACTGCGGATGCCGTTAAGGCCGAGGAGATCGTGGCACTGGATGTACGGAAGCTAACGATTATCGCGGACTACTTCGTCATATGTACAGGGAAGTCGAGCATTCAGATCCGTGCTATCTCCGATCGCGTCGAGGAGAAGCTGCGTAACGCGGGCGAACGAAAGCTGAGAGTGGAGGGCAGGCAGGAGGCGACGTGGATCCTCATGGACTACGGCGACGTGCTGGTTCACGTGATGGCAGCCGAGCAGCGCGCTTTCTACCGTCTCGAAGAGCTATGGGGCGATGCTCCGCGCGTCGAGCTGGACCTTTTGCCGTCCTGATCTTTGGATAGTCCGACCGCTCCGCCACACCCGCAGCGTAATATCACCGGGGAACCTATGCCGCAGTTTACCTTTGTTGCGAAAGATCGCATGGGAAATACGGTCCAGGGCAGCGTGGAGGCCCCGGACACTGCATTTGCGGCAAATCAGATCGGGCAGATGGGCTATTCGCTTGTCGACCTCCATCCGGTCGCGGCAGCGCCTCCAGAGCCCACCACCGCCTTTTCTCCTCCCAATCCAGACTCCTCGACCGTCAGCGACGCCGGCCGCACGCAGGAGATCCCTTCCGGCTCACGTTCAGCAAACCCCGGCCCGTCGAATCGCCTGCCGATTCCGGCTGCATCGCCGATCGCACAAGCACAGCCTTCGGAATCCGATGTCCTGAAAGTGGACGCCGAACGAAGGCGAAAGGTCGAGATGGATCTCGCGCGTCTCGGCATGAAGCCTGACGAGATCAAGCGACTCATTGACGCCAATCCGAACACGACGGCCGCGACCGCGGGCTCCGCGCCTGTCGCTCACTCGTCGCTGCCGGGCATCAGGCCCGCAGCCAAGAAGGTAGGTTCGCGCGATAAGGCCGCGGAACGGGCCGCCGACCTCCAGAGTTTTGCGGCCCAGTTGCAGTCCACCACGGCTGCAAGACGTGTTCAGGTGATCGAGGCAGTCACACTGGATCTGCCCGACTTCCGCGAGTCGACCATCGAGGAGCGCCAGAAGGCCGAGCCGCTGCTGCGAGAGGTCTACGCGTTGCGGCGGCGGGAGCGCTATACGGAGGCGCTTGCCAAGTGTACGGAGGCGATCGACCTGGTTCCCGCGGACGCCGCCGCGCTCGAAACACTGGGTGACCTGCTTCAGGGTTTAGCGCGCACTAACGAGGCGCTTGCTGCCTACAAGCGCGCGACCGAAGCTGATCCTAAGCGCGTATCCGCCGAGCGAAAGTACGGCGACCTGCTAATGAGGCAGCAGCAGTGGATCGAGCCCGATACGGAGGAGGTCCCGAAAAACCCTATCGCTGCCGCCGTCCTTTCACTCCTGATGCCGGGCGCAGGCCAGATCCACAACGGCCAGAAGTTGAAGGGCGCGGTGCTGCTCGCCTGCGCGGCGCTCTGCATGGCGGTGCTCGTCTATCTCGTTCGGGACAAGCAGGCCTACCTTCCGTCACCTTCGACCTCTCGCGAAAGACCTGCATCGTCGACAACTGCCACAACCCGCGAGAAGCGCGTCTCGATCAATTGGGTCGCACAGGCCCCCATGATCGCCTGCATCCTCTTCTACGGAGCGCTCGGGGTAGGCAGCGCCATCGACGCCGCCGCGGTCGCACAGCGCAATCGACAGCTTGGCGGCTAACCTGCAGCAGGTTGTACCCGCATCAGTTATCGGCTCGAAAGCGTGGCCGGACCTCCGACAAACGCCTCGCCGATGAGTTCCGGCGCCACAAACTCCACATCGAGACTCGATGCAAGCTGCACATCCTCTGAGAACCCTCGCTCGACGAGTTCAAGGCCGGACGCGCACGATTCCAGCGCTGCGGGGAGCCGGTTCGAAATCGCTTCAAACGCCGCGATCGCGGTCTCCGCCTCCGGTGAGCGCGTTCCAGGCAGCATAGCCGCGATCGCGCCCGCGCCCACGAGGTCTTCCAGCGCGGGCCGAAGCGACCCGTCTTCCCACCGTTCGCCGGCCGGGATGACTGCAAACGGTCCCTCAAGTGCCACGGCTCGGCTGCAAACGGCCGATCGGTTGCGAAGGCATCCTACCAGGACATGTCCGTGACGTGCTGCCACGAGCGAGATGGTGGCTCCGTTTGGTGAGGGGAGCACCAGCCGCGTGCCGGAAGGCACGGTTAACAGGGAACCAGGCGAGAGAGAGTACCCAGAGCCGCGCCGGCCGGCCAGAACGGCCCGATGGCGAAGCGCGAACTCCGGAGCGGTATCATCGTTGTATCGATAAGGGAAGACCATGGCGCTCGCCGTGATGGCAACTCCAACGCACGTCGAGAAAGAGAGCACGTCGACGATGATGAATGTCCGACAGTCGGCAAGCGCCTCGACACCATTCGATCCCCACTCACATCTCACATCGAAGGCTGTCTGACTGGTGAATGCCATTGTGGCAATGTCCCACGCCTTTCAAACGAATGTGAGGGGGGCAGCCAACCCCTTTGCGTTACACGCACACACCACGGATTCCGCCGTCACCCCAGAGTAGCCTCTGGGCCGGGGCAAAACCATCCTTAACGGCACATCGGAGGTCGAGCGGATCATTGAATAGCCACGCTCCGCCTCGCAGCACCTTACGGTCCCCGTCCAGGAGCGCGGCCGGGATCCTGGCGGCAGCGGCCTGATAGCCGGTCGGATCGTACCAATCCGCGCACCACTCCGTTACGTTTCCAACCATGTCCAGTACGCAGTAGGGACTGGCGCCCTGGGGATAGCTGCCCACGGGCGTCGTACAGCCTGCGTCAAGTTTCTCCAACTCGGAGCATCGGCAACGGGTTCTGTCCCAGGCATCGCCCCACGGATATCGTCGGCCATCGGTCCCACGGGCGGCCTTCTCCCACTCCGCTTCCGAAGGCAGTCGCACCCCGGCCCATTCGCAATAGTCGACGGCCTCATGCCAGGTCACATTGACCATGGGGTGGTCGTCGACCCATCCCCATGGAGGAGATGGAGGCATCTCCCGGCCGCTCTCGTGGCAATAGTTAAGATACTGCGCCACGGCAACGGGAGTCTTGTAGATATAGAATCCATCGAGGAAAACCGATAGCTGTGGCTGCTCATTCCTGAACATCTCGGGAGACCACTCTGGGTACAGCCGCAGTAACGTGTCCATCTCAACGGCGCTGGTACCCATCAGAAACTCGCCCGGAGGGATATACATCATCTCCGCACCGTCCCTCGAGTTGGTTCTGCCGGCAGCGGTCGTCGTCATTTGCGCATCACCCGAGATGCCTCGAGCACCTGGCTCCAGACGTGGACTGCAAGGCACTGCAGTCGGACTGTGGATGGTCGCGCGACCTTCACTTATAGGCCCTCTCGGCTTTGGCCCGCGCGCGGTCCTGGCGTGCCTTCTCTATGGGCCGACGGCCGCCCTCTAGCTCGTAGATTTTCACGAGATCCGCAAGATTGTCCGGTGAACAGACATGCGAGCCGTGCAGACGAAGCTTCCCCTCTTCCATTTCAGCCCAGATGCATCGCTGGGTCTGAACTACTCGAAACAGCCCGGGCTCGCCGCGCTGTTGCAGCGCCTCTAACGAGCTGGTCAGAGACTCGTTGGAATCGAGTTGGAGAACTGGAACCCATCGCGCCGGTCCTTCGCACTCCGAACTCTGCCATTTTTCAACCGTGAAGAATCCGCGCGGCATGCACCAGGCTCACTTTCGCAATAATTGCCTTACTCGGCCGCGTAGCTGGATTCGATCTTACGCTTCACGCGCTGGAGGGCGTTGTCGATAGTCTTGGGGACGCAGCGCATCTCATTGGACATCTCGCGGTAGCTCTTTCCCTCGAGATAGCCGTCGAGAACCTGTTCCTCGAGCAGCGAGAGCAGGCCACGGGCGGCTTCGACACGGGCGGCTGCTCCGGTAAGACCGAGAACGTGCTCCTGCGGATCGCAAGCGCGGGTGTCGGGAAGGATGTCAAGGAGCGAGGATTCGTGCTCCATGTCGGAGGGCCTAGTCTGATGAAACGAGATGTAGAAGTTCAGCGGTAGATGTTTGGCTCGGGAGGCGGTCTTCACGGCGGAGAGGATATGGCGTGTCACACAAAGGTCGGCAAATCCTCGGAACAGTGCTACGCGATCGGACCGATAGTCGCGAATCGCCTTGAACAGCCCGATCATGCCTTCCTGAACGACGTCGTCATGATCCGCACCTAGCAGGAAATAGGCGCGAGCCTTCCCTTCTACAAGGGGCCGGTAGCGGGAAAGCAGCGACTCCGTGGCGGACCGGCTGCCATGCCGGGCCAATTGAACGAGATCTTCGTCATTTTTTGGAGAGAGTACCGGGGTCTTACCAGACGAAACTACCACTGTGCAGCCTCCCTCCGCACCCGACAGTCAGGATCGGGCGCACGACATCGAGTCACATGGTTCCCCGCAACAACCGCGTCCAGGCGGTTCGCTGCTGCTCTTGACGGAGCAGCAGCGGTCTGCTCAACGAACCACATTAACTATAATGGAACTGCTCGCGCCTGTCAAGCGGAATCTCATCTTACCGGCCCGGTTGATGCAATGTCGCGATAAGGCTCACGTCCGAAGCGGCCCTGCCCCCAGTCACGCGACAGATTCGACCATTCGGAACGACGAACGACCTCTTTCCCGCGCTCACCGCATCGCCCTCATATCTCGTCTCCTGTCTGGACCGGAACGACGAGGTCGAATGGGACGGACTCCCGCAGGGCAGCCGGTGCGCGGCGTCCGGGCAGGGCGCTCGGAGATACGTCAAAGTGTACCCGCACAACATCTGTGCCCTTTCCGGCACTGTTCACGGGCACGTTCCAGACGGTCCCCTCACCACGGCTGGCGCTTCGGAGCGTCTCCTTGCTGACGAGCGGCGTGATCGACTGCCCTGAAACGACTAGTGGGATCCCATACGGGTCCGTAAGCGTCATCGGAGCATTCGGCGTCGCATTCGTGAACGCCAACAGCCGCTGCCGCGCCTGCCGTACGGAGCTGAGCGCTCGCAGGCTGGCCGCGTTTGGGGAGCTTGTAAAGTAGCCCAGTCCGAGGCTGCCAATTCGGACGCTATTTGAGAGTGAACCGGCCGGCACATCAAAGTCAGCCTCGACGTTGTCATTGGCAATCTCACCGCCGGTGATCTTCAGTCTGAAGGTCAGATCACGCTGTCCGACGTCGCGCTCTGAATGCTTGAAGTCGCCAAGCCGGGCGGCATCCAGAGCGACGGTTATCCCACTCTTTGTTGCCGTCACAACACGTGGTAGGCTCGAGGCGGCCGGCAGCACGCGCGGCAGTCGTGGAAGCTTGACGGCAAACTGCATCGGACGAGAAACGGGCGGCGGACCACCGGGACGCCGCGGCATCCAGTGGAGCAGGCAGCGGATCTCGTGCGCCGAATGGTCGAAACCCGGGAGGTAGACGCCGACGGTCTTTCCATGAATATCGAGGAAGCCGTGGTACGGTTGGCCCAGATCATCAATGAACGCCGTTCCGGCAGCATTTACGCGGTGGCACTCCAGGTCCGGTTGGCCGATCAGATAGCTCTGGTAGTTGAACCAGATCTCCATTGAGCCCGGATCGTTCGCGTACTGGCTCTGCACGATCTCGTAGTCCCCGAGAAGCGAGATGTTCCGCTCGTTCAACCAACGCTGAAGACTGGATCCGCGCTGAATCTGGTGCCGTAAGCCGAACGTCGTTCCGATCATCCACGCGCGAGCTACCCGTGGATCGTCCTGCATCTGTGTGCGGCTTTGGTACGCCTCCCATTCGCCCGCGATCAGTACCGTTAGAGCAACGATCGTAACGGCAGCTACGGTCAAGAACAGACCGGAACGCGAGGCGCGGCGTCTTTGGCGTGGTTCTTCAGAGCTCTGGTGCATCTTGCCTCTCATCGTAACGAATCTATCTCAGGCCAACCGCCTCTCTCACCACCTTCATCGTATCGGCTGCGACGGCCCGCGCCCGTTCGGCTCCCATTTTGAGAACGCCCTCAAGCTCCTCGGGATCGGCGAGCAGCGCTTCACGTCTTGCACGCATCGGCGCGAGCGCCGTGATGAGGATCTCCGTGAGTTCCTTCTTATTCTGCATGCATCCGCGCTGACCGGCGATGTCCTCATTCCACGACGTCATAAACCCCACCGGATCGTAGACACGCCTCAGTTGACAGACCGCGCAGTGCTCAGGATCACCTGGATCCGTCTTGCGGATCTTCGTCGGGGTGGTAAACGCACTCTTGACTCGTTCGGAAATTTGATCCGGCGTATCCCCGATATAGATCGCATTGTCGTACGATTTGCTCATCTTGCGGCCGTCCAGTCCTGGCAGCGTCGCGGCGCCTTCATTGAATACGGTCTGCGGCTCGGGAAAAGTGTCGCCGTACAGGCGGTTAAAACGGCGTACGATTTCGCGGCTAATCTCCAGGTGGGCGGCCTGGTCCCTTCCGACAGGCACGGCATGAGCGCGGTATATGAGGATGTCGGCGGCCTGCAGTACCGGATAGCCCAGAAGTCCATACGAAAGAGTCTCGTCGCTCCCGCCGCGCTGCTGTACCATGTCGCGCTTTTCCTTGTACGTAGGCACGCGTTCAAGCCACCCGAGGGGCGTAATCATGGAAAGCAAGAGGTGAAGTTCAGCGTGCTCCTTAACGTGGCTCTGGATGAAGATGGCGCACTTCTCTGGATCCAGTCCGGCGGCGATATAGTCCGCAGCGACCTCTCGGCATGCCGGGGCAATGTTGTGTGAATCTTCGGCGCGGGTCGTCAGCGCATGCCAATCCACGACACAACAGAACATATCATACTCATCCTGCAGGCGTACCCAGCTTCGGAGCGCTCCTTCCAAATTTCCTAGGTGCAACGCGCCGGTCCCGGTTGGCTGCATCCCGCTCAATAGCCGCTTCCTCCGGACATTCGTGTTAGCTGTCATCGTGATCAACCCTCCTCTTGTACTGAATGACAGTAACCCTGCTGCCGAAGGTTGCGTCCGATGGGCTCGCCGCGAACGGTCCGGCCCGGCCAACTAGCCCGCGACCCAGTCGCCGCCAAGGATCAGCCCGAGTGAATGTAGTACGGCGGGCGTGATGATATAGCCGGAGCCACCGGTTACCAGCAGAATGATCAACAGCCACATTCCGTACTGGCCCATGAATCGCTCATACTGCGCGGCAAGACTGAACGGCAGCAATCCAAACAGTATCTTCGAGCCGTCCAGCGGCGGTATCGGAATCAGGTTGAAGAACATGAGCGAGAGGTTTATGCGCACGAATGCGAAAAAGAACTGGTACGCAAGCGATTCGTCAGCCCAGATTCCATGACTGCGAATGTAGCGGAGCGGAAGGCCGAAAGCCAGAGCGAGAACGAGATTCATCAGCGGTCCACACGCCGTGACGATCATCATGTCCCGATTTGGACTCCTGAAGTAGCGCGGGTTGACCATCACGGGCCGCCCCCACGCGATGCCGAAACCGGTGATCGAGGTAACGATCAGCATCGTGAAGCCCAGCGGGTCGAAGTGCTTGTCCGGCCAGAGCGTTATGCGACCCGCTCGCCTCGGCCCGGGGTCCCCGAGATAGTCGGCGGACATAGCGTGTCCGAACTCGTGCAGCGAGATGCTGCATACCAGCACGACGATGGAGATGATAAACTGATGAAGGTCAAAATGAGAGAGGTCGAACATGTGCCGCTTCCGCTTCCTTTCTTATCGGGCCGCGGTCAGGATGGATCGCAGCCGGGTCGGAATCCGCTCCCGGCGCACCAGGTCTTCCAAACGCTCCCGCTCGACAATCAGCTCTGCGTCGCCGGCATTGACGAGTACGACTGCCGGGCGCAGAAAGCGGTTGTAGTTGCTCGCCATGGAATGGTTGTATGCGCCGGTCGACAGAACCGCAAGGGTATCACCGGACGCAGGCCTGGCGATGAGCGTGTCCCATATCAAGATATCGGTTTCGCAATGCTTTCCGGCGATTGTCACCAGCGTATCGGCGACCTGGTCAGCTCGGTCGGCGACGATACACTGATAGACTGCGTCGTATAGCTGCGGTCTGGGATTGTCGGACATTCCTCCATCAATAGATACATACGTGCGTTTCACGCCGTTTTCATCAACGGCCGCATCGATCGGTACGGACTTTATCGCGCCAATCCGGTATAGGGTCGTGCCGGCCTCGCCGACGAGCGCGCGTCCCGGCTCCTGGAGCAGCTTAGGATAGGGAAGACCGGCAGCGTCGAGCGCCGATTTCAGCGCCGTCGTCACGGCCTCCGCGAAGGCCTCGTAAGAGGGAGGATGATGCGACTCAAGATAGCGCACGCCAAGGCCGCCGCCGATATTGAGCTCTTCCGCGACGACGCCTGTCCCGTCCGCAATCGCCGCCATTAGGCGAACCATGATCTCCGCCGATAACGCATGTGTCTCGCTGTCCAGGAGTTGTGAGCCCACGTGGCAGTGTATGCCGCGAAACCGAAGCCCGGGTGTCGCGAGAACCAGCTTTACGGCCCTCAGCGCGGAGCCGTCGGCGATGTTAAGACCGAATTTGGTGTCGGCCTGGCCGGTTCGAATCAGGCGGTGGGTTTGGGGATCCACGCCGGGTGCGGTGCGCACCAGGACGTCCTGCTCAACCTCCTTACTGCGCACGATCTCCGCGAGCATATCCAGCTCATAGAAATTGTCGACTACGATGTGGCCCACGCGGGCGTCGACAGCCATCTCCAGCTCGTCCGCCGACTTGTTGTTGCCGTGGAGAGCGAGCCGCTGCGCCGGAAAACCTGCCTGCAGCGCGACGTACAACTCGCCGAGCGAAGCGACGTCCAGTGCAAGTCCTTCTTCGGCGATGATTGCGGCCATGGCGCTGGTAAGAAACGCCTTCCCGGCGTAGTAGATCTCATTGTGAGGATAGCGCGCTGCGAATGCGGCCTTGTACCGCCGACAGTTCTTGCGCACTAACGCCTCGTCGATCACATAGAGCGGTGTTCCGAACTCGTGCGCCAGGCGAACGGTATCGCAGCCGCCGATCTCAAGATGTCCGTCCGGGCCGATCTGTTGCGTTCCCAATAGCATCGTGCGCGCTAACTCCCTTTCCCAACGCTCGCGGTTCCGTGAAAGACCAAATACGGCGGCCGGCGAAAAAATAAACCGGCCCACTTCCGGTCGGTTCTTGAGGCACAGCCAGTTCCAAAGTCTAACCCAATTACTCTCCCGTTGTCAAGGACGCAAAGCGGCCATTAGATGTAGATCTTATACGTTTGAACCCCGACCATCGGTCCGTATAGTGCCCAGATCGATCCCATCACGTAGTCGCCCAGGATCAGTCCGAGGAAGAACGGAATCGCCGTGTTGTGCAGCTTCATGCCGCCAAACCGCACGATGAGCGCCTTGATTAGCCAGGAGACGAAAAACGCAAACCAGAAGTAGTCCATTGCGTAGCTGACGGCAAGCGCATATCCGACGGGGTGGAACGGCCACCAGAGATAGGCGCCTCTCAATCCCCGGAGCGACATCACCATCAGCGCGCCGCCCACGATAAAGGCAATCTGGTTCCAGGTCGGCCGGGTCGGCGTGACGATCCAGCCTTTTAGACGGTCGAACGACTCACCGCCGACCCATCTCTTGTAGCCTATCGATCGGGCGAGCGCGCCCTCCGAGTAGGTGATGTGCAGATTCGCCCAATAGGTGAAGAGGAGCCCTATGGCTGCCGCGAGGACGAGGAGCATCAGTATCTGGCGACGTGGAACGCGTGCAATCTCCCCCATCCGAAGCGCCTCGAGCTGGTTCGGCATCGGGTGTGCGCGGTAACCACGATTGAACCAGTAGAGCACGGAGAGGGCGGTAAGACTCTGCGCGCCAATCGCGTTCACCCCGAACACCGTCACGAGCACCGTCCGCGGGCTGACATAGTAGATTTCGTGCGGTGCGCCCAACTCGGCCCGCACGCGCGTCAGGGCGATCGCGAGCAGAAAGAACAGACCGAAAAACAGCAGCGCGACCCACCAGGTCATCCGGATCGCATTGGCAAACCAGGCAAGCAACAGCGCGCCGGCAAGCAGGCCGGCGAAGGCGCAACGATACTCAGTACGCTCGCTGCTTGTATCCGGTGAGCCCGCGAACGCAATGCGCCAGGCGCGATGAATCTGCTTCCGGAGCGACCAGACCAGGAGCAGGCTCAGCATAATCCATGCGCCAGAGGCCTGCTGCTCGAAATATGGAAATCCATTGTTGGATGCCGCGTCCCATCCGGCGGCGGCTCCCAGTACCTCGAACAGCTTGCGCGCCACGAAGAAGAACCAGCAGGAGAACGCCAGATCCAGCGGCAGGAAATAGGCCAGACCGATGGCAAACGGGTACATCGATATGTTCGTTGTGCCCACCGCGCTCCACGGCCGGTTCGTAATGAACTGACCGATGTTGTAAAGTTTGACCTGTTCGATGTATGGAAGCGAGGGGATGATGTAGTGCATGCCGTTCAAGAGGTCGAGCGAAACGGCAAAGGCGAACCCACTCCACATGAGGCGGCTTTTCCAAAATGGGCGCGACGGGTCTTCCGGGCTGACCATTGCAATCGGCAGCTGAACGATGGGAAACGCCAGTCGTTCGTCCTCCGTCCATGCCTTCCGAATCACGATGTTCAGGCATAGACACATCCCGAACAGGACGCAGACGAAAGCGCCCCACCAGCAGAGAGGGCCAAGAAACGGCAGCAGATACTCCGGACGGTACCAGACGGCGCCGCCCTGATACCATCCTTTGAGCGCGGTCGGATCGCTGACCAGCAGAAAGCGCGAGGGGACGAGATACTTGAAGAAGGTGTCCTTGAACGCGTTCTCCGTAGTCGCGAAGTAGTCGGCGTGGGTCAGGATGCCGAATAGGTTCTGCAGGAGATCGTGGGCAGCCAGAGCGGTCCCGATCACCAGCATGATGTATATCGTAAGCAGTTCGCCGGTATCGAGCGCGCGGGACGGAGCGACGCGCCGCACAAGGGCGTTGAGCAGGCAAACGCAGAATAGAAAGAAGATCGGCGTGATAAAGAGCGGTAGACTGGTTCCGTCGAGCGTATACCAGCGTACTTCGACCAGCGTGACCCAATACGCGTTGAGCGCGACCAGCGGCACCCCGAGGACGACCGCCCGCGCCGTGACGGAACCGGCCGTGCGGGCTGTTTGGTGCCCAACCTGGACGGCTTGCGGCGATTCCTGGGTGCGCCCGGTTGAACCGACGACCGGACGACGCTCGGACCCGGGTTCAGCGCCGAAGCCTGACATGCTCGACCCTTGCTACCGGCGCCGTCGCCGGGTGCGC
>JBBQVV010000175.1:0-13772 GCA_038211235.1 Chthonomonadales bacterium | reverse complement strand
GGCTGCGGCGCGCTTTCCCCATTCAGCCCTTTGTTATTCACAATCTAGCCCGTGACGGGGAGAGCGCGGACGAATTCCAGGAACCAGAGCGATTTGATAAAGCGCTTGCTGACATTTCGCACATGGACATCGCCTTTGTTCGGTATGGCATTAACGACCGTAAGCGCCATGGCATCTCTGGCTGTATTCGATACCTTGACGCTCTATGTGACACCATCCAGAAGCGGTTTGCGGACGTAACGATCTTCCTTGAAACAGGCATGTGGGTGGACTATCCGAGGCACTATCTTTGGGATAGAAACGCGAGCCTCGGCCCACTCTACGAAGCCATAAGCAGATATGCGCGGGAGGCAGGTCGTCCGGTGGTGGACACATACAACAGGATGAAAGCGGAAACGGAACGTGGTAATTGGGACTTGCGAGTTCGAGGCCTCCCTGTACCGGAACATACCATTGTGGACGACAGCTTCGATGCCTTTTTTGGAGGCGATCCGGCGTTCTTCACGAACATTCACCCCAACTCTCGCTGCCTGGGGTTGATCGCGGAGTGGGAGATTGAGCAGATCAGGTTGCATTTTGGAACCAAGTTGCCGGTAGCAGGATGACGGAGGCCTGCAACACCAAGCACACACCAATTCGGTACTTGAAATGTTCAGAGTGCATTCTCAATGGCGCGCTGCGCTTTTCACGTGTTAAGGTGGCGCCCAATTTGGCGCGTCGCCCCATTCATGCTCGTGCGATTACATACTGCCGATACGACACCTGCCGATACGACAAAGCGAACGGCCAGGGCTAGAGTCCAGCAACTACCGTGTACCCAAAATCACAGGCGGGCTGCTCCGCGACGAAGGGATCGGCCTGTTCAAAGAGTACGTAGCCCGTCATCCATCGGGAGCCTTGTGGGAATGGGCCAAGACAATTGCGCCTCTCTAATGCAAACGTTCAAGCAGGCATGCCTCACCTGATGTGAGACTGACGGCGCTCAACGGAGGCCAGCACAGGGGCAACATTGATATTTCTGCTTCGAGCCCCAGTAGGAGACCATTCTGTTCGTGATCCCTTCCTGCGCCATTGTGCGGACGGATGGTTCCATTTACTCTCGACGGACTCGTGGAGTAACTCCACGATCCTGCATACGCGGTCCCAAGATCTGATGGCGTGCGAACCCTTGGATTGTAGTGCCGATCATGCAGGCGATACCCGGAACACAAAACGCTTGGGCATCGCATCGATCCGGGTGGCTGAGAAGAACGGGATGAACCAGGAGCGCGATGTCGAATATGACGGATGCGGTTGCCGACTTTATGCCGTGAGCCGAGACTCGGCAATGAGGAATGGACCGTGCGGTCCGCAGATCACCGGCAAACGATCCTTGTGACAATGTAAGTCGGCGAGTAGAATGGGGAGTGCGAAGCGATGGCGACCAGGCTCGCATTGGCACAGATGCTGGTGGAAGGCGGACAGAAAGACCGAAATCTCACGCGCGCGGCGGCCATGATACAGGAGGCCGCCGCGAACGGAGCAGATATCGTTCTGCTGCCGGAAGCCATGGATTTAGGCTGGACGCATCCCTCTGCATTAGAGCAGGCCGAACCGGTGCCAGATGGTAAGACATTTCGCTTCCTTGCAGCCGCAGCGGGCGACAATCATATTCACGTCTGCTTCGGGCTGATTGAGAAGGCCGGCGACAAGACCTACAACTCCGCCGTACTGATCGATTCTGACGGTAATCTACTGCTGCACCATCGCAAGATAAATGAGCTCGAAATCGGGCACCGCTACTATGCCCAAGGTGATCGTCTCAACGTTTGCCACACCAGGTTCGGAACCATTGGGCTGTTGATCTGCGCCGATGCCTTCGCCAAGGATCGCGTGTTGAGCCGTTCGCTATGTTATATGGGAGCCGACATTCTGCTATCCCCTTCGAGTTGGGCCGTTCCACGAGATCATGACAATACAATGGAGCCGTATGGCGGTCTCTGGGAGAGAGTATATCGCGACGTGGCACAGGAGTTCTCAGTGTGGATCGCCGGTGTAAGCAACGTTGGCGTTATCGACGCGGGACCGTGGCGGGGGCACAACTGCATCGGCTGCTCGCAGGTTACGGATGCATCCGGCAGGCGAATCGTCTTCGGGCCCTATGGAGCGGACGCAGAGACGATATTGTATGTCAATGTCGACCTTACCGAACGACCAGCGCGCGGCTGCGGATGGCATGATCACTGGGAACGGCAAAGGCGATAGTGATGGTCTTGGATCACACGCCATGGAGATCTATTGGAACAAATCGCTTCTCCGCCATGATGTCCATCGTGGCCATTTGAGTTCAGCGCATAGTCGTGACATTCCAGTCCCACATCGATGGACAAACTTTGTGGAACGTCGGGAAGGGTGCCATGGGAGTGCCCATGAAGGCGCCATGAGCCATGATCGACAGAATCTACACGCGGAACGCATAATGGCACAAAACGATCGGCCATATGCCATCATCGCTGTCCGTGTGATCGACCTTGAGTGCGCGGTAGCATTTGATCCAGCCGAACGCGCTTATCATAAAATCTGCGGTCTTATCGTGGTTGCCGCGAATCAGGCCGATGTTTCCATGCAGCCTTTAGACGACCTTTTTCGCTTCCTTTACGGGCACCAGGAAGATCATTGAGTTTCCTCTACGAGAGTAAACTCTATACGGTAGATGCCAAATAGCTGTGCCGTAGGTAGCCAAACCCGCGAGGACATACATGGATCGCCGAAAACCAATGATTCCGTGCGTTAGCCTTGGCGCACTGATGGTCTCGTGCTCCGTTCTGGCTTTTGGACAAATGCATGGGCAAATGCTACACCGTTTGCAGAACCCGCACTTGCGAGCCAAGAAGGAGGTTAGCTTGCTCCATCCCATGATTCTGGGATGCGAACTGACTGGCGTGCATTTCGATCTGGTTAAGGTTCCGGCTGCGTCCTGGCCTCCAGAAGCAAGTGAACGTCAGGATGTCTACTGGTGACAAATCCACCATAGTGCGGCAAATTGACGACTTGCGCGGGCACGTTTCAATTTCGGACTCGGCCACAGCGTTACGTTTCGCGCGCCTGCTGACGTCGCCGGAAACGTGGTTTCTGTGGGGACAACAAGAGTTTGCAGTGGAAATTGTCGAAGCCAAGGACGCGCTGCTGATGCCCAATTTCGGCCCGAACAAGGGATTTGTTCTCAACTCGTGGCAAGTTCCCGGCACCGTGGACACACGAATCGGTCTCGAATCTACCGAGTGGAGATATGACGCACGTACTCGCAAAATGATGATTATCGACTACACTAAGCCCGCCCGCCATACGGAAACGACTGATACGAAAACACTGCCGGACTACACGATGCTAGGCGACGGCAGTATGGGAGTGCTAACGCAAAGAGCATACCGGCAGGGCGCCTTTTCCCCAGCGGCAGCGACGCCTATTCAGGGGGGCTTTCAAATCACGAGATGGTTGTTCATCGAGAACCACGACTCCACGCCTTCGGTAGAAAGCCTCGAGCAAGTTCGGGAGTTCATCGGCGAAGACGGGGAGTATCGCCGAACCACGATACGTACAGTTTCTCCACCATCGCCCCTTTACGGCACTTCGTTCCGGTTCCCTCTGTTCGTCGCCGAACTGTTGTGGGCGAAGAGTAAGGTCGCCAAGCAGAGTTGGGAGGACTACTGGCAAGCCGGGGCAGACATGGACGCCTATCAGCGCTGGATACTAGCAGGTCTTTATCCAGGACAGAATGAGGCAGCCGCGAACGGCATCCGACTTTTGCACTTCGTTGATCATCCCAAGAAGATCGAACCCGACGAAGAGGCAAAGGCGTGGATAGGTAAGCGAGTTGCCTTCCGCGGCAGCAGCGTGCCTTACCGGATGGAAATCGGCTCCGGTGTGTTTGTGGAGGTCGAATATGAGCAGTCCGTCGCGAATCGACAGTGGCCGATTATTCTGGATTCATCCATCATCGGTACGGTAACAACCGTTGACAGAAGGAACAGGACCGTTCACATCCGCGCAAATTTCAGGGATTGGAATCTTCTGGGAACGGGGTGACGCTCAACTAAAGAGGTACCAATCGCAAGCTACACTTGTTGCCCATCTGCCTGGAGGTATGGCGGAAGGACTTGCTTACAAACAGCCAGTCCGGAAACGACGGCATGATCGGATACTTTTGGGCAGAACGCGCGGAGAACCCTGGATTGCTCCTCATGGCCGGATTTTGCACAGAATGGACAGTCTAACCCTCACACTGGCAGCGGTGACATACCAAAGAACCAGGCCATTAAGAATCTGAGCAGCAGATTGCGAAGATGGATGGCTGGAACAATCCTGGCTGTCTCGTAATTGGATTGCCTCTCATTCTGTGGGTAACGGACCAGCTGTATGACGGGCGGCAGACGTCCTCATACCGCCGGCGGCTGCAGCCTGCGGGGATTTGAGCTCGCCCTCTACGCCGACGGAGATTTGCGGAGGAGTCGGCGCAGGATCGGTGCGAGGGCATCGGCCTGGCGGCGCATGCCGAGATCGTTGGGGTGGGACCCATCCACGGTCCCATCGCCGTCGACGCCGAGAAGGATGCTTCCAGGGCAGAGATAGAGTCCGGGTATTCCTGATTCCTTCAGGCCATTAACGACCTTGTCCTGGAGTCGCTCGATTGCAGCGATCGGCCGCTCGGACTGGAACTCTGACCTGCCCACGAACAGGATTGGAGTTGAAGGATGGGCCTTCCGAAGGATTTCGACAAGCGTTTTGACGCGGCCGGCGATCTCGTCGTCCGGTAAGCCGCCCATGTTTCGCAGGCAGTCGATCACGTAGACGCAAGGATTCAGCTCGGAAAGAAGCTGCGAGACGGCGGGATCCATGCGTCCCGATCCCGAGAACCCCAGGTTGATCATCGGGCGGTCGAGCATTCGCCCAAGAATGGCAACGTGCGCCATTCCCGGGCGCGATGCGCAGCCACCCTGAACGATGGAGGTGCCATAGTAGGCGATCGGTCGACGACGAGCCGCCAGCCTGGACGCCGCTCTCTCCAGGACGGCGTCGCGAGGCACGCCGATCTCGAGTCTCTGAACGCCGTTATAGAGCGGCAGGTAGAGCAAGCATTCGGTCTCAGCGGCGCCGCCGGGAAGGGTAGCCGTCAACAGATTGTCGACTCGCTTCTCCGGCCGGCCGTTAGCCACGAACCGCCATGGGCCGTCGTCCGCTCTGCGATAGAGGTCCACGCCGCTCACTCCCGTCGCCGGCATGTGTGGCATTGCGAGGCTGTCGCTATTGACGGTCCAGCGCACCGACACTTTGAGAGAACGCGTCCGGAAGCGCACGCAAAGCCCCGCGGAGTGCTTGCTCAGGTTCCACACCTCTTCCGGAACTGTCGCCTTAGCCCGTGCGGGGAACCGATCGTAGGGGGCGTCGACGTCGGACCAGCCTCTACCCTCGATATCGAACTCCGTCGCATCGTGCCAGACGACTTCCGCCTGGCCGGCGAGGCAGCCCGCAACCGGAACCATGATGAAAATCAAGGCGATCATGAATGCGACAAGCTCTCTGTTCAACGGCTGTCTCTCCCCGGCGAATGCGCCTACAAACGCCAGCCCTGTCTTGGCTCCGGCGCAACCAGGTCATCGGCTTCCGGAACATCGGGCACGCGCATAGCCCTTCCGTCCCACGCGATGTCGTGCCCGATTCGGAGGGCGAGGACGCCCGCGAGGCCGATCTCCGTCAGGTGGCCGCCGATGTCAAAATCCGAAAAGGTCCTCGGTCCTCCCAGGCAGGCACCCACCCACTCGCGCATGTGACCCTCGGTCCGAGGAAGACTTACAGGGATGCTCCTGGCCGCCTCGTGGGTGTTCAAGCCCCTGAACGTCTTGTCCGGTTTCAGTTTCATGTGGCCGTCGGTATTCCAGAGGCCTGCCGAAATGCTGCCTTCGGTTCCGACGAGCAGGCAGCCAATGGCAGGAACCGCGCCAAACGTCGCCGCAAGGTCCGTGGTGACCGCGGCGACGGGCATGGCGCCACCGGTATAGAAGTTCATGAGGACGGGGGCAAGGTTCCCACGCTTCGGAAACCGATAACCGACGGTGCAGGCAGTTGGAAAGCTCTCCTTGTCCAGGCTCTTGCCTTCGACTTGGATCGTCGTCGGATAGTCCAATTTGAGCGCCCGCACGGGGAGATTAAACGCGTGGCAGCAGAAATCCGCCAGTGATCCGCCGCCGAAGTCGTACCAACCACGCCACTTGAACGGATGATAGTAGTAACGCTTGAACGGACGAACCGGCGCCGGACCCAGCCAGAAGTCCCAATCGAATCCTGTTGGCACCGGATCCTCTCCGTTCGGTCGGTCGACGCCGGAAGGAAAGCTGTGGTGCTGATGCCAAACATGAACCTCACGAATCTGCCCGAACAGTCCCGCTTGTATGAGCTCGATGCATCTTCGCAAGTTTCCGCTCGCACTTCCCTGATTGCCTGTCTGAGTCACGACCTGCGATCGCCGCGAGAGTTCTCGGAGTCGCCTCGCCTCGGCGACGGAGTGCGCTAACGGCTTCTCGCAATAGACGTGCTTTCCAGCCCGAATTGAGGCCGTGCAGATCGCGGAGTGCCAGTGGTCCGGAGTCGCGACGACTACCGCGTCCAAACCGTGTTCGTCGGCCAGCAGCTTCTGGAAGTCCTTGTAGACGCGCGCCGATCGCATGGCAGTAGGCGCAGCGGCTGCCGATCTCGCAATGCGAGCCTCGTCCACGTCGCAAACTGCAACCAGGTGCTGCCGTGGATCAGATGCGATCTCCTTCAGGTGGCGCTGCATCTGCCCGCCCAGTCCGATACACGCCACATTCAGCCGCACTCTCGCCGTCCCGCGGCCCGCACTCGTCGCAGCCGGGCCCGATAAAAGCGCTGGCGCGGCGGCGGCAACGGTGGTACAAAGCAGCCGTCGGCGCGTCAAGCGCTCTATTATCTGCCCGCTCATTCAGTGGTCCTTTCACAGTTCTAGCGATGCCATCGGGTCCGGGATTCGCGCATAGCCGGCCTCGGCATCGCTCAAGCCCGCAAACAGCGTCGCTGTCCCATCCCAGTGGCGCACCAGGCCGCCTGCGAATATCACGTCGACGAGGTCAGCACGCTTCGCCGGTCCATTGGGAAACTGTGACCGGGTCGCGATAATCCGTACTGGGTCGGTCCGGCCCGTTTGAGGGTCGATTGCGAACGCCATGGCGTAGTAGTGCCGAATCTCGCCGCTCTCCATCCAGGCAATGTGGCCCAGCAATCCGAGTCGTCCATCGCGGAGCGGGTGCGCCTCGTTCACTCCACCCCATTCCGTGTCCGTGAACTGGCCAGAGAGGATCGGCGCGGCGGCGATGACGTCCGCGTCGAGTTGCACCAACCGGTCGACCACGGTGAATCCGATACGTCCACGGTACCCAGGACCGCAATGCGGCCGGCTGAATAGCGCGACACGGCCGTCCGGTAGTCCCGCGAGGCGGATGTCCTTCATTCCGTCTGGACCGGTGAGAAAGTGCTCCAGGCGCTCGATGGTGCGCCCCCGATAAAAGTCCATTCGCCAGATGATGCGGCCGTCGTCCAGCAGAATAGGATATCGGACGCCGCCCATCACCAGCTCACCTTCGATCAGCGAGACGCAGGGATCTTGAAGGCCTTCGAAGGTGGGCGCGCCGGGACGCGGACGCCATACATTATCGCCCTCTCGACAGAAGAACATAATGGTGGCGTGCTCGGTTGTGCGCGGCTCGACGCGCCCGGCGATCAGGTTCTCTCCCCGAAACCAGAACGGCGCCCCGATGTTATAGACGTCTCTATCCTGCACGCCTCCAAACTGTATCTTACCGCATTCGATAGGTCCCGGCCCGGCGGCGAAGTTTCGGAGCAGCTCCGGACAGCCGGGCGCCGGATCGCCATGCCGATCGGACGGCACAGTCACCTGCCATGTCCTGCATCGCCAATATCCTGTGCCAACTCTAACATGCGATTCTCCTTCCAGCGGCGGTTTCGAAACGCAGACGTAAACTGCCGGATCTAAGCGATTCGACTCGTTAAGCCGCCGTCTATCGTAACTGTTTCCCCCGTCATGTAGTCGTTTTCCGCCAGCATCGCAATCACATGTGCGACCTGCTCCGGCGTGCCCTCGCGATGGAGCGGAATTCGGTTGTCAAGGTTGTTTTTCCGGCCCTCGGGCGTCAAGCCCATAATATCGTGGAAACGCGTGGTGATCACTCCAGGCGCCACGCAATTGACGCGAATATTGTCGTTCGCGTGCTCGCGCGCAAGAACGCGGGTCAACTGGACCAGCGCGCCCTTGACTGTTGCATATGCTGCCGCGCCGATCACGCCCAACCGGCCCGCTGTGGATCCTACCAGGACGATCGCAGCCTCGCCACGTGGCTTCATCAGCGGTATCGCGGCGCGACACAGATGGAACACAGCGTGAACGTGCACGTCGAAAGCGTGGTACCATACCTCCTCGCTCACCTCCATAAGTGTGCCCTTCGCCGGACCACCGGCCGCATGAACCAGCACGTCCAATCCGCCATATTCCGCTGCAGTCCTCTGTACGCAGTCCCTCGCATCTTCAGGTTTCGCAATGTCCGCCGTGATCACCAGGCACTTTCGTCCCAGGGCGTGAATCTCGGCTTTTACCTTCTCCGCTTCACCATCCGGACTGCGTCCGCACACCACGACATCCGCTCCACGCCGAGCCAGCTCGACGGCGGCAGCCGCTCCGATACCGCGGGTACCTCCTGTCACCAGGCAGACCTTGCCTTCGAGTCTCACAGTCCTTACCTCCTACTTTGAATCGACCGGCAAAGATAACGACCTGACCGGGTATGCTTCTTAGAATGTCTGTCTCACGGCAGATCGCAGGCGAGCTCCATGCCGGCGTCCGTGACCGCGCGTTCGGCAGCCGAACGACAATTCGCGGCGGTAGGTCCATCTTCCTGCGGTTACTCCCAAAGCCAGCCGCGAGATCGGCGGAACGCGAGCGAAACCAGGTCGTTGCCACACTCGTCACCCTGCAATGTGCCTATGATCGTGGGAGTCTGCGATACACCAAATGACAGAAGCCATCGTAAACATAACAGGTCTACAGAAGAGTTACGGCACTCTTCAGGCAGTAAAAGGGATCTCCTTCGAGATACAGCAGGGAGAGATCTTCGGCCTGCTCGGACCGAACGGCGCAGGCAAGACGACGACCATCGGAATGCTGGCCGGCCTGATTCCGCCGTCCGGCGGCGCGATCACAATCGATGGGAGAGATGGCAACCAATCCAACATCGTGACCCGAAGCGTCATCGGGATCGTCCCTCAGGAGCTGGCGATCTATAACAAACTGACGGGACGAGAGAACCTGGAGTTCTTTGGACAGATCTTCGGCCTGGCAGGGAGCGCCTTGACCGGCCGCGTGACTGAAATGCTGGCGCTGATCGGACTGTCGGATCGTGCGGACTCACGCGTCGAAACGTATTCAGGCGGCATGAAGCGCAGACTGAACCTCGCCGCCGGACTGATGCATAATCCTCGCCTGCTGCTTCTGGATGAGCCGACGGTCGGCGTCGATCCTCAGTCGCGCAACCATATCTTCGAAGGCGTCCGAGCGCTGAACCGGCGGGGCCTGACCGTCCTCTATACGAGCCACTATATGGAGGAGGTCGAGGCTCTCTGCGATCGCGTCGGCATCATGGACAACGGCAGTCTCGTCGCCTGCGATACGGTAGACAACCTCATCGCCATCATGGGCGGGTCCATAATCGAAATTGGCCTAACGCCGGGGACGTCAGTTCCAAGCGAAGTACTTGAGCAGCTTCGCGGATCGGAGCAGGTTCGGGAGGTGACGGCCGAAGCATCCGGAGAAACCGAACCGGGCAACACCGTGCTCCACGTACGAGCCGACCGACCAGAAACGGCCGTCCCTGCCGTAATTCAAACACTCGTGCAGCAGGGCATTCCGTTCCAGCGACTTGACATCAAGCAGCCGAACCTTGAGGATGTGTTTCTCTCCCTCACCGGAAAATCGCTGAGAGACTAGCACATTCTCAACCGGCCTCGGGCCCATCAGTCAGTCCGTGAAGGCTGTGAAATCGGCGAAAAAGTGTTCTTCCCCAATCGGAGGTTCGATTTGTCACCGTTGTGGAGTATCGCTCGAAAAGACCTGATAATCCTGTTTCGCGATCGATCCGCACTTGTGTTCTTGTTCGGCTTCCCCCTTATCTTCACGGCGATCTTCGGAATCATCTATGGTGGTCGCGACCTCAGCAGCCCGTCGCTGATCAAGGTTCTCGTGGTCAATCTCGACGAGGGAAAGCATGGCGCCGACTTTATCGAAGCCTTGAGGAACATGGGTGTCACCCTCGAGGTTGAGAAGCAGGGACCGGAGAGACTGAGCAAGCGGATCAAAGCCGGCGACCTGCCGGTCGGTCTTGTGGTGCCGAGAGACTTCTCCTCGCAAGTCGATGCCGCAATCGCGGCCGGAGCGGAACACTCCCCAAATCCGCCCCAGGCGCAGATCACGCGATATGTGGATCCCGCCCAGGCGCAGATGGCAGCGGCGGCTCAGGGAGCGGTCATGGGCGCGGTTCAGCGCATGACCGGACCGCTTTATCGCAAGGCTGCGATGGATGCAATCCCAGCGGAGTTCCGTGGCCAGGCGGAGCGGAACGCCTCGATCGGCGCCGGGCAGGCGGCGGTGGTCTTCCAAACGATCGAAAGCCAGAAAAGTCCGCAGCTGAGCGCCGGCGACCTTTTTATTCCCGGCTTTGCAGTGTACTTCGTTTTCACGCTTGCGAACGGCGTGGCCGCCACACTTCTCTATGAGCGGCAGGAGGGGACACTGCGCAGGATGCTGAGCGCGCCGATCTCGCGCGGCCAGATCCTATTAGGTAAGATGCTCGCCCGAGCCGGCGTCGGTCTGGTTCAGACCGCCGTGCTATTCTCCATTGGCAAGGTGGCGCTGCATTTGAGTTTCACCTGGGACCAGATACCCGCTCTGTTCTTGATCGCGGTCTGCTGCGTGTTTGCATCGACCGGACTGGGGCTTCTCATTGCAACGTTCGGCAAGACGATGGAGCAGATTCAGGGCATGACGACGATGCTGCTGCTGGTAATGGGGTTCATATCGGGAACTCTCATTCCCCGTTCCGTTCTGCCGGCGGCCGTTCAGAAACTCGGCTACATCACACCACACACCTGGGCGCTCGTGGCCTATCAGGACGTGATGCTCCGGCACGTCTCCCTGGCCGCAACGTTCGTCAACGTCGTCATGGTCGTGGTCTTCGGCCTAGGTTTCTACGCGATAGCACTGGCGAGGTTCAAGTTCGAGATTTGAGAAATTGTTGTGACGTGAACGGCCGGGGCGGGCGCCCGAGAGGTAACGGTATAGATTATGGCTGGGGATAATTCTACCGGGAACATTCCCCCCGAGTGGCTGGCCGAGTTTGAGGCGATGGCCCGGCGTCCGCTGCCGATCCGGTTTCGTTACGCCTTCATTCACACCTACAAACCGGTGATGGACGATGCAAAATATCGCTCGTTCAAAACCATGGCCGAATATCGCCAGTGGTGCAACGAGAACCTGCCGGACTGGTTAGGCTATGGCAGTCTTTGAGTATCGCCAGGCGGAAGAGATACGCGACGTCTTCGCGCGCCATAGTGTGCGCTTTCTCTTCATCGGCAAGTCAGGGGCAATTCTGCTCGGGTATCCCGATACGACTCAGGATGCCGACCTCTTCGTCCAAAAGACTCCAGAGAATGGGCTTGCCATCTCTGCCGCGCTTAGCGAAATTGGTTTCAATCTCACTTCGGATCAGGAACGAGACCTCCGGCAAGGTAGAGACTTCGTACAGCTCAAGGACGGTCCATTCGACCTCGACCTGGTCTTCGCTCCGGATGGAATCGAGACCTTCGACGATGCCTGGGCTCGCCATATTGACGTTGACGGATTCCCTGTCTGCCACATAGACCATATTATCGCGAGCAAGGAAGCCGCGAATCGTAAGAAGGATCGCGAATCGCTCGATCGACTGCGTTCGTTTAGAGAGTATTGGAAAAGCCGTAATCGTTAGAACTCACGCGCCCCCTGCAGACCACGATAGCTCCGATGTCGGCAGGAATCGCCCGGCCGCCTGGTGAACCCAGGCTCAATCTCCCTGATCCTGACGGAGCGAGCGTCCTCCATGCCCGACAACTCTTCTTATCCTGACAGTGTGTTCGACCCCGCAGACCCCGATGCTGCACTAGTCTGCCCCGTTTCCTCCGTCCCCGCTGTGCCCGCCGCAGAGGTCCGTGATTTGGCTGATACACTGGTGGAATCCTGCGTCGCTACGAACGGACGCGGCGGGCGAAACGCCGGTCGGCGGAAGGTGGAACACGACGCCGATGCAAGGGACAAGACGGAACCTACTCGTTACGACATCACAATCAAGGAACGGCCCACGGACGAGCGCCCGCGCGAACGGCTGGTGCGGAACGGCGCGGACGCGCTTTCGGTGACAGAGTTGATGGCGATCCAGCTTCGTATCGGCAGTCATGAAAAGTCCGCGCTCGGACTCGCTGGAGAGCTGCTTCACGCTTTCGGCGGTTTGCGCGGACTTGCGGGTGCGACGCGAGAAGAGCTGACGCGCGTTAAGGGTATCGGCGAGGTGAAGGCAATCGAGATCTGCGCGGCGATCGAGCTAGGTCGGCGACTTTCCGCATTGTCTTCGGACGAAAAGCCATGCATTCGATCGCCCCAGGATGTTTCCAATCTCCTCATGGCGGAGATGCGCGACCTGAAGAAGGAGCACCTGCGCTCGCTTCTTCTCGACACGAAGAACCGGGTTATAAAGACCTGTACGGTCTCCATCGGCATTCTCGACAGCAGCCTGGTACATCCCCGCGAGGTCTTTAAGGACGCCATCATCGCGAGCGCCGCCGCCATCATCGTCGTACACAACCATCCGAGCGGCGACCCCTCGCCCAGTGCTGAAGACCGCCGGATTACGCAGCGCCTGCATGAGTGCGGCCAGCTTCTCGGCATTGAACTCCTCGATCACATTATCCTCGGCGATAACCGATTCGTATCCTTGAAGGAGCGCGGAGTTTTCTGATTGGTCGCTCGCGGATTGCGCAGCGTAAGGCAGTCACAACAGCGCAGGAGAAAGCAAACTATGCTTCCGAATTAACGCATAGACGGTTGGCTGCCTGAAGGTCATCACAAGACTTCCTGGGATGAAGTTAGCGCGCGATTCGGAGGCGAACCGGGCAGTCGAAGGGCGCACCTATTCACAC
Source organism: Chthonomonadales bacterium (assembly GCA_038211235.1). GTDB lineage: Bacteria > Armatimonadota > Chthonomonadetes > Chthonomonadales > Chthonomonadaceae > DATGJU01. Next base: position 491 of record JBBQVV010000175.1, on the reverse strand, counting down.
TACTGGCCGAGTGGCGTGACACATTGTCGGCAAAGGGGATGGGTGGGCTGCTGATTCTCAACGGCAGTTTCATCTCTCGCAAAGGCGAGCCGGGCGATTTCGACTGTCTCTTCGTTTACGACAACGCAACCGCCAGGATGATCGAAAATGACGACGAGGCGTTGGAACTGCTCAGCTATGAACGTAGTAAGGAGAAGGGATATGGTGACATCTTTTGCCTATCCTCAGACGCCGTACGGATCTTCCCGACGTTCTGCCACCTCGACATGTTTGACACCGACAAAGTGAGCAAGAGGCCAAAAGGCGTCGTGGAGTTGGAAATATGATTGCAAGTATTGCCGATCTCAACATTGCCCTGATGTAGCTATCGCAATTTGCGGACACATTGGAGGGTATGCGATTACACGCGGAGAAAGCAGATTCCCGCTCATTTCCAACCCTGTCGCAGGTCTACATTCATCGTATCCGCGAGATCAACGCGGAGATTCGGG
>JBBQVV010000174.1:0-13782 GCA_038211235.1 Chthonomonadales bacterium | reverse complement strand
CCCACGGTTCCTGAGCTGCCGCCGCTAAATGTGAACGGGAAGGCACCGATTAAGCGCGATAGCTGAGGCGTTGTCGCGAGCGTGCCGAGGGCGAGGTCAGGCGGTTCCATCCTCCACGTGCCCGGTATAACACTGGACGATACGAAGATTGCCTGGATTGGTTGCCAGGTATCCTGGATTTCGCGATTTCCGCGCCCGGCCGTGACGCCACGAGGCGGCAAAAAGAGTTGACACCGTATTCGGGAGCCGACCGTATACTATGTGAGAGGCCCAACAACTATATAGTTGAGCGGGGGTCCAGGAGGGATCCGCCCATACGGGCGCCCATATGGACGTAGGGCCATCCGTACGGACGTGGCATACGCCCCGTATGGGCCATCCGGCACGTAGGTGGCATACGCCCCGTATGGGACTTCGATTACCCGAATGAGTCTCCCGCTGAGTCGCTTCAAATATAATGACGGCGACGTCTGATTGCCTTCACGATTTTGGCTCGTTCGAGTTGAACTGAGATTGGGAGGTTGGGGGATGGAGATCGTTCTCTTTTGGATTGCACCGCTGGTGGCGGGATTCGGGATGAACTGGCTCGCCGGCAAGAGTCGCGGTCGGAATGCTCGCAGCGCCTTTAAGAGCTCCGCCTGGGGTTTCTGGCTGCTTCTCCTCGCTCAACTGGCGCGTTTCGGTCCGATCCCTCCATTTCCCGTAATCGGCCCACTGCTCAACCTGATCATACTACTTACGCCGTCCGCCATCTGCTTCCTCTTAGCTGCGGCCAGCATGGTGAAAGAGATGCGGGCGCAGAAGGCGGGCGACTTCACGGACGCCGCTTAACCCCCCAATCCGGCGGCATCCGCAATATCGTACTCCGTCGCGACGATATGGTCATACCATGCGTTTGGAAGCCAATTGGCCAGGTTATGCGGATTCGGAAGGGAATGGACGCCGTAGGCGGTCAGGATGCTGAATACGTCGTTCATGCAGTTGCTGACCGCGGCCATGTAGGGCCGCTCGCTCACCAATCGTTCCGCTTGTACCGCCCGTTCAACGTTAGGCTCGTTGACGGGCACCACTTTATAGTGGTCGTACGCCCGGCTGGCTACCGTATTTAGTGGCTGCGCGGTGCGCTCCCGCCAGTATCCGTCTTCCAGGGGCGGCGTAATGATCCACCCGCGATGGTTCTCGACGGCTCCTATCTCCCAGATATTGCCGTCTCCCACAAGGCTCACGCGGCCGGATTCGCCCGGGTGCACCAGGAAACCCCACCCGACGTGACCGATTCCCATCGTGGCTTTCCTGCGAACGAATACAACCGCGGCTCCGCGGGTAACCGTGCTATCTTGACCTTCCGCGGGCTCGCGGTGCCCCGGCGCGTGCCCTGCAACAGACCTCGACGTGTCCGTAGTAACCATAGCTAATCCCCAGGAACTGATTTGTACGATTTACTCGGCTTAGCGCTCAAATGTTCCATAAACGCACGGCCATCGGCTTCTCGGAGCGTCCGCCCGTTGGTATAAAGTACCAGCGCGCGTCATGTTCGCAGTTTATGTCCCGTACGGGTCCACGGCAGCGCCCATTCGGGCGTCCCGTGCGAGCCGTATGGATGGGCCTGCCGCGCCATCGGTCCGAGCGGCGGGAGCAGCGAAAGAATTCAGTCTCTCGGGCGCAATAATTCGGATTGACTTGGAACGCCGGATTCGGAAACTGAGCGCGCCGAACTGCTCTCGGACGCCAAATCCGTTCGCAGTCCGCTAGATTCGCGCGAGTACGTACGCGGCCAGGTCCGCAATCGGAATACGCTCTTGCGCCATCGTGTCCCTATCTCGCACCGTCACCGTATCCCTGAGCGTGGAGTCCTCTCCGCGCCCCAGCGTGTCGAAATCGACGGTTACGCAGAAGGGAGTCCCTATCTCGTCCTGGCGGCGGTAGAGTTTGCCGATGCCTGCGGAATCGTCATAAACGGCTCTCATCTCGCCGGCCGCCTGAAGCCTGTTTTTGATCCCCTTGGCCACCGAAACGATCTCGTCCGCGTTCTTCTTGAGGGGAAGTATAGCGACCTTGATCGGCGCAAGTGCGGGCTTCAATTTCAGAACGACGCGCGTTTCGCCGTTTGGCAAAGTCTCCTCCTCGTACGCTTCGGTCAAGACCGCCAGTACTCCGCGATCTACGCCGGCAGACGGCTCGATGACATATGGAATGATATGCCGGTTACGTGGCTGGTCGAAGTAGGTCAGCTTCTCAGTCGAGTGTTGGTTCTCGATGACATTTGCCGTGAGTCCGAGTTTTGACTGGTCACGCGAGTGTGATCCGAGGTCGAAGTCGGTTCGATTCGCGATGCCCTCCAGCTCCTCCCATCCGATTGGGAAGCGGTACATGATGTCCACCGTGCGCTTTGAGTAGTGCGCCAATTCACCTTTCGGAACCTCATAGAGCCTGACGTTGTCGCGGCTCAACCCAACGTCGTCTACCCAGAAATCAACGTGATCTTTGATAAACTGCTCGTGAACCGGCTCGTCCTCGCCGGGCAGCACGAAATACTCGATCTCCATCTGCTCGATCTCGCGAACACGAAAGATGAAATTTCGTGGCGTAATCTCGTTGCGAAACGCTTTCCCAATCTGAGCGATGCCGAAGGGCAGCTTGCGGTTCGTCGAGTCCAGGACGTTCTTGAAGTTGACTAGTATGCCTTGCGCGGTCTCGGGACGGAGATAGGCAAACGAATCCTCATCGGCGATAGGCCCTACTCCCGTCTTGAACATCATGTTGAAGTCTCGTGGCTCCGTGAGCTCGCCATCGCACTCACCGGGATGCTTTTTCGGCTGCTTGAGACAGATGGACTCATTTAGCTTGTCGGCCCGAAACCTGCCCTTACATGTCTTGCAGTCAACAAGCGGATCCACGAAAGTCTGTTCGTGCCCCGAATAGCGCCAGACGAACCGGTTCATCAGAATTGCCGCGTCGATCCCCTCCATATCGTCACGCTCGTAGACGTTGTGTTTCCACCACAACCGCTTCAAGTTGTTCTTCAGCTCGACGCCGAGCGGACCGTAGTCGAAGGTGCCCTGCAGCCCGCCGTAGATCTCGCTCCCCGCGAAGATAAACCCTCGTCGTTTACAGAGCGACACCAGCTGATCCATATTCTGGGCAGACACAAGTCTCCTCCTGAGAACGACATCATAGTTGAGGCCACACGCGCCTCACAAGGCCAGTTTAATGCACGCAACAAATCCTGACAATAATTCCGGGACAGGCGCCTAGGGTTGAGTCCGCGCCGGCCGCGTGCGCAGAGGGATAAGTGGCCTCGACCGATCGCGGCGCGGCGGAAACAGGATGAAATTGACATTAAACGACTGCGATCGGAGTCGGTAAGCGACTCCCACCTGCATGCAGTCGAAGTTTCGCGCCACTGCAACCTCACCGTCGTACGCGCGCGCTCGCTCCAGGTCGATCTTGCTGGCGATGGCAAAGGCCCATGGGCCACTTACCTGATACTGCAACCGGAGCTCGTGACGGATATCTCGCCGATCGAAAGTGAAGGGAGTGTTTCCGGCGTCCACGACGTATCGGTATGCGACGTCAAACAGGGAGTCTCGGGTTGGTACGAGGTCCAGCTCCGCCTCCGGCATCATCATATTATAGACGGAACCCGTGGTGTAGAGATTGACGAACTCTGAAAAGCCCGCACGTGCGGATAGGCGGCGGCCCAGTATAACGGGCTGCGATGCGAAGTTCGCTCGGAGACCCACACGTCCCGCGGAGACGTGAGTCGGATCCTCGAGGAATTCGCCGAGACCCACCGTCACGTTTAGCAGCCCCGGCGAATCGGGCGCCCGATATCGCGCGGCCTCGCCGACGCCCGTCGGGCGTCCGTCGTTTGTACTGCTAGCGTCCGGGACGCGCGCTCCAGGTGTTCGCGAGGGCGCGCCGAGCATATTCAAGAACTGGACTCCAACCTCGGGTAACCGCGAAACCTGCAGGTCGTTGCGCCTGCGGTTGTAAACAAGTTGATCGTTCTGGATCGTCGCAAAGAACGTTGTCCTGTGAGGCGCGATTACGTTGTAGCGATTGACAGCATACTCGTTGTACGTCGGCGGAGTAATCAGCTCCAGAATTCCGCTGAGTGGATTACTGAACGTTGGGAGCAGAATCCGAGGAGGGGGGGCATGTGTGGGAGTAGATTCTATGTCGCGCTGAAAGACTCCGAATCCTGTCGGCACTCGGCGGAAATTCACGCGAATGTCGTAGTCCAGGGATTCGTTCGGACGCTCTACCGGATTGTCCGCCAGGCGAATTGCAAAGCCATTCGTCCTATCGTAACCGGGAGTCGGCAACGGGAATCCGGCTCCGGATCCAAGGCCCCGACTGAGATACGGAATGGCCGGGAACCCGAATCCGCCCAGAAACAGCCGCACGTTGTGCGCCTTTACAAAGGTATTTGGGTTGACCGTTAAGTCGCTGGCCCTCAGCAGATAGTCGGGAGTGCCGCGAATGCAGGTGGTGAACTCACCGTTGACAAGATGATATGTGCCGTCGGCCCGTCTCTCAATGAGATCCCCAGTCATCCGGAAGTAGTCGGAGGCTACGGTGGCGTTTTCAAGTCGGCCCGTGTTCGTGCGAAGATTGAAATCGACATTGGAACCGCGGAACCGGCCGTCCGGTCGAACGACCTCCGCGACGCCGGGCGAGCGGATACGAGCCGTTGTCGCGTCATAGTCCAGGTCGGTGGCTGTCAGAACCGTCTGGACGTGTGTATCCGGCTCTGTATACAGAACACTTATTGAGCCCCGCGCATGCAGTGCGCCGGTGTCAAGGGACCATCTTAGCCGGCCGAACTTCTCAATGCGTACCGGCCCGACCGTGCGCTGCTGCGCGGGCGTAGGTTCCGACCCCGCTCCGCGAGGCGTCTGAGCCGGTGGAGCGTCGTCGCACCGAGCGATCTGGCAGAAACCTGAAATGATGGCGAACAGCAGTGGTGTGTAGGCCAGTTCGCGACTCGCCCCACCCCGCCGGTCTGAGCTTGCTTGAGTGCGTGATTGGGGACCTGTCGGCGGGCTCGGGCCGGACACGGTGTTGTGGTTACGCAAAGTCAACATCCACGTTCAGGGCCACGCGCTCGGCGCGACTGCTCGCCTGCGAGATACCGTGCAAAGACGCGGCTAACGTCATCCCGGGTGTCCTCGGTCACCATGCTGAAGTGCGCCGGCACTGTCTTAACGGGGAGTAGGCTCTCTTGGCAGTCCGCGGCGGCATTTGGGAGCATTAGCGTCGGTCCACGCGCTACGATGCCTAATGTCGCGGTTCCGCGCATTGCGTCGGCCATAAGACGATTCCTCAGAGGAATGACGTGGACGCCCGGATGTGCAGAGTCGAGCTTAACAACGTTGATAATCCCAAAGAAGCGCATGCGCTCGGCGCGAACAACCACGAACTTACCCGCGCGCACCTCTTCCACGCCGTAGGCTTCGTCCAGCCTGAGCTGCACGCGCTCGCACTGTGAGTCACTCACAATGACGCCGAGAGCCGCCTCCTCGCGGTATAGTTCGGCGCGCCAGTTGTGCCCCTCGCCCAGGATCATTCGCCTCCCGAAAACAGCCAGTTAACCTGCGCCATTATAGCGCGTACGGTCAACAGCGTCAACGGCCGACTCGCCCGAGCGACTCGCCCGAGCGACTCGCCGGAGCTACAATATAGTGCATGGTTGGCGAGCAGGAAAGACTGCATGCCGAGAATGCTCGGCACAAAGGCATGGAGCATCTGATCCCGCCACCCGGAGGCAGGCATCTGAACCGAGAGACAGAGCGGAATTCCTCTTGCGGGTGGACCTGGAGTCGGGGTATAATACCCCGCGCCTGAGTTCGAGTTGCGGGGTGTAGCTCAGTGGTAGAGTGCTCGTCTGGGGGGCGAGTGGTCGCTGGTTCAAGTCCAGTCACCCCGATCCATAATTGAAAGTAGAGCGCCGAGGCGATAAGCCTCGGCGCTCATTTGTGGCTGCGAATACGGAGTTGTCAAATTGAAATCGGACTCCCGAGAGACAGCTCGCCGTTCATCTGCCAGGCAGATCGAAATCCGGTTCGTTATCTTGGGTCGTAGACACGTATACTTTTCCGTCTACGGTGTAGGCGATGATCCTCATCTTATGTCTACCTTCGGCGACATCCGGAAGGTCTGCCCAGTCTCCAGGGCTGTAGTGGAATCGGCCGTTCCTCACCAGGCGTCGCACCCGAGGAGTAATGTCCATCCACCTATCGTCGATTCCGAAAACCGCGCTGAGTATCGCCATCCCTCTCGAATTGCCAAACTGAAGCGATCCTGCCTCTACTCGCTTCCTCTCCGCAAGTAATCGCAGGGCTTCGTCCAGATCTTCGTGTTGAAGCGACACTTTCCGGGCAGCATCTAACTCCTTGATGTACAGCAGCTGCAGAGCCGAAAGCCTGCGTGAATACTCGTCATCGAGCTTGCGGACAGCTGCCGTGTAGTTAGAAAGCGCTCCTATGGCCGCTGCCGAGGTCGGAGCCTCCGGCTTGACCTGGGGTTGTGAACGGGCGAACACTAGACCGCTCATCACCACCGCCGGCAGGACAACCGCCAACACTATTAGCTTCATGAGAATCGACTCTTCCTTCGTTCCTAACGCCCGAATTTGTCCGACTACTCGTCTAAATCCAGTGAATGCAAACAAATGAAACCAACGACGGCCCATAGCGGTCCCGACTGGAATGGATTCGGCGCAAGCAGTTCATTCTATCATACGCGTTGCTGCGGCAGCAAGCCTGGGCTTGCTGGTCACGAGGGCGATGGCGTCGGGCTAGCATAGTTTCGGCGATATGCGCACTCGGAGGTTGAACTATTCTAGGGGCAAATAGAGAGAGTGCATTTCAACCATGACCGGTGGGACAGGCCCGCGGGCCTCGAAATGCGATACCAACGGGCGACCACGCGTCGCGGAAAGGAATCGACTCCAATTGCTGCACCCACCACCGGAGATTCACACGGATCGACTGCTGCTTCGCCGATGGAGCAGCGCCGATCGCGAACCATTTGCCCGGCTTAACGCGGATCCGCGGGTCGTCGAATTCCTCCCCGGCCCTATGCCGCGGGAACAGAGCAATGCATTTGCGGATTCCATTGAGGCGCATTTTGAAACAAAAGGATTTGGTCTCTGGGCAGTGGAAATCCGACATGTTACTCCGTTCGCGGGGTTTGTCGGTCTTTCCATCCCCCGCTTTGACGCGCATTTCACGCCATGCGTCGAAATCGGCTGGCGGCTCGACGCAGATCACTGGAATCAAGGTTACGCGACAGAGGGTGCGAGAGCCGCTCTGGACTTTGCTTTTCGGTCACTACAGCTGGCGGAGGTTGTCTCATTCACCGTTCCCGACAACGTGCGTTCGAGGCGCGTCATGGAGAAGATCGGCATGACGCGCGAGCCAATCGACGACCTCGATCACCCCAGGCTCCCGGAGGGCCACCGCCTTCGTCGGCACGTGCTATATCGGATCTCCACCACAGATGGCGCGGCCGGCAGGTAAAGGTCTGATAGGCGAACAGTAGGCCAGGGGATGACGACTTGTACCTGGAAGGAATGAACATGAATTGGGATCTAGAGTAGTGCGAGCACTGACATTCTATGGCTAGAGCGATTGCCGCGATAGCAAACGTGCATTTGTGACACTTGACTCATCCGCCTCGGAAACCGTCAGGCTCATCCGACGCCTTGGCAGTCGCAGCGGTTCCAGAAGGTGTTGTTTGAACGCGCCGAAGTCGCTGAAGATTCGGCTCGGTGTGCGCTCAAGTCGGGCGCGATAACGTCTCTTCAGAGAGCCTGCAGGCAGCGGCCAGCGCATATTCAAGCGCCTCCGCCTCGGTCATGTCCGCTGCACGGGCGCACGCGGACTTGAACGATTGCTCGCCAAGACTTCGGCAAATTGCAGCTGTCTGCTCGTGTCGGGTCCCTTGGTCCACTCCGGCGTATGCTCCAAGGACGGCCGCAAGATCCCATCGTTCACGTCGGTAGGCCAGAGTTGCTAAAGCTCCCAGAGCACGATCGATATCCGGCTTGATTCGCAACAGCTGCTGCAGCTCCAACAGTTCCCGGATACGGGCGAGACACTCGTCGTTTCGGCGCTGATCCAGGCTGATCGAGGTCAGAATACACAGGCAGTCGCTTATGTAGAGCCGATTATTCACTTCGCGCGCGATGCTCAGTCCTAGCTCTCCGTTGGCCCGTGCCGCAGCATAGTTGCCCATCTGGTGTTCCGATATCGCAAGCAACTCATAGACTTTGGCGATCTCGGATCGGCTGCCAAGCTCCTCGTAGACATCCAGCGCTTCTCGAAGCAACTTGCGGGCGCCCTCGTAGTCTTCCTCGGCAAGGCATAGGCCCGCAAACCCGTGGAGCGTCTTGGAGATCAGCATCGGGCGGTTCAAATCGCGGCAGATGACGAGACTCTCCTCGAACAGTCGGCGCGCATCCGCAAGGTTGCCTGCGCGCAGCACAAAATTTGCCAGGTCGCCGATGGCGACCGCGGTCCGCGCATCGTCGCCGAGGTCACGATAGATAGCCAGTGCCGAACGCCCCATCTCCTCCGCGTCTGCACATCCACCCAGGTAGTAGAGTAGTGCGCCGAACGCGCGCAGCGCATCCGCACGATGCAGAGCGTGAAGATCGGCTCGCGGACAGGCGAGCATCCGCTTGTACCACTCCTTCCCCTCCACCAGCGATCCTCGCGCAAGCCAGAACCCCAGCAGTCCGTAGGCAGAGTGCAGTCCGTGGCCGACACTGTCCGGGTCTTCGGCGCAGAAGTCCAGCATGGCGCGCACATTGGAGTAGTCCAGCTCAACCTGCGCAAACGCTTCGGCTTCCTTGCTGGTCTTCCGCTTAAGCAGCGCTTCATGGACCAGCTTCTGAAAGAAGTCGCGGTGCCCGCGCTTTAGCTCGAGCAGCAACCCGTCGCCGTCCAGCCGCTCTCTGCCATATTCGAGTATCGTCTCCAGCATTCGATATCTTCGGTTTTCGCCGCCGTCATAGATTACCAGCGACTTGTCTACAAGCGAGATCAGCGTCTCTAAACATTCGTCCGGATCCTGGACGGCACTGACAGCCAGCGCCGCTTCGAGGGTGAATCCCCCGACGAACACAGCCAGCCTGTTGTGCAGGCACTGTTCTTCTGCAGTCAGCAGCTCATAGCCCCAGTCGAGAGCGGCGCGCAGAGTCTGCTGACGCGGCAGCGCTGCCCGGCTTCCGCTCTTCAGCAATTGGAACCGATCCGCGAGGCGATCGTTGATCTCGGAAACGGAGAGCGACCGAACACGCGCCGCCGCCATCTCTATTGCGAGCGGAAATCCATCCAGGCGACGGCAGATTTCGACGACGACGCCTGCGTTGGCGCGAGTCAACACAAATGAGGAGGTGCATTGCTTTGCTCGCTCCACAAATAGCCGTACGGCCTCATATTCCAAAAGCGATCTGCAATCCTTCTCCGCCACCTCCGCACCCGATCCGAATAGGCCTGTCACCTCGGGAGGCAGCGACAGGGACGGCACGGAATAGACCTGCTCGCCGGTCAGTCCCAGCACCTGCCGGCTTGTCGCCAGGATCCTCACTTCCGCGCAACTGCCGAGCAGCTGATGGGTGATGGATGCGCAGGTGTCGACTACATGCTCGCAGTTGTCCAGCACGATCAGGAGCGACCGCGATGCGAGCGCCCGGGTCAGTCGCACGACGGCAGGCAGATCCGATTCTTCTTGCAGGCCGAACGCCCTCGATAGCAGTTCGGGAACCAGGGAGGGCTCGGTGAGTGGTGACAGATCGACGAACCAGACGCCATGAGCGAATCGAGGAAGAACTGCATCCGCGACGGCGATCGAAAGCCGCGTCTTGCCTACACCGCCGGGTCCTAGCAGAGTCACCAGACGACAGTTTCGCAGCCAGCCGGCAATCTCTTCGCTCTCCTGTTCGCGCCCGATAAGACCGCTCAACGGAACCGGAAGATGGCGGAGTGATGCCTCGGCGGACGACGCCAAGGAGGACAGCGGCCGAGAGGGCTTTGCCTCGCGCAGCATTAGCTCACGATAGAGGGCATCCGTCTCAGCTGCCGGCGCCGTACTTAGCTCGTTTCGAAGCCGCGTCCGAAGCTCCTGATACGCCTGCTGCAAAGCGGCACGGTCGCCGCTCTTTGCCAGGGAGTTCAGGAGAGTGCAGACTGCGCTTTCCCGATAGGGGTCCGCCACGACCAACCTGCGAAGCCATCGGATCGCCGTCGCTGGCTCGCCGCGTGCCAGGGAAAGCTCGGCCAGCCGGTCCAGCGCGTTGAGATAAGCCTGCTCGCATCGGGTGCGCTCGGAGCTTGCCCAATCATCGAGGCACTCCGGAACAAACGGGCCGCGATAGAGCTCGGCGGCCTCCTTGAAGAGATGCTCCGGTGTTTCGGACACCACGGCCCGGGCGATCACGGCATCGAACGCCAGAACATCGCAGTAACACCCGGACATGTCCAGGCGCACGGTACGGTGGGTTGGGGAGACGATTCGGTGAGCCTCGGGGCCGAGGGAGTGGCGAAGGTTCGAAAGGCACTTGCGAAGATAGAACTTTGCCTGGCTCTCAGTGGAATCCGGCCAGAGAGACACTGCCAGCGTATCGCGGGAGGACTCGTAATCGCATTGCAGCGCCAGTTTCGCCAGCAACCACTGCTCCTTGCGGGACAGGCGACTCGACGGCGACTTGCCGCTCACTTTGACGTCCCATCCGCCGAGCAGATGGATCGCTAAGGATGGATTATGACCGCTTTCCGCCATCCCGTACCTTTCTCCGCGAGCAACCGTACCTGTAGTATTTTCCGTCCACTTGGAAGATTCCTGTCGTCCAGGTACGGTTTCAGGTACGCCCATGCACGATACTTGGTTTAACAGAAGCTTCGACCTCTCCGCATTTCAAAGTCAACTGGATTTGGACCTGCACCGCGACCGCTCGGTCGGTCATAGGAGTGTTGTAAAATGCCCGCCATTTTGGAAGATGCGCCTTGCCCATTCGGCTTACCGTCGCCGACAACACGTCAACTGGAAGATGCCGCCCGAATGCTCGAGTCGCCGGAGGGCTCGCGACGCGTTTCCGCGAGCTCGCCCTTCGCCGAAGCTGTCGCTAAGGAGAAGGATCGAGCGATTGGAACCAGGCGCAGGGTGATCATGGCCAGGGAGGTCGGGTTCTGCTTCGGGGTCAATCGCGCCATCAACCTGACGCGCGAGGCGCTCTCGGAGCGGGGAAACGTATTTATCCTCGGCGATCTGATCCACAACGAACATGTCACCGATGGCCTGGCGAACGAGGGCCTGCGGAAAGTGGACGACTTCGGCGGCGAGCGCGACGGCACGATGGTGATCCGCGCGCACGGCCTGCCGAAAGCCACGATCCGGCAGGCGCATGCGCAGGGACTCAAAGTCGTGGACGCCACTTGCCCGATTGTTCATCGTACCCAGGAGGCAGCGCAGTCTCTCGAACAGCGCGGCTACCAGGTCGTCATCATCGGCGACAGACGTCACGCCGAGGTGATCGGCATCGTGGGTGCATTGGAACGGCCCGCTCTTGTGATCGGCAGCGTCCAGGAGCTTCATGAAGCAAAGCCGCGTTACAATCTGAACCGGAAAGTAGGAGTAGTTTTTCAGACGACCCTCGCCCTGGAGCTGTGTCGCGAGATAGTCAACGAACTGGTCCTGAACTGTAAAGAGACGAACATCATCAACACGACCTGTCGCCCCGTTCAAAACCGCCACCACGACGCGCTGGAGATCGCGAAGAAGGTGGATCTGATGATCATCGTCGGCGGGAAGCAGAGCCACAACACCCAGGGCCTGGCTGCGCTCTGCCTCACCGCCAACCCGAATACGATCCACATCCAGAACGCGGCCGAGCTCGACCACGAAACTTACAGGGACTGCGCCGTCATCGGCATCGCCTCCGGCCTCTCCGCTCCGGAAGAGCTCGTGGAGGCCGTCCGCACCAAGGTTCTATGCGACGATTCTTGTTAGTCAGCGCCACCGCTTCGCCTTCTTGGAGACCGTATGGATCCGTTTGAGCAGGGACTTTGCAACCGAGCAAAAGTCATCACGGACGATCATCCCACTCTGCTCGAAGCCACTCTGTGTACTCCTGTGCATCGATTCCTCGCCAGGCGACTCCTCCGAGTCCATGCAATTCGGTATTTCGACGCTTTACCTGCGGCGACGCCGCTTCGAGCGGCTCCACAACGTCCTGTGTCGTCATAGCCACAAGGCGGATGCGATCCGCGGATGCAAACGGCTTGATGTACCGGTCCTAGAGTTCTGCAAGGTTCATGGCGCTCATATAGGTTTCTCCTTGAATATTGTAACACGGTCCGTCTTGGGCACTCGCCGAGTATACAGCGCACTCACTCTGCGACCGGGATTCCAGCCGCTACTTTGAGTATTTCGGTTGGTAGAGTTGGATCGTGAAGTCCCCAGGGGCCCTGATAAACGTGACCAGGCCATATCCGTGGTCTTCGACGTCTTGCGTGAAGTCGACACCTCGTTCGCGTAGTTCGCTAACAGTTTGAGCGATGTCATCGCAGTAGAACGAGATGTCCGCGGTTCCGGAAGGCGGACTGCCGTCAGTCGGATGTACGCCCAGGTCCGCCTCCGGCATATCGAAGATCAGCCAGCCACCTCCAACGTCGGTGCCGGCGAGCCCGAGCTTGTCCTTGAGAAAAGCGCGCAAGTCGTCAGCTTTCAATGAGTAGAACATCGCGTGCAATCCACGGATCATGAGTACCACTCCTAACCGCGGCGTTACGCCGTGGTTTCCCAGATCTGCGGTGTAATGCTATTGCCCGCTGGGATGGGCGTCGTATAACGGCCTGGTGCAGGCTACGGACGCGTACGCCTGGCCGGTTTTGTGGCACGTGGATTCCGGATGACGTATCTGCAATGCGTGCAGATCAGACTGTCTGGAAAGGCCCTGAGAATTCTATCGTACCGCGACTGCTTACGGTCGCCTGAGAGCTTCGTCATAATCGGCACAAGTATCTCGCGCACCAACATACGGATTGCCAGCATAAACCAGCCGAACCGAACATATATGATAGCGTCGTCGTTCGAAGAATCGTCGGCAATTATATAGCCTTCATTGCGCCTGATCGAATTGAATTGGGCGAGACGCTGCATGGAATGGCGGCACTTCGGGCAGTCCTCGACATAACCTATATCGCTGTCAAGGTTGTACAATCACGGACCTCCACGGCCGAAACACCACTTGATGGATAGCGATCCATCTCGCGCGGTCAAACTAGCGTGGATTACGTACGAATCGACTCCTTTGGGGGTGATACATACCGGTTCCCCTCAGATCAATAGTATGCAGGAGCTGATGACAGCGGAAACGCTTCGATTATTCTTTAGCCGCCTGCCACACTACTTCTTTTTCATGGTGGTGCGATGGGAGCGGCGGCCGGCGGCGGAAAGATCTTGCTCGACGGCGTATCGGTCCCGCTCGATCGAGACGGTATAGCCGCCTAGGTGGCGCCAGAGCCGTCGCTCTCCCTGGTCCGTCAGGACACCATCACCTTCTCCGAACGTCTCCACCGCCTGGCGCCGGACGTCGGTTTGCACTCTAGAGCTCCTGAAAAGGTAGACGACTCCGGTGACGACCGGATCTGAAGTACCGACAGTCACCAGTCCGTATATGGTTTTGAACGGTCCGCCTCTGGGATGATAAGAGTACAGCGAGCGTGAGAGTTTACCGCCCGGCAGCCGCAACTCCTTAATGGCCGAAAGGCG
>JBBQVV010000173.1:0-13794 GCA_038211235.1 Chthonomonadales bacterium | reverse complement strand
TGCGCGCAATTGTCTGCGCCTCGCATTATCCTCACTGCGCGTGCAACTTGAGCCGCATCCGGACGAACGCGGAAAAATCATTATCGCCGACCGGGTACAGGTCTTTCTCGATCCCGCATCCTTCATCACGGACAAAGCGGACTTTGAGGCACGACTAGCCAGAGCCATGGTTGAGCGTGATGATAACGTACGGATGTCCCTGTTGCAAGAGGCAATTGACCGATACCAGACGGGGCTCCTTACGGATTTCGAAGAAGCATGGATCTCAGCCGAACGTCATCGGCTCGCCGACGCCTACGTGCTGGCCTGTCGCAAGTTGACCGAACTGTATGTGAACGCCAACCGGCTTAACGATGCGTTGACCACCGTGCAGCGAGCGGTCGAACTGGACCCGTCCCGGGAGGAGCTACGTCGCCTGCTGGTTGAGGTAAGCGCAAAGACCGGACAACCAAGTAAGGCACTCCAGGAATATCGCAACATGCACAAAGTGCTTCCCGTGACTCGACCCTCTGTGCCCATCGTGACGACGCCTCATGTTCCGGCCGTAGGCGATCCGAACGGAATTGGTGGCTCGGAGGCGCATCCCGGTGCCATCCAACACGGGCACCTGATCCGTACCGCTCTTGCGGCGACCCAGGGGTGGACGCGACGTATCTCCCCGGCTCGCCGGATCTGCGAGATGCTTGAGGCGCGTGGTACGCGCCTCGTCACGGTGACCGGACCAACGGGCATTGGGAAGAGTCGGCTCGCCCTCATCGTTACGGAACGCCTGCGGAGCCGGCATCCTGGAGCGGTGTTGTACGTTCCGCTTGACGAGGTGACGGAAACGTCACTGGTCCTGCCCACGATCGCGTCCGCGCTTGGCCTGCCACGGTTCTCACCGGAGACGCGATGGTACCAGGTTCGCGACGCATTGACTGAACAGCCGAGAATCCTGATCTTAGACGGGTTGGATCATCTCCTTCCCGAAGTCCATAAGACGCTGGGAGAACTTCTAGGGACGATACCGTCACTGCGGTGTGTTGTCACGTCACGCCGCCGCCTGAACGTACCGGGTGAGTATGAGCACGCCGTCCGTCCGCTGAACTTGCCAATCACCGGGCATGTCACCGATCTGTTTGCAATTCCGAGCTGCCGTCTATGGCTGGACTGCGCCCGGGCGAAACGGCCGAACCTAAAACTCCCTCCGTCCCGTCAGAAGGCTATAGCCGCGCTCTGTCGGCGGCTGGACGGGGTTCCTCTCGCCATAGAGCTGGCGGCCGCTTGGACCGGTGTATTCAGTCCGGCAAAACAACTCGACACTATCCTGAAGCGTGATGACTTTCTTTATGAGGCGCGTAGAATGCGCGGCCGATTCCACACCGTCGATACCGTCTTGGATTGGGCCTGGCACCGATTGTCTCCAGGCGTCCAGCGGTTTGTCGCCTGCCTGTCGATATTCCGCGGTGGGTCTACCGCCGAGGCCGCAGAACTCGCTACCGAGGATGCGGGCTCTGCAGAACATCTGGGCCAGCTTATTGAGCGCGATCTCGTGTCAACAGAAAACGCAAATGGCTCTACGAGATATTACCTGAGGACCCAGGTGCGCAACTACGTCGTCAGCCACGTGAGCGAACAGGAGCGCTTCGGGTACAGGGAGCGTCATCGCATCTACTTTTCATCCTTAGCGCAGCAAGCTGCGGACTCTGCCGAGGGGGACCGAAATACCTGGCTCGCGCGCCTTCAGCATGAGTTGGGAAACCTCCGAGTAGCGCTTCGCACCGCCCTGAATCGCCAGGATCAACCTGAGCTGGCACTCCGCCTTACAACGAGCCTGTTTTGGTTCTGGTATGGCGCAGGCGACCCCGACGAGGGCCGCTTCTGGCTGCAGGAAGCGCTTAAGAATGGTAGCGGGCCAGTTCCAAGTCCTCTGCGAGAAAGTGCCGCCGCCGCACTGGAGACGCTAACGTACACGCCACACCTTTCATAAGCCCGATCCGAGCGGGATGTTCATCACTTCGTGCTTACCACGTCCCAGGTTTGCCGTCGATGGATCTATGCAGCTTACTTGTCTCGCTAACCTCGTCTACAATCGGCACAGTCCGCTTGCTCCTCCTCGCGCGTCCGCAATCGTCGTGGGGCGATTCCAATCCCAAAAACAAAAAATAAAAATTCGTGTCAAACAGTACGAAAGTTTGATCTGCTGCGTCTATAATAGGTGTAGGAGGACATCATAGTGGCGCAAGCGATTGAACCATCTCGGCCGGACAGACTCGACTACCATGTTGCTCTCAGAGATCCCGGATTGTATCAGGACATATTTGCTACTATTGCTACTTATTGATGTGCACGAACCTCATTGCTCTTGTGGTTGAATGCAACCGCTCAGTCTGACATAGCAACCGTACTATAGAGTCCGAATTCGACCGTTGGTTTGTCTCGGACCTGTATGCGTCGCTTCCATATCCAGACGGAGATGCGCCGCGATGGCGGAAAAAGCACGTGACACAACAGAGAGCCCATTAGTGCTTACGGCAGAGCGATGTCACTGGATCCTGGTGGTCGCCCACGCCCGGGGACACGCAATGGGTATGACACGCGAGGATGCCGAGGACGGAGCCATCGAATGCGTTCTCTCCCTGCTGCTCCAGGACTCGCAAGGGAAACTGGTTGCAGATCTGCTCACCGACGCCTGGTACTACCGCGCCATCGACAACAAACTGAAGAATCGAGCGCTCTCCCTTCGCCGACACCGCGCTCACGAGTTGACCTACACGGATGCTACCAGCGCACCGGGTGAGCCGTTTGGAGCCGTGCCGGACGCGCGGCGCACACCAGCCGAGGCGGCGATCGCCGACGAGTTGATTGCACGCCTCATGGATGTCATTTCGGCGATGCCCGAGCACCAGCGTGGTCGATTCCAATCCCTAGTGCTTGACGTTCGCCATGATGAGCCCACACCGGGCGCCATGTCCGATGGGGCCCGACGAAAGGCGCGATGGGACTTTCGCAATCGCCTGAAGGCGTTGCTGGCGGAGGCGGACCTGCCTCTGGGCGAGTTCCAAGATTATCAGCGTATGCTGCGCAGATAGCGTTCCGACGTGCATTGCTCACAACGCCCGTGATGAATTGGGACTGCGACGTCCTCGGGCATCCATGACGATGAGAGTGTGGCTAAGGAGACAGGACATGGACTCCTCCGCTCAACGATGGGAACAGCTGTATAACCAGACGCCGTTATGTGAGGTGCCACGGCACTATGCCGGGATGAGCCGGTCGCCGTTTCTGCAGGAGTACCTGACCACGATCCTGCGCTACTGTCCGCAGGGAGGCCGAAGCTGCGAAACAGGCATAGGCTCCGGTTACGGTGCGATCTGGCTCTCCAAGCGGGGCATCTGCCCCGAAGGGATCGACTACGCTTCCGGCATCGTCGAGCGGGCGCGCCTCATCAACAATATGCTCTCAGGCGACGCGGTCTTCCGGGTTGGCGACCTCTTCCGATTCTACCGAGAGGGATGCCCACGCTACGAGGTCATCCACCATCAAGGAGTGCTGGAGCACTTCACCGCACCGCAGATTCGCGCTGCCCTGGCGCAGCAGGTTGCGAGCGCCGAATGGGTCGTTTTCAGCGTACCGTCGGTCTATTATCCGTTTGAGCCCGAGTTTGGTGATGAGCGGCTGCTTCCCCTCGCGGAGTGGCAGCACCTGCTGCAGCCCTTCGAGGTCGAAGAGCTGCGCTACTATGGCGATCCGCAGCTCGGTGGCCGGGAGCACGTGCTGTGCGTATTGCGCGGTCAGGCCGTAACGCCTCGTTTGCGGGCGATGATGACGCTGCCCAACGAGCCGTATCCCGATGGCATCTCGGCCATCGTTCACACGCGCAATGAGGCGCGCCACATCGGCGAGTGCTTGACGACGCTTAAGGACTGGACGGACGAGATCCTCGTCTGCGATATGGAGAGCACGGATCAGACCGTCGAGATCGCGCGCGGGTTCACCGACCAAATCATCGAGCATCCCCACATCGCCAACTTCGACCGCTCTCGGAACGTGTCCGCGATGCGCGCTCGCTATCGCTGGGTCTTCTATCTAGACGCCGACGAGCGGGTTCCCGCCGGGCTAGGACCCGCACTGAAGGACCTCATTGCACGGGAAGGCGTGCTGTTTGAGGCGGCACTCGTGCCGTTCCGACACTTCTTCGCCGGCCGCGCGATGCAGTGCCTGTACCCCGGCTACACGGCGCCGCGACTTCTTAAGAACGGACGGTTTGTCTTTCGCACCCGTCTCCATGCAGGAGCCGACGTCGACGGCCGCACGATCATGTTTCCTGCTGACAACCCCGAGCTGGCGCTCGTCCACTACTCGTTCGACAGCATGGCGCACTACCTGGAGAAGCTCAACCGGTATACGGACGGCGAAGCGGCCAACATGCACCGCGACGGGCAGGCGTACCACTGGCAGCGCGCCGTCGCCCACTTTGTGGAGGACTTTCAGAGCTACTACGACCGGGTCGGCGCGACCCGCGATGGCGTCCACGGATTCCTCTACAGCTTCTTCTCGGCCTTCTATCGGTTTGAGCAGCACGCAAAGCTGTACGAACGGCGATTCCAGCACCAGCAGCTTCAGCCGGCCGAGGAGAGCATCCCGGCCAACGTGGAGCAAGTCCTGGAGTTCGCGCTGGCGATAGCCCGGCAGAAGCCACGCCCACAGGCGGCGCCAATACGAGTGGCTTCGGGCACCCAACGCAGTGCCCGGGTGCTCTGGAGCGGACCGCTTTTCGACCCGAGTGGCTACGGCGAGGAGAGCCGTAACTTCCTGCTCGCTCTCGACGACGCAGGCGTTTCCGTGGCCGGGCACGCCTTCCCGTGGAGCCACGAGGAGTACCAGCCGACCGGTGCCGAGGGCGAGAGGCTCGCGCGCCTTGGTGAGCGCTCTGCCGCACCAGGGTTTGTACAGATCGTCCAGGACTTCCCCTTTCGCTTCCAGCGGCATCCGCAAGCCGGGTTTGCGATCGGAAGGACGATGTTTGAGACCGATCGGCTTCCGGCCGACTGGGTGGAGGGGTGCAACCGGATGGACGCCATCTGGGTGCCGAGCGATTTCAACCGCCAGTCGTTCGTCGACGCGGGAGTGGCGCCAGACAAGGTCGCTGTGGTACCCGGCTGCCTGGATCCTGCTAGCTACGCGACCGAACCTAAGCCGAGCCCTCTCGTGGCGGAGCTCCGGTCCAGCGTTGAGTACCTGTTCCTGAGCGTGTTTGACTGGACGCTCCATAAGGGATGGGACGTGTTGCTGCGCGGCTTCCTCGAGGCCTTTCCGGCCGGAAGCCCGGTCGGGCTGGTGCTTAAGGTCTGGTCCACCAATGGCTACGCGCCGGATCATATCCGTGCGCAAGCTGCAGAGTACGTCCGTAGCGCGCTCGGTGTGGACCTTGCAGCGGGCGGGCGAATCCGGTTCGTCTTCGATCGATTACCCCAGAGCGAGCTTCTCGCGCTCTACCAGGGATGTGACGCCTTTGTGCTCCCCAGTCGAGGCGAGGGTTGGGGCCGGCCCTACATGGAGGCGATGGCCTGTGGCAAGCCCGCCTTGGGAACCAACTGGAGCGGAAACACCGCCTTTATGACGCCGGAGAACAGCTATCTCATCGACTGCACAGTAGTTCCCGTTCCGGAGACCGGGTGGCGGGAGGTCGTCACCTACCGCGGGCATCGCTGGGCCGAACCGGACGTTGCCAGCCTATGCGCGCAGATGGTGCATGTGGTTTCTAACCGCGACGAGGCGGCAAGGAAGGGTGCCGCGGCGAGCCAATACGTACTCGATGCGTTCAGCAGAGCTCGCCTCGGGGCTCTCATGGCTGGCGAGTTGGCGCGACTCGGTGACCCTACTCGGCCGGAAGGGTCCGCGAGCAACGGCCGTCGACAGTCCGGTGACATGAGGGCACACCTAGCCGAAACAGGAACTGATGGCGCCGGGGAGGTAGCGGTCCCGGCGGAGCCACCGAGTAGACTGGCTGCAGGCAAGCAGAGCAAACCACGGAAGGGCGCTAAGGCTTCGGACGGTGTGCTTCCGCTCGCCTCAACGGCTGCTTCTGTACAACACGCTCCTGCGCGCGTTCGGCCGGCTGCCACCGTTCGGTGGGAAGGCGCAGCGTTCATGTGGCACAGCCTGGCACACGTGAACCGGCAGATCGCACTCGGGCTTCTGTCGAGCGGCCGGGTAGAGCTCGCATTCACGCCGACCGAGCCTAACCAGCTCGATCCGGCACGGTTCCCAGAGTTTCATCCGCTCATGGACCGGATGTTCGCTCCCCTCTCGCGTCCGGCAGACGTCCATGTGCGCCACTTCTTCCCGCCTCGCTTCGAGCGGCCGTCCGAGGGGCATCTCGCGCTCATCCAGCCGTGGGAATACGGATACCTGCCGCAGGCATGGATCGATCCCATCCGGCAGAACGTGAGTGAAGTCTGGTGTTACAGCACGACCGTGCGGAATACCTACCGCGAGAGCGGCATACCGGAGGGTCGGCTGCATATCATTCCGCTGGGCGTCGACACCGATGTGTTCCGACCAACCGCCCCACCCTATGTCTTCACCACGGAGGCAGGCGCAGCGCGCTGCACCAATACCATTCAAGACCGGTTCGTTTTCCTGTTTGTGGGCGGATCGCTGGAGCGCAAGGGCATCGATATCCTGCTCGAGGCCTATCAGAAGGCGTTCTCCGCCTACGATGACGTTTGCCTGGTGATCAAGGATACCGGGACACAGACGGTCTACCAGGGACAGAACGCGCAGGAGCGGATTGTTGCACTGGCCGGTGATCCGACGCGGCCCGCAGTGATCTACCTCGATCAGGATCTTCCGCAATCGCAACTTGCGGGCCTCTACACCGCAAGTAACTGTGTTGTCCTCCCGTACCGTGGCGAAGGCTTCTGCCTACCAGCGCTTGAGGCGCTTGCTTGCGGTGTTCCGGTCATCGTCCCCAAGGGCGGGCCCACCGATGACTTCGTGGACGACACGGTTGGCTGGCAGGTCGTGGCTGAGCGGCGGCCATTTGGGAATGGCCGGATCGGTGACCTTGCCTGTGTCGGGCCTACCTGGATGTTGGAGGTCTCACCCCACGAGCTCGGCCGACAGATGCGTCAGGCCTTCCAGCAACGCGACGAGGCGCGCAGGCGTGGTGTGGCGGGGCGCGAGCGAGTACTGGCTGGCTGGACCTGGCAACACACCTGCGCCAAAGTCCTGGAGCGCGTCGAGGCGCTCGCGGGTGCGCCTCTGTCCATGGACTCCCTGAAAGGGCTGATTCCACCGCAGACGCGGGCCGGACGGACGATGGGCACGGAGGTCTCGCCGGATACACATACCCCGCGTGACCGGCGCGCCATCGCCAAGGCCGGGCAGAGCAAGCGGGCGGCTCCGACCCTCTCGCTCTGCATGATCGTCAAGAACGAGGAGCGCGTCCTCGATGCCTGCCTGACCAGCGTCAAGCCGCATGTCGATGAGATAGTCCTCGTCGATACCGGATCGACCGACAACACGGTCGAAATTGCCAAGGCGCACGGCGTCAAACTGCGTCATTTCCCCTGGTGTGACGATTTCTCGGCGGCGCGCAATGTGTCGCTTGATGGCGCGAAGTGCGACTGGGTCGTCTGGATGGACGCGGACGACACGATCCCGGAAGCGTGCGGTAAGCAGTTGCGCGAGGTGATCCTGACCGCGGAGACCGCGACCACCGGATTCATCATGCAGGTGCACATCCCGCCCGCGCCAGGCGACCACGGATTCACCATCGTCGACCATGTGAAGATCTTCCGCAACCGGCCAGAACATCGCTTTGAGGGTCGCATCCACGAGCAGATCCTCGAACCGATCTATCGAGCCGGCGGGCGAATCGAGCGGACCGATCTCTACGTCGTGCACTCAGGCTACGACTACAGCCCGGAAGGACAGAAACACAAGCGCGAACGTGACCTGCGCATCATCGACCTCGACATAGCTGACCGACCGACACACCCTTTCCCAAGATTCAATAAAGGGATGACCCATCATCATCTCAGGAACTTCGACCTGGCGATCGAGGCGCTTGAGAAATCGCTTTCACTCTCAAAGCCCCATGAATCGACCGTCCGCAAGATCTATGCGATGCTGGCGAGCTGCCATCTAGAGCGCGGCGAGGCGCAGCGAGCCAAAGAGCGCATTGAAGAGGGGCTTACGCTCACGCCGCGCGATCCGGAGCTGCTCTTCCGGGCAGGAGCCGTCTATCGGACCCTTGGCGATATGGCCGCCGCCGAACGAAGCTACCTGCAGTTGATGAATGCACGCGAGACCGGGCATATTGACAGCCTGGACGTCTCCATGACGGGATTTAAGGCGCACCACAACCTGGCGCTCCTCTACCAGGACATGCAGCGATGGCCGGAGGCCGAGACCCAGTGGCGAGGCGCGCTCCAGCATAACCCGGAGTTCGTGCCGTCCTGGCTCGGATTGGCAGACCTGTACCTGCGGCTCGGCCGACTTGGGGACGCGCGGGGAGTCGCCGACGCACTGGAAACACGGTCGCCCGCCGATGCCAGCGCACTACGTAAGCAACTGGCGGCCGGGCTGGGTTAGGCCTATCTGCCCCAAGAACCGCGGCGTGATCACAGCGGGGCAACGAAACGATTGCATGCGAACTGAAACCCAGCGACTCAGCTGGGAAAGGAGTGGACAATGGCATGGATTCGGAGCCAGCCAGAGCGGTTCGTGCTGTCAGTACCGCCCAATACTGCGAGCGCTAGCCACCAATGTTCATTTGCGATTCCACCAGGGGAGTGGAAGGGCGGCACATGGTCGGTTATCGGCGAGATCCCGTCCGGAACAATCTTCGCCCAGAAGGCCCTAGGATCAGACCCGCTGCTTGAGCTCGAAAGGACGCCGGGAGCCGAGCGGTATCGCATCCATGGCGCCATCGGAAGAGTGACGCTTGCGGCGATCAACCAGTGTAGTGGCGGGGTCTATGTCACGCTCATGACCGATACGTTTGGCGACGTTCAGCCTGCGGGAGCGGCCGACATTATCGTCGCTTGCACGCTAACGCTGATAGGCAATGAGAGCACGGCGGATTGCGATGCCCTCTGCCGCATTGTGACGATCTCGTATGACGCGTCGGTTGTCCCGCGCCGAAGACCCTAATCAGGCACGCCTGTCTCTTACTCCGATCGCTGGACCACGATGGTGAATGATCCGTCGGGCAACCTTGACCTCAAGCGGACCAGTTCTTGAAGGCATGGCAGGGAAACCCTGAGCTGCCTTCGTTGAGGGGACATGCCCACGCAATGCGGTTCCAGATTTACACCATGTACGTCAATCGGAAGGATCTGCTCGTTCAGGCGATCGAAAGCGTCGGCGCATACGCCGGCAAAGTCGTCGTCCTGGACAATTCGCGCGACCAGAATCTGACCCTGGATGGGTTTCAGGGCGAGATTGTTCGGCCGCCGTCACCGCTCTACTGCAGCGACTCGTACAACTTGATTCTGGCAAGGGCCGTCAAGCGTCGACAGCAGGCGTTCTTCATCATGCACAGCGACGCGCTCGCATCCGAAGACGTGATTCGACAGATGCTTGCGCGCGCCGAGGAACTGTCACGAGAGGGGAAGCGCTGGGGCGTAATGTTTTCCAACTACGATGTCCTGTGCCTGCAGAATACGCAGATGCTCAAAGGCTTTGCCTGGGATACCAACCTGCCGCTCTATTACACCGATGTGGACTTCTACTACCGGCTGAAGCTTGCCGGGATCGACATCGTTGAGACCCGCCTGCCGGTCACGCACCAGGAGGGCGGCAGCGCAAGCGTCGTGGCAGATGCAGCGATCTGTTCCTTCGTCAATTCGAACTGGTCGCGGTGGCGGGACTACTACATGCGAAAGTGGGGCGGCGATCGTGATCACGAACACTATACGGTTCCCTTCAATGGCGAGGATGTAGCGTCGGCGTAGGCAACTGACCCGGTCGAGGGGGCAACGGCAGTCGGTCGTGCCAACGACCAAGGCCGGGATGCCGATCGTGCGGACGTTTACCTCAATCCCGCGCGTGGGCGAATGGCGTTGAGCTTCGCCAAACAGCGCTGGCGTCGCCGCCGCGATGCGTTGCGCTACGTCGATGGCGCCTCATAGTGGGAGAGGTCGTCCCGGCGGACGAGCGAAGCTATTCTTTGCTGTCTGGGTTCGGTGAATAAGAGGAAGACTGATGGACGTGTATTCCAAGATCGGTGAAACCATCCTCCCATTGCTGGAGTTCTGCTCCGCTTCGGAGAATCGGCGAGAGCTCGAGGCACGCGCCGTGGAGCGAGGCATCACCTGTGAGCAGTTGGTGACGGCTGCAATTTTGGGCCGGCTCGAGGAGACGTTTCCCGATCTTAGTCTCTCGAAGGGAACCTGCCGAACGGCGGCTCAGCGCTCCCGGCGTAGCCGATGACAAGCCGTCAGCCGGCAGAGCGTTTGCACGCTCAGGAAGCAACATGGAATCGGACGGCCGGTGTGGACGATGCTGCTATCGCGCGGACCCCGGAGTCTGCGCTGTCAGCGATGCCCGCTGCACTCATCTTGGCGGCGGGAGAAGGCAGGCGACTAGGCCCGCTCACCGAGCGCTGTCCCAAGCCGCTCGTTCCGATCGCCGGACGTGCTGCCATGTTCTGGATCCTGGACTGGCTCTGGACGGCGGGCGTGCCCGCGGCAACGATCAACGTGCATTACCGTCCCGAAGCGTTCTACGAGACCTTGCGGACACGCTATCGCGGCATGCCGCTCTGCTATCGCCATGAGCCGACCCTACTTGGGTCCGGGGGAACCCTGCGCAGCTACCTCACCGAATCCCATGAGCAATCCGTACTGGTGGTCTACGGAGATGTGCTGACTACACTGTCGCTCGCGCGGCTGGTGGATTTTCATCGAAGTCGATCGGTTCACCCGAGCGCTTCCCTGGTAGTTCAACGCGTGTCGGATCCGCAGACCGGCGGGGTGGTCGCGATCACCGGAGACCGTATTGGGAGATTTGAGGAGAAGCCGAGCCGACCCGCCTCATCATGGATCTTCGGCGGTGTCGCGGCGGTCGATGGCCGCATTCTCCCCTACCTTTCGGATCGGGTGCCGTTGGATCTGGGGGGCGACGTCTTTCCAAGTCTATGTACCAGCGATTTCCCGCTCTATGCTTACCCGCTAAATACCGAGGACACCCTGATCGATTTTGGAACGCCTGAGCGTTACCGCCAGGCGTGCCGGGAATGGCCGAAGAGGCTAAACGATGATCCTGTGTCGGACACCGCTGCGCATTAGCTTTGTGGGAGGCGGAACGGACGTGCCGGCATTCTACCGCGAAACGCCGGGCGCCGTGCTGTCGACCACCATCGATCGCTACCTCTATGTCAGCGTCAAACTACGCTTCGACGCCAGGCTCCGCGTGAGCTACTCTAAAAACGAACTCGTCGAGACGCCCGCGCAGATCCAACATGATCTGGTGCGGGAAGCGCTCGCAAGCGTCTGTCTGATGCAGGGTCTGGAGATCACCATGCTCTCCGACGTACCCGCCGAAGGTACAGGGCTGGGTTCCTCCAGCAGCTGCGCGGTGGGATTGCTGAACGCGTTCCATCGGTTCCGCGATGAGGCTGCCACGCCCGAGACCCTGGCACGGGAGGCCTGCGAGCTTGAGATCGGCCAGTGCCACAAGCCGATTGGCAAGCAGGACCAGTACAACGCTGCCTATGGGGGTCTGAAGCTGTACCAGTTCCTGCCGGACGAGCAGGTGATTGCTCAGCCGCTCTGCCTGGCCCCCGCACTCCTGGAAGTGCTGCAGGCCAATCTGCTGCTCTTCTACACCGGCATCACCCGCTCTGCCGATCCAGTTCTTGCCGAGCAGCAGCGCAACTTGCGGACGCGGCCGTGCTGCCGCGCGGGACTTGCACGCATGGCAGACCTTGCATTCACGCTGGTGCGGGACCTGAAAGCCGGTTGCCTGGACACGTTTGGACCCATCCTGGATGAGGCGTGGAGTCGCAAGCGAGAGCTGGCCGCAGGGATCACATCGCCCCAGATCGACGACTGGTATGCGGCGGCACGAGAGGCAGGAGCGACCGGAGGAAAGCTGCTCGGCGCCGGAGGCGGCGGCTTTCTCCTGTTCTATGTGCCAGCGGTGAGCCACGATGCCGTGCGGCGCGCGCTCTCCTTGCCGGAGATGCGTTTTGCGTTCGAGCCCGAGGGTTCGCAAATCGTCTATCGTGACCCGGAAAGGCGGCCAGTATGCGGGTTCTCTTAATAGGAGGCTGGGGTTACCTGGGCAGTCACCTAGAGGGGGTACTGCGAGCAGAGGGCCATAGCCCCTTTGTCGTAGACTGCGCCTGGTTTTCCCAGGGAGCGGGCGACGGCACCAGTGCGGACTACCGCAGTCTTACTCGTGAGTTTCTGGACGGGTTCGACGCGGTCGTGTTGACCGCCGCCCACTCGAGCGTTCCCATGTGCCAGTCCGATCCGTACGGGGCCTTTCGCAACAACGTCGGCAACTTCGTGGAGTTGCTGTCCCGGCTCCGGCGGCAGAAGTTAATCTACGCGAGCAGTTCGTGCGTCTACGTCGATACGGGAGCGACGCCAGCTGACGAGACGACGCCTACCGGGCAGCCCTGCGACACGCTTACGCTCACAAAGACCGTCATCGACCTCGCCGTACAGCAAAGCGATGTGGAGTTCTATGGTCTGCGCCTCGGGAGCGTGAATGGACACGCGCCCAACCTGCGGTCCGACCTGATGATCAATGCGATGGTCGGAAGCGCCCTCGAGAAGGGAGCCGTCATGGTCTCGAATGCACACCTTCACCGGCCTATCCTGGGGATTGCCGATTTTGGACGTGCGGTCCTCGCCATCCTGGAGGGGCCGGACCGACGAGGAATCTATAACGTCTCAAGCTTCAATGACACGATCGGGCAAATAGGCTCGCTGGTAGCGGAGCGGACCGGAACGAAGGTTCATGCCTTGCCAGACAGCTTCACCTACGACTTCTCCCTGGCAACCGCTAAGTTTGCGCATGCCTACACGTTCACATTTGCCGAATCCGTCGAGACGATCGTAGACGGCCTGGTTGCCGGTAAACCCCGAAACGCTGCACGGCGTGATCGCTGTCCCGAGGTGCCCTATGGCTAGTCGTATCCTGCGCCGTTGTCTGGCCTGCGGAGGCTCTAACCTGACGCCTTATCTCGATCTCGGCATCCAACCGCTTGCGAACAGCTACCACCATGGACACCCGCTCCCAGCCTATCCGCTTACTGTCGCCTTTTGTGCACAGTGCAGCCACAGTCAGCTTACAGTCGACGTTGACCCACGCGAAATGTTCGACCACTATTTGTACGTGAGTGGAACCAGCAGCACCCTGCGCGCTCATTTTGAAGCATTAGCCGTCGAACTGCTGCAGCGCTGGACGAGCTCGCGGCCCCCTCGCGTCCTGGAGATCGCCTGCAACGATGGGACGCTGCTGGAGTCCTTCCGCAGTCGCGGAGCAGACGTGCTAGGAATAGATCCAGCGGAAAATCTGGTGGCGCTCTGTAGGGAAAAAGGCTTGCCGGTCGAGCGCGCCTATTGGGGACCAGGCGTTGCGGGAGAGCTGACCGGTAAATTTGATCTCGTGGTTGCCGTCAACGTGCTACCGCATGTCGCCGACCCGTTAGCGTTCCTCGACTCTTGTCGCATGGTACTGTCGCCGGGCGGGGAGATCTGCATACAGACCTCTCAGTGCGACATGTTTGAGCGAGGTGAGTTCGACGCGATCTACCACGAGCATCGCTCCTACTTTACGGCCCATTCG
>JBBQVV010000172.1:0-13826 GCA_038211235.1 Chthonomonadales bacterium | reverse complement strand
GCCGAGCGCCGCGCCGCCGCCTGACGAGGACGAAGGCAGCGACGTTCCGAAGGCACGCTTCAGACCCAGGCGGTAAATGCCGGGCCGGTGGCGATGGCGTGCCCTGCGACCTACTATCCCTCCGTTTTCCTGTCCTATTTCAGGAAATTGGAGGGATATCCGTTTTTTTACGGGCGAAAGGGCAGTTGCCCTAACTGAAGTAGTCCCAGTAGACCGAACATAGTGTTGATATGAAACACTTAGACATGGTTGTCATTGGGAGCGGACCTGCCGGCCAGCGCGCCGCGATACAGGCCGCCAAGCTCGGCAAGCAGGTTGCCTTGATCGAGAAAAACCAGGCGCTCGGTGGCGTCTGTATCAACACAGGCACGATTCCGAGCAAGGCGCTTCGCGAGGCGGTCGTCTATCTGACCGGGGTCGGCCAGCGTCGGTTGTATGGCCAGAGTTACCAGGTAAAGCAGGATGTGACCATCGACGACCTCGTTTACCGGAGCGAACATGTGATCCGGAGCGAAATCGACCTCATTCGATCTCATATGGCGCGCAACGGCGTGGAGATGCTGGCTGGCGCTGCACGATTTGAAGACGGGCACACAATAAAGGTAAGCCGGCCGTACAACTTCGAGGAGATCAGCACCGATTATGTCGTTATAGCGTGCGGAACAACGCCGTCACGCCCGCCAAACGTGCCCTTCGACGATTCGCGGATCATCGATAGCGACGGCATCCTACACCTGAAGCGGCTTCCCAAGAGCATGATCATCGTGGGCGGCGGCGTGATCGGCACCGAATATGCTTGCATGATGGCGGCGCTTGACGTACGGGTCATTCTAACCGAGGCGCGAGATCGCCTGCTCGATTTCGTGGACGCCGAGATCATCGAATCGCTGCAGTATCAGATGCGGTCCGCCGGTGTAACGCTCAGGCTCGGTGAGCGCGTCGAAGACATCCACGTACTCAACGACGGCCTGGTTCAGGCGACCCTACACAGCGGCAAACATCTGTACGCAGAGACCCTGCTCTATTGCATCGGCCGCCAGGGTGCGACTCACGATCTCGGGCTCGATGGAATCGGAATCGTACCCGACAGTCGCGGCCGTATCGCTGTAAACGAAAACTACCAGACGAAGGCTCCGCACATATATGCCGTCGGCGACGTGATCGGCTTCCCGGCGCTCGCCAGCACGAGCATGGAGCAGGGTAGACACGCGGCGTGCCACGCCTTTGGCGAGCCGTGCTCGTCACTTCCCGGTCTCTTCCCATACGGCGTCTATGCCATACCTGAAATCTCCATGGTCGGCAAGACGGAGGCGCAGCTAACGGCGGAGGGTATCCCGTACGAGGCGGGCATCGCGCAGTACCGGGAGATTGCTCGCGGCCAGATCATCGGCGATGAGTTCGGTATGCTCAAGCTCCTTATCCACGAAGAGACGAGACAGATCCTCGGCGTCCACGCGATCGGCACCGGCGCGACGGAGCTGATCCACATTGGCCAGGCCGTCATCGCGTTTAAGGGCACCGTCGACTACTTCATCAATAGCGTCTTCAACTATCCGACACTGGCAGAGTGTTATAAAGTCGCCGCACTGAACGGGCGAAACAAGCTTCGCTCGGGAACGTCGGCTCAACCGCTGCGGCTCACGACCTGCGTCACGCCGGTCCCACTGCCAGACGACCTCGGAACAGAGACCCCGGTCGCTGCCTGAACCGCCACCCGATCCACTTTCCGGCCCTTGTACACGCCTCCGTCAAGCGAGCGGACTGACGCGGCAGACCCGGCAAGAAACCGGCGATCTATCGCTCAGGCGACATGCCCTTTGCCACACCCATCTGAAGGGTTGTAAGCTCCGAGACGGCAATCACCGTATGCGGGCCGGTCTGGTTTCACCTCGTGCGCGTTCGGTCCCCACAGTATGCCGACTGCCAGTCTCAGAACGAGATTCGCTCGCGTGATACCTGAGCAAGAGATTTATGTCCGGATGGCGTATATAGGATTCGTGTTGCCCGTACGCGAGTGGGAGGAGCATCGAGTCGCGCATGTCTATCGGCCAGCTTGTAATCACCGTGCTGTTGGTTGCGGTAAACGCCTTCTTTGTAGCGGCTGAGTTTGCGCTTGTAAAGGTTCGTCCCACGCGCATCGAAGAGGCCGCTCAGCGCAAAGTCCCCGCAGCGCGAGTAGTGCAGAGAATACATCGCAGACTCGACAGCTACCTCTCGGCAACTCAGCTCGGGGTAACGCTGGCAAGTCTGGCCCTGGGGTGGGTGGGCGAACCCGCGGTGGCCGCGGCCATCGAGCCGCTCTTCGATCGGTTGTCGCCGGTGTGGGGCCCGCGCATCGCGACCGGGGTCGGCATCGCAGTGGCGTTCACAGTCATAACATATTTCCACATCGTGTTTGGAGAGTTAGCTCCGAAGTGGCTGTCTATTCAGGCGCCGGACAAGATCGCACTCTGGGTTGCCTATCCCCTTGAGCTCTTTTACCGGGTGTGCTATCCATTGATCTGGTTCCTCAACCACACCGCACAGTTTATGCTCACTCGCATTGGGATCCGGCCCGCGAGCGCCCACGAGACGACCTTTTCGGAGGCAGAGCTGCGGCTCGCGCTAGACAAGTCGGAAGAGGGCGGCGCAATTCCCGAGAGCGCGGGCGATATAGCGGATCGGGCGTTTCACTTTGGGCGTGGCAAGGTAAGGGATGTCATGACGCCGCGCCCCGAGGTCGCATACGTGAGTATCGACCGCACGCTCGCCGAGAACCTGGAGGTCGTATCCAGGAGCAACTATGCCCGGTACCCTCTGTGCCGTGGAAGCCTGGACGACGTCATCGGCAGGGTGCATGTGCGGGACATACTGATGTTGTGCCGTAGCCAGGGCGCACTCTTCGCCGACGATCCCGCATCCGACGTGGCGCTCGAGAAGGTCAGCCATCCGGTGATGTACGTTCCGGAGAACAAAGCTCTCGACGCGATGCTCGAGGACTTCAGGCTGCAGCGGATGGAGATGGCGATCGTACAGGACGAGTACGGCGTTACCGCGGGAGTCGTGACGCTTGAGGATGTTCTGGAGGAGCTGGTAGGGGAGATTCAGCAGGAGTTCGTGCCGTCGCCCTCTGAGGTCGAGGCGCAGCCTGACGGCAGCTATATCGTCGATGGTAAGGTGACTCTAGCGCGCCTAGTGCGCGAGTATAACGTCGGCTCCGAGGTAGAAGGTATCGAGACCATCGGCGGGTACGTGCTCTCGACCCATACGGGGCTGCCACAACTCGGGTACAGCGCCCGGCTCGACGGCTGGAAAGTCGAGATCGCGGAGCTGACGGGTCGAAGGATCCGACGCGTGCGCGTCGTTCGCGACAAGACTGCGCCACCGATCGATTCTGACGAAGGATCAGCCGCGAACCCGGATGGCGAGCGGTAGTGCGGGGCAACCGGCGAGGCGACTTATCGCACGTGGTTCGAAGGCGAGGAGTTTCTATGAAGAGGGCATTGGTCGCCGGGGGCGCGGGTTTCATCGGCTCTCGGCTGGTGCGCGATCTCGTCGGCAGTGGAATTGAGGTGCGGGTCCTCGATAACTATTCTACCGGACGGGCAGAAACCCTGGCCGGCCTCGAAAGTAAGGTGGAGATTGTTGAGGGCGACATCCGCAATGCCGTGGCGTGCAGGAATGCCTGTCGTGGCGCGGACGTGGTATTTCACCTCGCGGCTCTGGTTTCCGTGCCGCAGTCCGTTGCAGATCCCGTTAAGTCGGATGCCATCAACTCTGGCGGAACGCTCAATCTGCTGATCGCAGCGCGGGATACCGGAGTCAGACGGCTGATCTTCTCATCATCAGCGGCGGTGTACGGTGACACCGATGTCATACCGACACCCGAAACCGTGCTGCCCCGTCCGAAGTCACCGTACGGCGTGCAGAAGCTCACGGGAGAGCACTACGCGCGCAATTTCGCGCTTCTGTATGGACTGGAGACGATCTGCCTGCGGTACTTCAACGTCTACGGCCCGGGCCAGGATCCTCTGTCGCCCTACGCCGCCGCGATTCCGAGGTTTCTGATTCGGCTCCTGGGAAGAGAGGCGCCACGCGTCTTTGGGGACGGCGAACAGACGCGTGACTTCTGTTTCGTCGACGATGTTGTTGCCGCTAACCGCTGCGCGGCCACGGCGACTCCCGCCGCGATCGGAAAGGTGTTCAACGTGGCCGGCGGCAGCAGAGTCTCATTGAATGTGCTGCTGCCGATGATTCAATCGGCCGCAGGCACGTCGCTACCGATCCAGTATGAGCCCGTGAGGCCCGGTGATATCAAGCACTCCGGCGCTGAAATCTCTCTGGCGCGCCGCGTGCTTTCATATGAGCCGAGAACGACGCTCGATGTCGGTCTACGCACAACCGCCGAATACTACAAATCTCTATAGTGAAGCCCCAAGGGTCAGAGCTCGGACAGCCACGAGTAGATCGCGGCGCGCGACCGATCCGGAGCTTCCAGGTGGGAGCTGTCTATGACCTGGACGGTGGCGTTGGGCGTCATCTCCGCCAAACGCTGGACGCGGTCCACGCTCACCAAAACGTCTTGTTTCGCGGCGATGAACAGCGCCGGCAGGTTGCCTATCTGAGCCGCTGAGGCCACGAGGCCGTCGATCTCACGCAGCAGGTCCATGGCTCTGGATCCAGCCACGTAATCATTTCTCTGCTCCACCATCGCCTGTCCAATCGCGCTGTCGAATCCAGCCGCCGGTTCCGTGCCCATGCAAAGGCATACGAGCCCCGCGAGCGGTGGGTCGGCCGCCTCTTTCGAAGCCACCTTGCCGATAAGCAACGGTGACGCGAGATACAGGACTTCCCGTGCCGCGGTCGCCAGGGCGGCCGCGGCCCCCATGGAGTGGCCGATGAGCACAATTCGTTCTGCCTGTGTGTTGCCGCGCAGCCACGCGAGAGCGTCCGACAGGTTGCCAGGCGCCTGGGCTATCGTCTCCATGCGTCCGCCAGTGCAGCCCAGCTTGTGTCCTACGAAGTCAAATGTCAACGATTCATAGCCGCGGGTTGCAAGGTAGCTAGCGAGGCTGTCCAGGCTATACTTGCCCGAAGTGAAACCGTGCGCCAGAACGAGCGCCGTACTCCGCGCATCACGATCCGGCAAATATCTCAGACCGGCAAGGTCAATCCCCCGGGCGGGGATAGTCACGTTTTCTAACCTCAAGGTCACTCCTTCGGGTATAATCCGGCCACTATGGCAACAACCACAACCCGTCCGCTGGGCGGCGTCACTGCTGCTGACGGGTCGGACGGAGATGGGAGCGGCGGCGTCCGGAGGCGGCTGTTCGGCGCGACCATCGTGATCATGCTTGGCGTGCTTCTCAGCCGTCTTCTTGGACTGGTTCGTGACGGCGTCATTGCCGCGAAATTTGGACAGGGATATGCGACGGACGTCTACAACGCCGCCTTTACAATACCCGATGTTATTTTCTATTTGATCGCTGGCGGAGCGCTCTCATCTGCCTTCATACCGGTATTCACGGAATACATGGAGCGCGGTGAGAGACGGGAGGCATGGAGACTATTCAGCATCGTCTGCGCTGCTACGACGGCCATCGTAGGATCGCTGATCGTTCTCGGAGAGCTGTTCGTACATCCCCTTGCGAAAGCATTCAACCCTGGCTGGGACCACCAACGAATCGCCGATGTCGCCGATCTGACTCGCATCCTCTTGCCCGCTCAGATATGCTTCTTCCTCGGCGGCCTGATGATGGGCGCCCTCCAGGTGCTGCGGAACAACCTCGGGCAGGCATTCGGCCCCGCCGTGTACAATCTCGGCATTATCGTTGGCGCCCTCTTCCTAACGGCACGGTTTGGTGTCGCCGGACTGTGCTGGGGCGCGGTCGGCGGCGCGATTGCCGGCAACCTGCTGCTGCAGTGGATCTTTGTGAGGCGCGCGGGAGGATACTTTGCGACCTCAGTCTTTCGGAACTTTCACCATCCTGGCGCGAGACCGGTTTGGAACCTGATGTGGCCGATTCTGCTTGGTCTTGCGCTGCCGCAGGTTTGCCCTATCGTGAACAAGTGGTTTGCTACGTTCCTGAAGGACAACGGCGCGATGTCGGCGATGATGTACGCGAACCGCCTGATGCAGGTGCCGCTAGGAGTGTTCGGCCAGGCGTGCGGTATCGCGATTTTCCCCCTCCTCGCCCAGCAGGCGGCGAGAGGGGACAGACGTGAGCTCCGCAGGACGATGAGCGCCGGCATTCGGTTCATTCTCTTTCTCACGGTGCCATCGTCGATATTCATGATGCTGCTTGCGACGCCGATCGTCCAGTTTCTCTACCAGGCGGGCAAGTTCAAGACAGCTGACGCCCGCCTGACCGCCACCATTCTGATTGCCTATACCGTCGGGCTGTTTGCCTGGTCGGTCCAGGCGATTGTGGCGCGGGGCTTTTACTCTCTCAAGGACTCGAGGACGCCGGTAATCGTGGGCACAATAGTTACCGTCCTTTTCGTGGTCGCGAATGCGTGCGTACTTCGAGTTACCGGCATAGGGCCCGGGAAGAGCGTCGCCGGGGCGTCCGGACTCGCGCTGGTGACGTCGTTTGCCGCGATATTGAACACGGGAATCTTGTTCGCGCTGCTTCGCCGACGCCTCGGAGGCATCGACGGCGCCAATCTGCTGGCGGGTACGCTGAAAATCGTCGTGGCCTCCGCGGCGTTCGGCCTCGCCTGCTGGGTCACGCTTCATTTCTTGCAGGGCCATCCGCTGCATACAGGCGGCTCCGTGAAGATTGCGTCCCTCGAAAACCTGGCGATCTGTGCTCTCGCCGGAACGATAACTTACGCGCTGGCGGCCTTTGCTCTGCGGATGGAGGAGACCAGGATGCTTGTCAAACTCGTACGCCGAGCCTAACCATTTTCCGTACGATCGGTACTAGACCTAAAGAATACCGTGTGGCCGTCCGATACTATGGTGATTCGAGTTCACCTTCCTTTGGGCGGCGCGGTTTTGACTCTCCTTTAACGCGCCGCTCTTTTTTTGCGCGTCCGCATCGCCAAACTCTTCTCGTAAACGTAAGCGGTGCAGTTTCTGCCGGAAACGTGATCTGGAAATGACCGTACGACGCTATCTATAGTTCTCAAATGTCGGATCGTAAGGCAGGTCCTCGAGCCGCTTTACCATTTGCTGAACGGACTGCAGGACATCTTTGTCCTTGCTTACTACTCGCACAGCCTCACCCTGAATCTGTGCTTGCGCCTTTACCCCGGACTCCTTGATCCTTCGGACTAGCGCCTTCGCGTCGTCGGTCGGTATCCCCTGGCGCAGCGTCACGGTCTGACGCGCCGCGCCGCCGGACGCACCCTCCACTTTCCCATATTCCAGTGATTTGAGTGAGACGTTGCGCTTTGCGAGTTTCGCGCGCAGCACATCCAGCACCATCTCTAGATGGAACTCGTCGTCCGAGAGGATCTTGATCTGATTGCCCTCCAGGTCGAATTTCGTCTTGGTATTTCGAAAGTCGTACCGGTTCGCGATGTCCCTCTCTGCCTGATCGATCGAGTTCTTGACCTCCGTCATGTCCACTTTCGACACGATGTCAAACGAATACTCTGAAGCCATTTTCTACGCTCCCAGCCTTGACTTGCAACCTTGAAGCAGACCTTCCACAGTGAGCTTGAGCGACGTGAGAGCGTCCTCGATCTGCCGAAGTTCCGGCAGAGGAACCATGGTGGAGTCGAGTCCGGAGAGGGACGGGAGGAAATCGATGATCCGCTGGGCGTACGGCGACATGCGTGTCGGGCCGCTACCGGATTCGATTCCGTTCAGGAAGTCTCCCGCTGGATCACTGCCCTGGAAGAATTTTACCAGGTGATCCGTCGGAGTATCCAGTATCTCTTTTACCTTGTCCGGTCGCTTCTTCAGCGCCCTCACCAGATTTCCGGTATCCTCGGAATTCAGCTTGTCGCCTCGGATTCTGTCTACAACCGCGGTCTGCAGCTCCGGATTTTCGTTCAGCTGCTTCAGGAAACGCGCGTGCTTCTCCGTGACCTGACCGTCCGATGGACGGTTCGGACTGGAAACTACAGCCTCGCCGATGTCTTCCGGGAGCGCCAACAGGTCCAGCAGATAGCCGATGGTCCGTTCAGACAGTCCGAGGCGTCGTGCCAGCTCTCTGTTAGTCAGGTTGATCGTGTTCTTGACGTGAAGAATGGCCTTGGCCTTCTCCAGTGGCTGCAGGTCTTCGCGCTGAAGGTTTTCGATGAGCTGGACCGTGATGCGCTCATCATCGTCTACCTCTTTGACAACGCACGGCACCTCGGCCATTTTCGCGAGCTTTGCGGCCCGCCAACGCCGTTCTCCGGTCACGATGCGATATCGCCCGGATTCCGTGGACTGAGTCACTGTAATCGGGCTCAGCATGCCATGCTGGCGAATACTATCGGCCAGTCCCTGCAGACTCTCCTCGCTGTGGTGCTTGCGCGGCTGCATCGGATCTTCCGAAATAAGCTTCGTTTCAATCTGTAGTACTTCCAATTGCGCGAGACCTCCGATTCAAAATTATGTTTCGCCGCCTACGGCAGCAAGCCGGCCGTGCGTTGGCCGGTTGCCAGCCGAACGATTAGCAGAGTTCGCTTCTCACCCTGAGTGCGTACCAGGGCAACTTGACGGCTATCGGGAGAAAACATTGGCATCGTAAACGGCAGCGACTCGACGACGGCGTCCTGCGCCGGAGGAGCAACGGGAGGGCCGCCGGGCGCCACTGGGGCGGGAAGTGCGGGCGGTGGTGGAGGCGCGCCATTGTCCGGCCGTTCCGGAGGAGGTCCGGGCTGAACTGGCGCCGTTGGCGTGGCCCGTTCGACGAACACGACCCGCGCTCCGCGCAGGTCCGTCGCAAACAGCGCTGTGCTGTTTGAACCAACTGTCGGACCGCCTCGCGCTAGAAATGCGATCTGCAAGAGGTCCGGTGAGATCACGGCCGATAGGACCGTGTCCACGGAGCGTCGCGGCTGAGGATTAACCAAAGGAAGCCGATCAGGAAAATCAACTTTCGATAGCGTTCGTTTGCCGATCTCGAGATCGTAGATGGAGAAGAGAATGTAGTGCGTGTTCCGGCTCTTCATGATCCATCGGACTCGCTCTCCCGTGCCCGACACGGCAAAACCGAGGACGTCTCCTGTTGTCGTCAGCGGAACGACCTGTCCCTGGTCGACGAGGTAGAGGTCGGTCCTAGCGCCGTCTCCGCCGGCAACGATTACGTTGTCCGTGGACGGCACCCACGCGACAGGGTTAATTCCGCCGGTTGCGAGCTTTTGAAACGGAAGCGAGACCGGGAGCGCTATATCGCCGTTATCGTGAAGGGTTCGCAGCTCCAACCCGCCCTTGTCGTCCTTATGTACATAGGCTAGAAACTTCGAGTCAGGCGACCACGCCGCTCGCGAAACCGCCGACGTATCGGCGGTAACGGATCTCCGCGTGGTAAGGTCGAGGATCGTGAGATTCGTGGCAAAGGCGAGGAACGCGATCTTCGAGCCATCCGGCGAGAGCGATGGCAGTGTCCCGGTCGCCAAGCCCGGCAAGGCCGCGCCAATGCCGGGGAGCGCGGCAGATGCGCCCGAACGAGGTTCAGGGGATAGCGTGGCAGGGTCGACCAGAACGAGAGGGCGGCCCGGCAGTACGATCGTGTGGCCGTCAGAAGACCAGGATTGCGCCGATGCAGCGAACGGCCCACTGAAGCACATCACTAATGCGATCGCCAACGTGCGCGAACAGGCTACCGGTAACAGGCTACAGGGGCTAGGGCTGAGCCGCGACTTGGGTCGCTTAGTGACCAAGGTGTCCGTGCCTTTCCGTCCAAATCCAGGACTAGATGCACGTCTACTGGTACACCTACTGGCTGCCTATTATGACGTACGGCGGCGAGAGTGTCAAGCCGGCAGGAAATGCCGGATGCCAACCGCTCAGTAACCGTTCGTCGCTGCAAGCTTCCACTTATCGTTAGAGGTAGGTGCTGCGCGGGCCACGCGGTTGCGTCCGGCGTGCTTCGCGTCATATAGCGCGCTGTCGGCCGCCACGATGAGATCCATTTCGGACGCTGCGTCCGGCGTCCGAACGGCGGCGCCAACACTGATTGTAATCGTGAGTGGCTCTCCGGTTGGCAGCACACACTTGCCGCCCTGAACGGCGACGCGCAGGCGCTCGGCCAACGTGGCCGCCGCCTCGGTATCCGTACCTGGGCAGAGAACAGCAAACTCCTCGCCTCCGTATCGGGCAACGATGTCTATCGAGCGGACATGCTCTTGAAGGATGGCGGCGACCTGTCGCAATACTTCGTCGCCCGCGGGATGCCCGTGCTGATCGTTGACGCGTTTGAACCAGTCGATATCGATTAAGAGCATGGAGAGCGAATGTCCGTAGCGCTCTGACCGTTCACACTCGTCATGAATTATTTGCCGAAATGCCCGGTAGTTTGCAAGACCCGTCATCGGATCCGAATATGCCATGCGCGCCAACTCAGCTCTCGCCGCAAGAAGGCGCGCAATGGCCGCTCCCATCGCGACGATAACCGTTAGGGCGATCGCAAATCCCACAATCGCGCCGGTCGTTGATATGCCGATCGCGGGCGTCGGCGCGCCGAGCAGCCGATGCAGAATATCGGCGCTTACGGGCACCCACACTACGGACCAGCGGAGATATGATGCGGCCAAGACGGAACGTACTGCACTTGCCATTCGCGAGCCTCCCCACGACGTTAGGATCGATTTGCTCGATTATAGCAGACATCAGTACGTATTACAACCCCATTTTCAACAATTTATGTAGAATTTCGTTTCCAGCAAGATGGCGCTCATTCCGAGCAGTCAGTGTGAGGTCAGCAAACGACGTTAAGATCCTCATTGGCCATGTCGCTCGTGCCCGAATTTCACCCGATTGATTCTTGACGGGTCCCTGCGGAAGCGTATGCTCGCGGAGGCCCATCCGTTCGGACATGTTACGGGTAAATCCGACGCTACGTTCGTCGCTCCAGCCGTTTCGTGTATGCACAAGGTGGCATTTGGACGGAGACCGGTCGTGGTAGTTGGGACTTTCGCCTATTTGGATCCGACCGGACCCATGCCTGTCTTCAGGATCTGGTCGGCTAGCTCCCACTGGGCGCGAACGGCCTCGGGGGCGGTTCCACCGCGAGATCGACGCGCTCGGACGCTGGCATCGACCGTTGCGTGTGCCAGGGCCTCTTCCGGATCGACCGCCAGAAGAGGGGAGAACGTCGAGATGGCTGCGCCGTCGAGGGTCTCCAGCGTCCGACCGGTCGCGATGCAGTGGCGAACAATTTGTCCGACCACGACGTGGGCATCGCGGAACGGCAGCCCGGCTCGAACGAGATAGTCCGCGAGATCCGTCGCCGTCGAGAAGTCGCCGACCGTCGCGCCTCTCATTCGTTCGGAACGGAACTGCGCAGATGCCAGGGTCTTCTCCATGGATGGCAAGACAATTCTGACCGTATCCACGGCATCGAACAGAGCCTCCTTATCCTCCTGCATGTCCTTATTGTAAGTTAGCGGTAGTCCCTTCATGAGCGTCAGGAGGGCGATGAGGTCTCCAAACACACGTCCTGACTTGCCTCGAACAAGCTCGGCCACGTCCGGGTTCTTTTTCTGAGGCATGATGCTGCTGCCGGTCGTCACGGAATCGTCGAGGACGACAAACCCGAACTCCGGGCTGTTCCACAGGATGATCTCCTCCGCAAGGCGTGAAAGGTGCATCATCAGAATTGCGGCCGCGGAGGTGAACTCGATTGCGAAGTCGCGATCGGAAACCGCGTCCAGGCTGTTTTCGAGGAGCTTATCGAAGCCCAGGGCGTGGCGAACCTGCTCGCGATTGATTGGGAACCCCGTGCCCGCCATCGCGCCCGCGCCGAGCGGAAGCCGGTTAATTCGGCGAGCGCTATCGACAAACCGTTCGCGATCGCGATCGAGCATCCAGAAGTAGGCGAGGAGATGATGCGCAAGCACGACAGGCTGCGCGTGCTGCATGTGCGTATAGCCGGGCAGCACGCATTCGAAATGACCGTGTGCCTGGTCCAGCAACGTACGCTGAAGTGAACGGATCGCGCCGTCGATCTCGACACACTCATCTCGCAGGTAGAGGCGGATATCCGTCGCGATCTGGTCGTTTCTGCTGCGCGCGGTGTGGAGTTTCCCGGCGACTGGTCCTAATCGCTCGCGCAACAGACCCTCGACGGCGGTGTGTACATCCTCGGCGTCCGGTGGCAGGGTCGACGCTCCGGAGTCGATATCGGCGAGCAGCGCGCGCAGCCCATCGATAATCTGGACCGATTCGGCTTCCGATATGATTCCTGTCGCCCCGAGCATCGTCGCGTGGGCGATGCTGCCGAGGATATCCTGCCGCCAGAGCCTGGAGTCGAATGCGAGTGAGCTGTTCATGCGCTCGATCAGCGCGTCGGTGGCGCCTTCGAAGCGCGCTCCCCAGAGCTTCCACATCGCCTACTCCGTCTTCTGACCGAGCAGGGGCAGCGCGTGGGCGCCGGAAAGCGCGTGGTTGCCCTTGTACTTCAGGTGGAAATACTGGCGCGACTGCAACCCGTGCGCCTTGACGGCTCCCAGCGACTCGGACTGATCGAATGTCTTGCTGTCGAACGAGGCGAGGTCGGCGTTGTAGAGCGCATATTCGCTTTCCCGACCCGTTACTACAGCGCTGCCCTTGGCGAGGCGCAACCTGACCGTGCCCACAACGCGCTCCTGAATCTTATTGATGAACGCCTCCAGATCGTCCTTAAGCGGATCGAGCCACAGTCCTTTGTACGCCAGTTCGCCCCATTCGCGATCTACCGATGATTTGAACTTCAACTCGCCCTGGGTGCAGACCAGCGCCTCGAGGGCGCGGTGCGCGGTGAGGAGGGCGACGGCAGCCGGACACTCGTAGTTCTCACGAACCTTAAGGCCGAGCATCCGATCTTCCATGATATCGAGTCTGCCGACGCCGTTCTCCCCGGCGATGGTATTCATCTTGACAACGAGATCATAAGGCGACAAGCGCTCACCGTCTATGGCGACCGGCACGCCGTTGTCAAAGGTCAGCTTCAGGATCCGGGGCTCGTTCGGGCAGTCCGCGAGGCCTCGCGTCCATTGGAAGATCTCTTCCGGTGGCGCAAAGTCGGGCTCTTCCAGCCGGCCGCCTTCCACGCTGCGCCCCCACAGGTTCTCATCGATCGACCAGATCTTATCTCGTGTCTGAGGGATGGAGAGGCCGTGCGCGTTGGCGTATTCGATCTCCTCGCTGCGCGTCCAGGGTTCGCGTGTGCCGTCCGGCAGCCGTCGACCCTCGCGCATGGGTGCGATGATCTGCGCATCCGGCATGAGCGTGCGCATGATATACTCAAGGCGGAACTGGTCGTTTCCCTTGCCGGTGCATCCATGCCCGAACGCATTCGCGCCGAGCTCCTGCGCCTTCTCGACTGCCTTCAAGGCGATCAGCGGCCGCGCGATGCTCGTGGAGATCGGGTAGCCCTGGTAGTCACCGTTGGCACGGAGCGCAGGCCAGCAGAAGTGCTCCACGAACAGCTCCCTGGCGTCGAGCGTGTAGTGCTCGGTGCCCAGTCTGGTCGCACGTCTTTCGGCCTCCTCGATATCGGAACGCGGCTGGCCGACATCCACGGTCACCGTGATGACGTGATCGAACTCATACTCCTCCCTCATCAGCGGAATACAGACGGACGTATCCAGCCCGCC
Source organism: Chthonomonadales bacterium (assembly GCA_038211235.1). Classification (GTDB taxonomy): domain Bacteria; phylum Armatimonadota; class Chthonomonadetes; order Chthonomonadales; family Chthonomonadaceae; genus DATGJU01. The sequence goes on along the minus strand of JBBQVV010000172.1, from coordinate 107 downwards.
CGAGTAGACTAGGACAACCTTCTTCATAACACTCCTTTACATGCAAATGATCCACAGCTATACGGGCCGTAGGGCTGTGGAGCCTTCATGTCCTAACTCATAATCCC
>JBBQVV010000171.1:0-13906 GCA_038211235.1 Chthonomonadales bacterium | reverse complement strand
AACAGCAACCACGACGGCGATTGGTGGCGTGACTGGTGGCATGAGCACAAGGCCGAGTTTCCGGTCGAGGCGCGGGCGATGCCATATCCGACGATCCCCGGCGTCCACAGGTCGGCGGGATTTTCTCTCAGGCGACACGCGGAGCGAAGAACCATCCCCACCGGAGCGCGCGAATACTGGCTCGTCTCTCCAGGTATCATCTCGGTGCCGTCCGAGTCCGCGGATCCAGGTCTTGTGATCGTCCTGACCGATCAGCTGTGTACGATGGACCTTGCCAGGAGCTGGGAGGAGACGGCTGGCAAGGCCTGGGACGGGCGGTACCTGGTAGCGCTTGTGGGACTGCCCGGCTGTGCTTCGCTCGGAAAATCGCCGGAAGCACCGACCGGCGAACTGGTCGCGGCGACAATCAAGGACGCGGAGTCTCGCACTCGCATCGATTCGTCGCGTGTCTTCATGATCGGGGAGGGCGACTCTGGACCGGATGTCTACGCATGTTCGCTGGAAAAGGGTACGCTTGCTCACGGATTCCTGATGATATCGTCGGCGTTTCATACCGTGCAGCTTCCGCCGCTCGCCGCGGCGCACGGGCGTCGGTACTATCTCCTACATAGCAAGACCGACCGGAAAGCGCCCTACTTCCTCGCCGAGGCCGCGGAGATCTTGTTGAAGAGGGAAGGCGCCGCCGTCAAGCTCGCGCCTTTCGACGCCGCTCACAACGATAGACAGAACACGTCCGGGCGAACGATGGCGCTTCGGCAGGCGATTCAGTGGCTCGAGAGTGGCAAGTAACGGGAAGCGATATTGTCGTCGTTCAATAATCCATATTGGAATGTGCGTCTGGTTTCGCCTGAAGACGCGGACTACGTCTCGTTCCAGCGCCGCATGGCGGATCAGCGGCCATCGCGCGGAGGTCCACGAGCCGCGGGCGAAGTATTGGGTGGACTCGTCGAGCGCGCCGTGCGCCACTGGCTCGGATTGGCCGTGCCGCTTTCCGACGAGAGGATTGTCACGTGGGAGCAGCGGCAGCGTAACGGGCGAAACTCCACGCTCTATCGCGAGATCGATGCCATATGGCAGATCGATTCGGAGTCGCTCTGCCTCTATGAGATGAAGCTGACGTTTGCGGAGAACATGGAGCGCGGGATCGGCCTGCGGCAGCTGGAAGCGTCGTCAGAAGCGCTTTTTGCCTCGGGCCGTTACCAATATCTACTGAAGCGGCTGGTCTATGTTGCCGAAGAGAGAATAGCGGTTCTCGACGGTCTGCCGGAACTTGAGCCGAATGACGAAAGCGCGGATCTTGGGGTTGTGTGGGTTCCCCCAAGTGCCGTCGAAGCGGCCGCGGCGGAGCTTGGAATCACGCTGCCGGACAATTGGCTCGATCCCGAATCGCGCGAAGGCGTGATCGAGGACCCGGCACGCGATGCCTGGCGCGAATTCTCGGACACCTCGGTGCGTGACGCCGCGACAAGTGACATTGCGGGCCCGATGGCGGAGGCGTTGCGCCGCCTGCTTGCGGAGAGCTAGGGGGGCGTTTGATCCGGGTCGATCCGCAGTCTCCGCCCGATACGGCGAGAAACTTTGACCGCACGTACATGGGGGATTAGATGTTCAACAGGCTGCGTGATGCGATCTCGCGCGCCGTAGGCGACGTAAGGCGCAGCGGGGTCAGGGAGCCCATGCATCGGATCGAGCCGCTTGAGATGAGCGAAATCGATTTCAGATCGCTCGACCCTGCGGCGTCACGCAAGGATGGCTCCGCTACCCTCGTATGTCCCGTAACTCGACTGGAGTTGAGTCCCGACCGGCAGGTGTTCCAATGCCGCGCCTGCCGTACCTCCTATAGCGCCGAGGGCTGGGACTTCTTGCGAGGCGTGGACCGCGGCCGCTGCTGTGCCTGCGGTCAGCAGAATACAATCTATCCGCTGCCGTGATATCCGGCGGGGGACATAGCCTTCATGGACTGAGGTTAAGATAGACTAGCGCATGGACATCGAGGATCGCTATGCAAGACATCGTCTTATCGACGGCTGGGACCAGGCGCGGCTTAGCCGTGCCAGGGTGATGGTTGCCGGCGCGGGCGCGATCGGCAACGAGGTCATCATGCTTCTGTCGCTGCTCGGTATCGGCCAGATTCTGATCGTCGATTTTGACACCGTGGAACTCTCCAACTTGACGCGTAGTCAGTTATTTCATGAGGCCGATATCGGTAGGCCCAAATCGATTGTGGCGGCTGAGCGCGCTCAAGAGATCAACCCGAACGTACTTGCGCACTCAATGCAGAAGGATCTGCAGTTCGACATCGGCCTCGGCGTGATTCGGTCCGCGGACGTCGTTATCGGCTGCCTCGACAGCCTGGACGCGCGCCTTTCGCTCAACCGAGCATGCATTCGCGCCGGCCGGCCCTGGTTGAATGGGGCCATCGAAGTGGACGTCGCGGAGGTATCGCTATTCGGCTTCGATCTCGGCGCCTGCTTCGAGTGCGGAATGTCGCCCTCGATGTGGGAGCGACGTACTGAGAGATTCTCTTGCAGCGGGCTGCGGTCAGTCGCCGAAGAAAAGCCCATGCCGACTACAGCCGTAGTCGCGAGCATTGCGGCAGGCTACCTGATATGTGAAGCGCTATGCCTGCTGAACGCCGAGCTGCTGCCGCAAAAACAGAGCCTGACTTTCAGTCAGAAAATCACCGTCAACCTGAAGCCATACGAGACCGCGGTCTTTGAGCTTGCACGCAACCCCGATTGTCTCGCCCACGAGGTGATAGACTCGATCGAAGCCTGGCACGAGCGACCAGAATCGGCAACAGCAGCCGGCCTGCTCGATTGGGCCAATAGTCCGAACGGTGTCGTGGAACTGGGATACGATCTGCTTACCGAGATGTGCTGCGTGGAGTGCGACGATCGCGAGCCTATCTGCCGGCCCATCGACCGCTGCGACGGCCGGCTGGCCAGGTGCCAGCGATGCGGTGGCGATAGCCGGCGGCCGGAGACATTGAACTGGCTTGACACCGGACATCCTCTTTCGCGTGCTCCTCTCGCGCTTCTAGGTGTTCCCGAACACCAGGTTCTGTGCGTCAGGGACGCAGGGCAGCGGCGATACTATCAATTGGGTGGGGATCCCGTATGGGCAGCCCGGCAAGACCTATCGGAAACGTAGAAGGCTGCCGCCGATATGCACGAAAAGGAGCGTCCAAATGCCCGTGGGTAAAGTCACGTTCTACATTCAGACTTCCGATCGAACCCGCAAGGCGCAGGTGACCATGCCGAGGTCGATGCGGGTTTCCGACGTGGTGAAGGCAAGCGCACATCGCTGGTTTATGTCGCGACACATCGAGTACCAGATGGCGAACTCCACGACCGGAGCAATTCTACTGGCAAACGAGCGCCTGGAACCCGAGCGAGTGCACGATGGCGATATCCTGGTGATCCAGCCATTTCCGACACATGGGTCGGCGCGGAACGCCGCATTGGCCGGTTATCCGGTTGAGTGAGCGCCCCGGAGTGTCCGGCAGCGAGGGCGCTACCGTCTTCGAACGGACATGCTGTACGCAATGACTATGCGAAACGCCCGCGATCTAAGACTACAGTCCGACTATGCGCACCTGCACGAATTGGCGGCACATAGTGGCGGCACACTTCGAATCGAAGAGACGACCGGCCAGCCGACCGACCAGTATATACTTGCGTATCGGTGTCGTACGATCGAACGACTTGATCACGGCAGGCCGGTATACAGAAATCTGAATCGCGTGGAGATCAAGCTGCCGGCGAAGTATCCCGCGCCATTCGATGCCCCACGAGTACGAATGCTGACTCCGGTGTGGCACCCGCACGTCTATAAGAGCCTCGTCGTCTGCATGGGAGACTGGAAGACCAGCGAGTATCTGGATGCCTTTGCTCTCCGGCTTGGAGCTCTGCTGCAGTTTGAGAAGGAGTTCTTTGACGTTCGTGATCCCGCGAATGAGGAGGCGATCGACTGGGCCAGACGCAATCTGCTGCTGTTCCCAACCGACACCTGCACATTCCGCGATGACCCGGCTGAGCGAGCGGACTCCAGGGCCGAATACCAGCCGGTGATGTCCGATCCACTCATGGTCGAAGACTATCGTACGGCCTCTTCCACTGATGCGGAATCGATCCTGTGGGAAGACCTAGTCTAGCTCGATCTATCCACGAGCCGGAGAGAGGCCCGCAATGTTCAGGTTCACAAAGGCTTCGCGGCCCAAGCCGGATAAGGCGAACCAGCCAGAGGACCTGCTTGCGGCTCGCGAACAGGAGGAGTTTGAGGCGTCGGTTCGCGCCGCCCGCGCCAGGGCGGGGGCTCGTGTCGCGGTGCGCCCTGTCGCCGACCCTCCGGAACCGATGGCCGCTGACAGCGACATCGTTTGGTCCGAACAAGCCGATGTCTATCGGCCCAAACGCGTAAATGCCCATGCCTATATCGACGCGCTCGGCATAGGTACGACTGCCCGGATCCGGCTTGATCAGTCATGCGTGCTGATCCGAACTAGTGCGTATACCATCGCCGCTGACCATCTTCGCACGGACACTACCATCGAACTTGGCGGCCTTCTCAGCGGAGAGGCGCTCTTCGACGCGGAGCGCGATCTCTTCATCGTCCTTGTGGAGTCGGCCCTGCCGGCTCTGAACGGCGAGGGAACAGCGACCTCGTTCTCGTACACTCCGGCATCATGGGAGGCGATCCTGCCCGCATGGACGCAGATGAGACCGGAATGGACGATTGTCGGATCGTACCACTCCCACCCCGGGATGGGTGTGTTTCTCTCCTCGGTCGACCGTTCGACCCAAGCCGATGTGTTTCCTCACGATTGGCAGATCGCCATGGTAATCGATCCCGTGGCGGACCAATGCGGCCTGTTCCTCGGCGCTTTCGGCTTGCCCTGCCCTTTCGCCGTAATCTAGAAGCCATTCATGCTTGGTCCGACCGTCGCAAAAAAATGCCGCCGGAAACTCACTACGTGCGTAGATCGTCTCCGACGGGCTCTGAACGGACGTCGAAGGCGCTAACGGCCCAAAACGCCACAAGAGAGCAAAAGGGTTTCCCCTAATCGAGCTGCTACCTAGTAGACTCACTGGAACGGCTGAAAGTTACAAAAATTGTCGTCCATACTGACACACGATCCACAAGTTCACAGGGTACTACTGATTCAACGGAAGTACCCACTGGCCAGGCCAGAGTGAGCGACACGACGCGCGGACTCTCATCCACATCCCGCGCATGGGTGGAGGTTGACATTGACGCGCTCGAGGCCAACTGCCGCGCGCTCTGCGCCCACCTTTCGCCCTACCGTGCCCTGATGGCCGTGGTAAAAGCAGACGCATACGGCCACGGCATCCTGCCGGTCGCGCGAGCCGTCATTCAATCCGGCGCTCGCTGGCTTGGAGTCGCCACGGTTTCGGAGGGCGCGGACTTGCGGTTGGCCGGCATCTCCGTGCCCATCGCGCTGCTCTGTAACACGGCGCCTGGCGAAGCAGTCTCCGTTGTTGAACATGGGATCACACCAATGGTCGGTGACCAGGAATCGGTGGCAGCCCTGACATCTGTCGTTCCTCGCTCCGGCTTTGAAGTCCACCTTGACATCGATACCGGCATCGGTCGATCGGGCGTGCAGCCGCAAGCCGCGGTCGCCTTGTGGCGCGAGTGCCGCCGAGCGGGGCTGAGGGTCACCGGGGTCTGCACACACTTCGCCGATGCGGACGGTGTCACGCCCGACTTGAGCACACGGCAGTCGAGGCGATTTACCGAGGCGCGCGGCTTATTGGCAGCGGCCGGCGCAAGGTTCGATTGGGTGCACGCCACGAACAGTGCCAGCACGCTGAGAGCCGCCTCGAACGACTGCAATCTGGTGCGGCCAGGGCTCCTGCTATACGGACTGCTTCCAACGCTCCCTACATGGAATGGCGCGTCAAACGGCGATCCAACGATCCCTGAGCCGTGGGCGACCGGTCAGGAGGACAGCCTCGCACGGCTGGTGCGCCCGATCGCGACGGTGAAGGCGCGAGTCGGGGCTGTGCGAGAGCTGCCGTCCGGACATACGATCAGCTATGGCGCAACAGTGACGCTTCGACGCCCGTCGCGCGTCGCGACGATTCTGATCGGCTATGGCGACGGCTATCCGCGCCGTCTATCCAATCGCGGCGAGGTCATTCTAAGGGGGAAGCGCGCGCCAATTCTCGGTCGCGTGTGTATGGACCAGACGGTCGTTGACGTAACCGATATCCCGGAGGTCGCGCCAGGAGATGTCGCGGTGTGTATCGGCAGCGACGGGAGGGAGACGATCGCTGCCGAGACGCTGGCGAGATGCATCGGCGCGACAGAACACGAGATCACGACGTGCCTCAACTGCCGGCTCCCCCGCGTCTATCGTAACTGCGCCGACGCGCAGTCGAATTCCCGACTCAGTGAACCGTAACCGTGGTATAATACCTGGACAGCGTGTGACGTCGTGCGTTCCCGGAGGATGGCAGAGCAGCCGGTACCCTCTCGTTCGTGCGCCCTGGCGCGCCCAAGCATCTCCGGAGGAGTGTATCGATGATGCTCATCGTGGCCGAACACGCATCACTGCGCTTGCGAACGCCCCTCCATGCCCTGATTTTATCGCTTCTCGTCTGGTCAGCATTCGCCGCTCCCGCTCAAAGGCGAATCCCCACAGCTAAGCAGACCGCCCCTTCCCGAACTCCGGACGTTAGGTCAGACGAGTGGATCGGACTCTACTTCGGGCAGAAGAAGGTCGGTTACAGCGTCACGCATACCACGCCCACCACATATCTCTCCCGACCCGCGATCCAGGAGAGCGGACACACCGTGACTCGCCTGGTCCTGCTCGGCGCGAACGTAGAGGAGGACGAGGACTCCGAAGCCATCACGGATTTGAAGCACCACCCGCTCAAGCAGACTCTGGACGTAAAATCGAACGGCAGCACCTTGCACGTAGAAGCGCTGTTCGATTACAGCGCGAACAAGGTGGCATGTACAATCGGTACCGGTGCAGGCGCAACGCATAAGACAATTACCATACCCGCCGGTGCCAACCTGACGACGGACGCCACAAGCTTTACCGAGGGTCAGGATCTTGTTGTTGGTAAGAAGCTTACGTTCTACTATCTGCAACCGTTATCGGTCGAGCTTCGCCCGGCAACGATCGTGGTGACGCGCAAGGCGACGGTTCGGTCGGACTCTGGTCTACGCCTTCCAGTATACGAAGTCCGATCTGACTTGCCGGAAGGCACGATGATCGCCTGGGCGACCGCCGACGGCAGAATGGTAAAGAGCGAACTGCGCCTCGGCATGATCACCTTGACCATGGTGACCGAAAACCGGTCGCACGCTCTCGATACTGCCTATCTCTCGCCGGCTCTCGCTCCCGCCGCGGCAGGAGCGACACCCGTGCCCGCGGACTTTGCGGATGCCACGGCAATCATGCCGGACCGCCTGATCAAGGAGCCGCGCAAGCTCCGGTTCCTCAAGGCGACTATTTACGGGGTACCGGAACAGAACATGGTGCCGCCCGATCCGCGTCAATCTTCTACCCGGCGGCCGGCAGAAGGTCGCGGGGATGGCGTGGTCGCCGATTTCACGGTTCGTGCCGAGCAGTTCAGTCCCGCCGAGTCGCTGCACGTTCCCTTCCGCGACGCTTCTCTCGCGCCGTACCTTTCCAGGGCCGCATACCTCGAAACCGACGACATCCCGATTCGTGAAACCGCCCTCGGCCTCCGCGGAAAGGAAACGAATCTTTACAAAATCGCGTCCAGTATCAGGGACTGGGTCCATTCCGAGATGACGCCCGACCCAAGTATCGCCGTCGTTCGCTCCGCAAAGGATATCTTCGGCAGGCGTCGAGGCGTATGCCGAGACTATGCAACGCTTTATACAGCGCTGGCGCGCGCGGCCGGTGTGCCTACCCGCCTGTGCGCGGGAATCGTGTATGCCGACGGAAGGTTCTTTTACCATGCGTGGGCAGAGAGCTACGTGGGCAGATGGATCGCATTCGATCCGACGCTCTATGATGCCAAGCAGGCGAAGTTTGTGGACGCGACACACATCAAGTTTGCGCAGGGGGATGTAACCCAGATGTTCGAGGTCGTGTCGATTGTCGGGCGCCTTAAGATCCACATCATCGATTCCGATCCGGCCCCCGAAGCTCTTTCGGTTGGAAGCGCCATCGGAACCGTGAACTGAAGTAATCGCCTCACTTCGTTCGGAAGAATGTCAAATCAGAAAGGAGGTGAATTCCTAATATGCGACTGCATACATTCCGGCAGCTGTTTGCGCTCCTTCTAATGCTCACTCTTTGCGGCACCGGTATCTACACGGGTCTCTCCATGCTGGAGATCAAGAACGTATGGATCATCGGGCTGATGAATACGATTCCCAATGAGAAGGCTCAGCTTACCCTCGCCCTTGGGTCGATCGGCCTGTTACTCGGCCTATGGACCGGCCCGCGGATCGCAGATCTGATTGTGCGCGCCGGTAAGACCCTGGAGCAGATGTCCGCGGCGGACAAGATCGCAATTGGCACCGGAACGGCGCTCGGCGCAATCGTCATGCTGCTGCTCAACCAGCTATTATTCCAGATACCTCTCCTACCTGTCCGAATCGGCAGCTATATCCTCCTCAGCGCGGTACTCGTCTATCTCGGCATTGTTGCGATGATGAGTATGAAGAACGAGCTCGTGCTGATTCTCGCGCGCGGCGGATCGGTCGGGGCTAACGCCGACAGTCCCGAACTCAAGCCGACGTTGAACTGTAAGATCCTGGATACGAACGTGATCATCGACGGACGCATTGCGGATGTGTGTCGCACCGGATTCCTTGAGGGTACTCTGTATGTTCCAGGGTTCGTGCTTGAAGAGCTGCAGCACATCGCCGACTCCGGGGATGGCCTGAAACGAGCGCGAGGCCGCCGCGGCCTCGACATTCTCAACAGCATGCGCAAAGAGCTTCCGCTGGTTGTGCGCACCTGGGACAAGGCGCTGGACAGGTCGACTCAGTCGGACGAGGTGGACACCAAGCTCGTCAAGCTCGCGAAGGCCCTTGAGGGTATCATCGTCACGAACGACTTTAACTTGAACAAGGTCGCCGCTTTGCAGGGTGTTCAGGTCCTGAACGTGAATGAGCTCGCGAATGCATTGAAGCCGGTCGTACTGCCGGGCGAGGCGATGACCGTAGCCATCGTCAAGGACGGCAAGGAACCAAATCAGGGCGTCGCCTATCTGGACGACGGGACCATGATCGTGGTAGAGGATGGAAGGCGGTTCATGGGCAGCACGCTGAGCGTGATTGTGACGAGCGTCTTACAGACCGTCGCGGGTAAGATGATATTCGCGCGTATCCGAACGGATGATGACGGTGATGGTTTCGACTACACCGGAAATCGGGAACCGAGGGATGCGAGGGGATCGAATGGACACAGCGATGCGCCGAATAGCAGTGGTTATACCCGCCGCGGGACGGGCAAGAAGATTCGGTAGCGCGGAAAACAAGATCTGGGCTGAACTAGGCGGCGTTAGCGTCCTTGAGCGGACGCTGGCCGCCTTTTCCACGCATCCAGCTGTATTGCTCATCGTCATTGCGGCCGGTACGGACGATCTCGACCGGGTTCAAGAGATCGTATCCGCGCGAACGGTGAGTGCGCAAATCGTCGTCGTAACCGGCGGTGATACGCGATCCGAGTCCGTTCGCAACGGCCTCGCCGCGGTACCGGATAGCGTCGAGATTGTGCTCGTTCACGATGCCGCCCGCCCCCTCGTTACCGCCGGGCTGATAGATCGCGTGATCGAGGCGACAGCCCGCACCGGCGCGGCTGTGCCAGGACTGCCATTGTCGGACACCGTAAAGAGGGCAGATGCGCTCGGCATGTTGCGGGCCACGATTCCTCGCGCCGCAATTCTTGACGGTGAGATTCTTACGGGCCTTACCGCAGTCCAAACGCCTCAAGGAGCTCTCCTATCTCAACTTCGACGCGCATACGCCGCTTACGATTTCACGTCCGCCGAGCCGACGGATGAGGCATCGTTGATCGAGGCCATAGGCGGAGCCGTGGAGATCGCGCCAGGCGATCCCGCCAACATCAAGATCACGCGCCAGGAAGATCTCGTTTTCGCCGAGCGGCTGCTTGGCCGGACTAGCGTAGCTGGCCAGGCCCAACCATACCATTCGCTTGAAGCAGGCGATCTCATTAAGACCACCAACCAGCCAGTACTCAATACTCAGTACCCAATCCACAGCACCTTCCCCGAGACTCGCACCGGCTTCGGCTATGACGTGCACGCATTTGCCGCACCGGCTGCCGGGCGGAAGCTGTTTGTTGGCGGTATTGAGATTCCACATGAGTGCGGGCTGGAAGGGCACTCCGACGCGGACGTCTTGCTGCACGCCGTGTGCGACGCGCTGCTTGGCGGGCTGAGTCTTGGCGACATCGGGATCCTCTTCCCGAATACGGACGAGGCATATCGAGGGATATCAAGCCTGCACCTGCTTGCCATCGTGGCGGAGCGGGTGACGGCGGCGGGCTGGCAAACGGTAAACGTCGACGTGACGGTCGCGGCCGAAGCGCCGAAATTGGCGCCATACCGCGCCAGAATGCAGGAGACGATTGCGGACTGCCTTGGCGTCGAGCCGGGACGGATCAGCGTCAAGGCGACCACTTCCGAGAAAATGGGATTTGTCGGTCGCCGCGAGGGAATGGCTGCCTGGGCCGTCGCAACGGTGCGGAAGGTCATCGGCGGCTAGCCTGGCCTTCGCGCGAGATCGCCGACCCAATCGTAGTTTGTAACTCCGCCGCTCGGAGTGAGCCGGGTATGGTTGAGGAGAGACACAACTTGGACGATATGAATCTAAAGTTGGACGGCACGGTGGTGTTCTCCGATACGCACCCCGAAATCGAACGCCGTATGATCGAGGGCATTCGTCGGATGTCGCCCGCGCAGAAGCTGGAAGCCATTAGCCGCATGGGACGATTTATGAGGGGCGCAGCCTACGCGCAAGTTCGCCGCCGATATCCGGGTGCGAGTGAGCATGAGTGCTGGATGCGGGTAATCTCCCGCGTGATACCCGCGGACTTGATGCTGAAAGCCTACGGTTGGGACGTACGCGAAAACGGCTACTGATGATGATGCATGGACGAACGAGGTATGGAGGCGCAGGCAGTATCTGCCGATCTCCGCCGATGGAGAAATCCGGGCCTACCTGCCAAGTCCTGAGGACGCGATCCTTCAGAAGATCAGATGGTTCAAATTGGGAGGCGGTGTCTCCGACCGGCAGTGGAGTGATGTTCTCGGTATGCTGAAGACGCAAGCCGACAATCTCGACTACGGCTACCTGCGGGGATGGGCAGAGAGACTCGGACTCCAGGATCTTCTCGATAAAGCGATCGCCGCGTCGTTCCCTGCATAGCCGCGGCCGGATTATCAGGCTGCCGGCACGAGCGCAGCGGCTACCAGGCAGTCGAATAGCTCTTCGGTGGATTGTGCTCGCTTGATGGATTCAAAGGCCGTGAACTCGCCATAGTGGGTTGCGAGCTTCAGCCACTGCTTTATCCGGTGGACCGTTCGCCCTGCGGCACGGCCTTCGAAGTGATCGGTGAAGTGCACTAGCCGTCGCAGTCGCGGTATCCAGTCCGCCATCGCATCGGCGTTGGCCACCCGTCTGTCGGCGACAATCCCCAGTTCGCGCGCGGCCATGATTGACAGCCGCGGATTGGCGAGTGCGCCCCGCCCGAGCATGAAGTGGATGCATCCGGTCGCATCGCGGCAACGTCTGAAATCCTCGACCGTCCAGATGTCGCCGTTCGCTACTACCGGGATGCCGATTCGCTCTCGGACAATCCCAATCGGCTCCCAGTGCGCCGGGGGCTGATACCCGGCTGCGCGAGTGCGGCCGTGGATTGTTATCCACTCCGCCCCGCCCTCCGCGGCCATCGCGGCGTTCACGTAGATATCCTCGATCGATTCCCACCCCAATCGAAGCTTCGCGGACACCGAGATATGCGCCGGCAGCGCATCCCGAATTGCTCGTACAACCGACCGGATCCGCTCCGGATACTTGAGGAGCGTTGCGCCTCCGTCATGACGGTTAACGGTGGGCGCCGGGCAGCCGAAGTTGATGTCGATGGCGTGCGCACCAGCCTCGCATGCGATCACTGCCGCGCGCGCCATTCGGTCCGGATCACCGCCCAGCAGCTGTACCTGAACGGGAAGACCCGTGGGCGTCAGGCCGCCATCGCGGAGTTCTGGTACGTGGCGGAGAAAGACGTGCGCCGGCGGCACCTCCTGGCTCACGCGCACGAACTCGGAGACGGCATAGCTGAAGCCGCCCGTCTCTCCCTGAACGGCCCGCATCGGCGCGTCCGTCACGCCATCCATCGGCGCCAAGATCAGCGCGGGCGTATCCCGCGTCAGCAACATCGACAATTCGTAACTCCCGTAACGCGGACGTCTCTTGCCCGTAATTCAGCAGCAGCACGGACGGCGCGCCCAACAAGCCAAAGCATCTTGAGCATCGCGCCAAGAATTCGCCACAGCGTTTCCAGTCGCACGTCCCACTCGCGCTGCAAGACATAGGCTTGCAGTTACATCGTAGTTCCGATCAAGCAATAACGTAAACGTTGTCACTCGCGGGCCCTCGGCTAAGCGCCACTCCAGTGCACTACGTCGCTGCACGCAAGCTGGGCGTATGCTACGGGATGAGCTTTAGCTACAGCGCTTACCGCTTGGAGCGCTTCGTCTTGTAGAGCTGGTCCTTGCCCATAGAGGACGTTGTCCCGTCCTTGCCGACACTGCTCGCGGGCGCGATCTTGCGAAGCTCGTTGATTTCGTCACGAAGCTCGGCCGCGTATTCGAAGTTGAGTCCGCGCGCGGCGTCTTTCATCTCTTTTTCGAGCTTCTGAATGACCTCTTCGATCTGGCCGATCGACATCACCGACGCGTCCTCGCGGAGGCGGCCTGGCCCCTTCCCGGCGCCATACTCTGTCCGGTCCTCCGCTACTTTCTCCGCCTGGAGCAGGTCACGGATAGCCTTGATGACCGTCTGGGGCGTGATCCCATGCTCCTTGTTGTAGGCGACCTGCTTTTCGCGCCGCCGGTTTGTCTCGTCGATGGCCCGCTGCATGGAACCGGTGATGTTGTCCGCATACATGATCACCTGGCCCCCAACGTTGCGCGCTGCGCGGCCCACCGTCTGTATGAGCGACGTCTCGGATCGGAGGAAGCCCTCCTTGTCGGCGTCGAGAATGGCGACAAGCGATACCTCGGGCAGATCCAGCCCCTCTCGCAGCAAGTTTATTCCGACGATCACGTCGTGTACGCCCAAACGAAGGTTCCGGAGAATCTCCGTCCTGGCAAGCGTCTTGATATCCGAGTGGAGATAGTTGACCTTGATCTTCAGGTCCTCGAGGTACTCCGTCAGGTCCTCGGACATCTTCTTTGTCAGCGTGGTTACCAGCACACGCTCATGACGCTCGACGCGCTTGTGGATCTCCTCGATCAGGTCGTCGATCTGCCCACGCGTTGGTCGAATGACGATCTCCGGGTCAACCAGTCCGGTCGGGCGAATGATCTGCTCGACGATCTGCGCCGAGTGCTCGCGCTCGTGCGCGCTTGGCGTGGCCGAGACGAATATCGCCTGCCCGATCCGCTCCTCGAACTCGTGCCACTTGAGCGGCCGGTTGTCCGCCGCGGATGGAAGCCGGAAACCGTACTGAATCAGTGTGTCCTTCCGCGCCTTGTCGCCGTTGTACATTCCCCGTATCTGAGGGATCGACTGGTGACTCTCGTCGATGATTGTGATGAAGTCCTTCGGAAAGTAATCTAGGAGTGTGTTCGGCGGCGTGCCCGGTGCGCGGCCGTCGAGAAAGCGCGAGTAGTTCTCGATGCCGGAGCAGAACCCCAGC
>JBBQVV010000170.1:0-13986 GCA_038211235.1 Chthonomonadales bacterium | reverse complement strand
TATCCGCCTCGTCAGTAGCCTCTCCCGGGTTTACGGGATTGCTCCCGAAATCGCCGCGCCGGTTCGTTATGTTGAATGTCGTTATGCTTGCGGCGAGAGCACTGCGCCAGCCGCCACGGCGCAGTCGTTTTGCAGCAGGGGCAAGCCTTCCGGAACTCCCAACGGAAGCAGCCTGTACTGCGTAGTGCGGCGCATAGGCCTATATCCGGCGTCTCGAATGAGTCGCTCCATCTCCTCGATTGGCATGGTGAATGCGCATCCCGCCGACGAGACCACATTCTCCTCCATCATCGTGCTGCCGAAGTCGTTGATGCCGTATCCGAGCGCAATCTGCGCCACCTTCGGACCCTGCGTCACCCAGCTTGCCTGCATGTGCGGGATGTTGTCCAGCATTAGCCGGCCAACGGCGACGGTGCGGAGGTAATCGAACGCCGAAGCTCTTTCGTAGGTCAGCTCCGTGCCGTCCGGCTGAAATGACCACGGAATGAATGCCGTGAAGCCACCAGTCTCATCCTGAAGCTCACGGGCCTTCACGAGGTGCTCCACCCTATCCTCGACCGTGTCCGCTGATCCGTACATCATTGTCACCGTCGAACGGAGTCCGGCCCGATGCGCCTCCCGCATACAGTTGAGCCACTCCTCCGCCGTGTCTTTATAGGGTGAGATCGTCTCACGAACTCGATCCGTCAGAATCTCAGCCCCGCCGCCCGGTACGCTGTCGAGCCCGGCCGCTTTCAGGCGGGCGAACATCTCGGAAAGAGTCAGCTTGCTGATTTTGGCGATATAGATCAGTTCAGCCGGCGAGAACGCATGGAGGATGATGCCGTAAGCGCCAAATTCTGACTTGATCGCTCGAAGCAGGTCCTCGTACCACTCTATCTTGAGCTTAGGGTTAAGGCCCCCCTGCATCAAGATCTCGATACCGCCCAGGTCGACCATCTGTCGGATCTTCTCGAAGATCTGCTCACGCGTCAGAACGTAGCCCTCGTCGTGGCCCGGAATGCGATAAAACGCGCAGAATTTGCAGCGTACCCAACAGACATTGGTGTAGTTGACGTTGCGGCCGACGACGTACGTGACTACCGAGTTGGTGTCCGGATGGAGCTTTTCGCGAACATAGTTCGCGAGCGACGCGACCTCGGGCAGGTTGGGATAGTTGAAGAGCCGTAATCCATCTTCCGATGAAAGCCGCCGGCCCTCGTAGACCTTGTCAGCGATGTCGTCGATGCCTGGGCGCGATCTGCCAATCGACGATCGAGCTTGTAGAACTGCCACTTTGCCTGCCTCCCGCCATTCGGATGCCGCCCGCCGGCGTTCGGTCGGACACGGCGTCGCTGTGCCAATCCACGAGTTCAAGTATACCCGAGACGGGCCTCCGCCAGTGAGGTCGCGGGCTGGCTGTGACTCTCGGTGCTTGCGACACCGCGGGTCGGTTTTACGGGCCTGGCTCGACCGCGCGCAGGATCGGGTCGACTCAGCCACAACGGGGACATCCGAACACCTGCAGTTCTCCTCAACGATTACCCACAATAGTAGGAAGCCGGCGCTCCCTGAGGGTGGTCGCGCAATACGAAGGAATCGACCGTATGCCCGAACTCTCAACTACGCGATTCGGACCTTCAAATCGGGCAAACCGCGCGGACGTGAACTCGCCGGCAAGCGGCGTCCTTTACGATGGATCCGGTCTTAACGTTGACTTCCCCAGCTTTGTCGCGCAGCACGACGTCGTCTACCTGGCTCCTGCCCTTGACGGCTCACAGGGGATGCCTCTTGGCGACGGCGATCTCGGAGCCATGTTCTGGTGTCCGGAGCGTCTGCTCTTTCAGCTGCACAAGACCGATCTATGGGCAGACCCCGAGGACGGAGCCGATCGCACAGCCTGGCAACAGGTCTCCGCGGGCGCGGTGTCGATCGAGAGCGAACCTGCCATTCTGCATGAGGCCACCCGATACGATCAGCGGCTCCGTCTCCATTCCGGCATCGTCACCATAGATGCCGAGAACGAACACGGTACGTGCAAGGTCACGACGTTCGTTTCCGCTTCCACCGGCGTTCTTGTCGTGCACTATCGTGACCAGCGGGTGCGATGCGCCGAGCGCAGAGTCGACGTCACACTGGAGCGGGACGCGCACCTATTCGCGCTCGGCGAGACCGTCGGCATTCTTCAGGCGCTCCGAGACCGACGGTACGCGCTGCTTGCGCGTGTGGCGGGGGCGCGCGTGCGACCACGGACCGATGGCGATCACCGCTGCAGCCTTGTGCTCGAGTCGGCACGCTCCAGCAGTTTCACACTGTATGTCGCCGTCGCGACGAGTCCGAAGGACGGCGATCCCGTCGCGCGAGCTCGCCAGCGATTGGAGTCCGCCGTCTACCGTGGCTTCGACCGGCTCCTTAGCGAGCAGCGGGAGCACTGGAGCCGGTTCTGGGAGAAGTCGTTCCTTCGCTTGCAAGGTCCCGCGGACGATAGTCTCCCCGGATACCTCGAGAATCTGTGGTACCTGGGACTCTACCAGCAGGCATGCTGCTCTCGCGGATTCGACGCGCCGCTCACAAATGGCGGTCTCTGGCCCAGCGGCGAGCGCGCGCGCGGCGGTCCCGCGATCTACTCAGGCCCCGATCTTCGCGCGATGATTGCGAACCTCGTGCGCTCCAATCACCTGGAGCTGTCGGTACCGTATGTCGATACCTATTTCCGTCTGCTGCCGGAGTTCGCCGCTCGCACGGCCTGCGATCTTGGAGTTGGCGGAGCGAGATTCCCTTCAGCGTTCAACCGGCTCGGCGAGGACCTGCAGGAAGTCACTCTCCACACCGACGGGCGGCTCCCGGGTCAGCTCGAGGCGGAACGACAGCTGATCAGTGAAGGGATAGAGACTGGACTACTTGTTTGGGAGGCGTGGAGACATGCGCCGGATCCCTACTTTCTGCGCGAGCGGGCGTATCCACTGTTACGAGCAGGCGCCGTGTTTGCAATCGAGCGCTGTGAGGCTATCGAGGAGCTTCGCGACGATCCCGAAGTGAGATCCGGAATTGCCACCGCGCTTCGCGCGTTATTGTGGGCGGATGCCGAGTTTGATCTAAACGATGAACTGCGACCTGCATGGCAGCTGCTTCTCGAACATCTGCTTCCTGCGGGCCGTTTCTGCTCGGCGGAGCTGCAGCCGCTCGGCTCTCCCAAGCCCGCGGTAACGGGGGCCCTGTTTCGGTCGCTTCTTGCCGCGACTCCGCACCAGCCATGCGGACTATTCGGCCACGATCCCAGGTCTCCTGATCTCGCCGGCGCCGCCAGACTCTGCACCGGTATGACTGCGATGCTGCTCGGCGACCGGTCGCTGCCCATCGCCGACGGTCCCGGGGAGATTCGGCCGGCTGCTGGAGAGCACGGATTCGGCGGCTCCCCTCCGGCTGCGATCGACCTATTTCCGGGACTGCCCGAGGCATGGAGCGCCGCATTTTCGCTCACTGCGCCGGGAGGCTTCCGCATCGGCGCCGAGGCGGACCAGGGCGTCGCCAGGTACGTCGCCATCACGAGTCTGCTAGGCGGAATCTGTCAGATCGTCAATCCGTGGGGCGCGGGAGAGAGGGCGTGCATTCTCGTAGGTCGCCGGTTGCTGTTCCACTCCTCGGCCAGAGTCCTGGAGTTTATGACCGAGCCCCACACGACCTACCTCATCGAGCGCCAGGACGCAAGGATTTCGCGCGCTACGACCGTGCGCCTGGGAGGAAGACCAAATTCGACGCCGTTACAATGGGATGCGTTCCGCCTCGGAATTCCCGCGGCCGTCGGCGTGTTCCCCCCTCCGGAACCGGACGGTCGACGGTTTTCGCGGGAATCAGCTGCGGCGGTTAGCTCCGGGCATTCTCGAGTGGATCGCGCTAGAGCACGACACGAGGCGGCGGGAATGCCATAGGGTATACTCTGCGAATGAAGTACATCCTGCTGGTCCCAGATGGAGCCGCCGATCTGCCACTGGGCGATCTAGATGGCAGGACACCCCTCGAGGTCGCGCGCACACCGTATCTTGATGACCTTGGCCGCACCGGTCTCGTTGGCTCGGTCCAGGTGACTCCCCTTGATATGTACCCCGGCAGTGACGTGGCGAACATGGCGCTGCTAGGTTATGATCCAATGCGATACTACACAGGTCGCGGTCCCATAGAGGCGGCGGCGATGGGGCTGCCGATGTCGGCAAAAGACGTTGCTTTCCGCTGTTCATTGATCAGTACCGACGGCGAGACGTTGCTGGACTACAGTGCCGGCCATATCTCCACGGAAGAGGCCCGACCGCTTATCGAACTGGCAAACTCGAAGCTCGGGACACGGTCGCTCACGCTGTTCCCGGGCGTATCTTATCGGCATATTCTTCGCTGGCACGATGGTCCCACGGAGGTACTAACCCATCCTCCGCACGAAAACATGGGAAGGAAGCTCCCGGAGATCTACCCTACTGGCGACAGTGATGTGCGGCTGCGCGCATTCATCGAGGACTCGCTCAATCTTCTGGATGAGCATCCCATTAATCGGAGACGACGCGAGGAGGGCAAGCCTGCCGCGAACACGCTCTGGCCCTGGAGCCCGGGCCGTCTGCCGGCGCTTCCGTCGTTTCTATCATGTCGCGGAATGACGGGCGCGGTGATCTCCGCCGTGGATGTGGTCCGGGGCCTGGGCAGGCTGACCGGACTGGAGGTGCTGGATGTTCCCGGCGCCACAGGCTACTTCGACACCAATTACGAAGGGAAGGGCAGGCACGCACTCGACGCGCTGAACCGCCACGACTTCGTCTGGGTGCACGTCGAGGCGCCAGACGAGGCGGGACACGTGGGAAGCATCGACGAAAAGATTCGCGCGATAGAGAACTTCGACAGGCTTGTTGTCGGCACGATTCTAGACGGTATTAAGAAACTGGATGACTTTCGTCTACTCTGCTCGCCGGACCACATGACGCCTGTTTCAACGCGAGGTCACGCCGTCGGCCCCGTACCGTTTCTAGTTTACGACTCCCGGAACCCGATCCGCGGAGGGGGCCGTCTTCCCTACGATGAGCGAGCGCTCCAGGATACGAAGACCTCCCTCCCGGAGGGGTTCCGGCTCATAGATGACCTATTTGTCGCCTGAACTCGATCGCCGAAATACTACCGCGCAGCGCCATGTCTAACGGGTGTGCGTCCGGCCGCTTCCATATTCACTCGTTTTTGACGTCAACTCGTTTGATCCAGAAGGGGCATCCGATGAAGACTTCCGTATGTAAGCCGGTCTGGTCCGGTCGTCTCGTAATATCGACTCTCGCCACGAGCGCAGCGTTGGGTTCGTTTGCGGCTTCGCCCGTCTATGCGCGCACACAGGCCGATCCAAGCGCCTATACGCTGAAGAAACGGGCGTTCAAGACCGGCGATATAAACCGCTACAAGTTCACGGTGAAGATTCACATTGCGGAGATGGATACGGTCATCCGCATGCTCTTCAAAGAGACCACGAAGGAGGCCAAGCCGGACGGCGAGTTCACGCTGCTGAACCAGTTTGAGTCCGCGGTCGTGACTGCAGCCGGAACCGAACAGGATATCAGCACTTTCCTGCCGACAATCACGGTGATCCGCGATAAAGACGGCAAGCTTTCGAACAAGACGGAAGGCGGCAACGAACAGGCTGCCGCGCAGATGTCTACCATGATTCAGTCTCTCTCGACCGCGCAAGACGCCTATGTACCCAAAGGCCCTGTCAAAGTCGGGGACAAATGGAAGGTGTCTGTTTCGATGCCCGGCCCGACGGGCGGCACGAATAAGTCGGAAGGCGAGGCGACCCTTGTAGGCATCGAGGCCGTCGACGGCGTTAAATCGTTGAAGATCATGATTACATCGGATGTCGACAACAAGGAGGCGGGTCTGAAGGCACGGTCCGAATCGACGATGAACATCGACCCGGATAACGGCAAGCTGCTGAAGATGACGGCCAAGGCGGACGGAACGGTCGGCGGGATGAAGATGACTCAGGATATCGAGATGGTCCTGGCGCCCCAGGACAAGAAATAGCGGGTTCTCGACGATGGCAGATCTGAACGAGTCGCTGTTTCGATCGGAGATCGCGGACAACATTGCGCGGCTGACGCCCTACCGGCCTGGGAAGCCGATCGAAGAGGTCGAGCGCGAACTTGGCATCACGGGAGTCGTCAAGCTGGCGAGCAATGAGAACTCGCTGGGACCGTCGCCGAAGGCAATCGAGATCGTAAGGCAGCTTGCGGCGAAGATGCACGTCTATCCGGACGCCAGCTGCCATGAACTTCGGCAGGCCGTTGCCCGTAAGCTGGACGTTACACCGGATTCGCTGGTCTTCGGAAACGGCTCGGACGACATCATTCACCTGCTTGGCGTTACATTTCTTCGGGCGTGTGACGAGGTGATCCAGGGCGATCCGTCATTCGTGCGCTATGAAGCGGCGGCGATCCTGAACGACGCCGCATGCCATCTGGTGCCTCTCACCACCGATTGGGTCCATGATCTCGATGCGATGGCAGACCACGTCAACGCGCGCACACGCCTCGTATTCATCGCCAATCCCAACAACCCCACCGGCACTATCGTCACACGCAGAGCGCTGGACCGATTCCTGGATCGGCTGCCGACACGGGTGATGACCGTCCTCGACGAGGCCTACTTCGAATATGCGGCCGAGGACCCGGACTATCCCGACGGCCTGGATTACGTTCGACATGGGCGCAACGTCGTGGTGCTTCGAACGTTCTCGAAGGCCTACGGATTGGCCGGGATTCGGATCGGCTACGGAGCCATGCGCCCCGACATTGCGGAGTGGCTGGACCGAACGAGGGAGCCATTCAACGTCAACTACATGGCTCAGGCTGCAGCCTCTGCCGCACTGGATGACGATGCGCATGTTGAGCGCACGCTCGCCATGAACCGCGCCGGAAAGAGCGACTTCTACGCGGCACTTCGCGCTCTCGACCTCGACTACACCCCAACACACGCCAATTTCGTCTGGATCGACCTTAAGCACGACAGCACGATCGTATTCCAATCGCTGCTTCGGAAGGGCGTGATCACACGCACCGGCGACATCTTCGGAGCCAAGACGTTTCTCCGCGTTACGATCGGCACACCGGCTGAAAACGCGAAGTTCGCGTCCGCGCTGTCTGAGTCATTGACGTAGAGCCGTCAGGTTCACCAACACCGGCAACAAAACCCCTATGGAGTGCGCCCATACGGGCGCTTTGGCAGAGGCAACGTGTCGCCAATTCGTGACAGGGCTTTCTGAACGAGGTGGCAGGGATGCGGCAACGTGTCCCATACGGGCAGTCTGCCGAATTCGCGTCCACAGCTCGCGGCAAGTCATGGAATAGGCCGCAGACTTGTCTGCGGATCCAAAGCGGCGACATGTCGCACGCACTCCAAATGCCGGTGCAGCTGCACGTTATAGGCCGGCGAGAAACTCGAAGATGCGGTCGTTGCAGCCGGGAAGGCCCTCGTGACCGAAGTCCGGATAGATCAAGAGCCGCTTCTTTGAGGGGATTCTGTTGTAAGCCGCAAACTGGGTTGACGGTGGGCAGATCGTATCCATCAGGCCGATCGGCCACAGCACTTCCGCGCGAATGCGCGGAGCCAGGTACTGGTTGTCGATGTATCCGAGACGTGTGAAGATCTCCTCTTCGCGCTCGTGCAGTGGATCAAAACTGCGAAAGAAAGTCCTCAGTTCCTCGTAAGCTCCGGTCGCAAGATCCATCTCCCAAACACGACGATAATCGCACAGGAATGGGAATACCGGCGCCGCGCGCTTGATGCGCGGCTCCAGTGCCGCACAGGCCACGGTTAGACCCCCGCCCTGGGAGCCTCCGGTCACGCCGACGCGATCCGGATCGACCTCCGGTAGGCTCATGACGACGCGCGCCAGCTGCGCCGTGTCCAGGAATACCTGTCGAAACAGGAGCCTGTCGGCCGCATCGTCCAGTCCGCGAATGATGTGGCCCCGCAGCGTATTGCCGCGCACGCCGCCCGGATCCTCGGACTGCCCACCCTGGCCGCGGCAGTCCATGGCGGCCACGGAGAAGCCCAGCCCAACATAGTTCAACTTGTCGCACCAGTCACCGCTGTTGCCCGAGTAGCCGTGAAACATCAGGACTGCCGGATGCGGCGCAATCGTCGTCTTAGGGCGCAGATACTTGGCGTGGATGCGAGCGCCGCCAACTCCGGTAAAGTAGAGATCGAAGCATTCGGCGAACGGAGCGCTCAGGCTGTGGGGAATGAGCTCCGGTTCCGGGTCCTTCTCCGCCATCTCCACCAGCCCGCGCTCCCAGTACGCATCGAAGTCCTCCGGCCGCGGAGTTCGACCCTTGTACTCGTACAGTTGTTCCAGCGGCATGTCCACCAGCGGCATCTTTCACTTTTCTCCATTCTGTCGCGAACGAATTGATCTTACTTACCGGGCGCATCGAAAACCGATCGGGACCAGAAATCTAAGCGCTGCCCCCGTCTCCCGGGGGACTATCGGGGTCGGAATCGGCTCTTCCGCCGGCAGCGTGATCGCGCTGCCAATCTCCTTGCGAGCGTGTTTGGATGGCCTTACCCACTCCCGATACAGGGGGTAGTTATCGTAGAAAACCGGTCCGACAAACGGGCTATGATTGTCCGAAGGTACCTCGACCGTGGATGCCGCGGGGAGCATGTTAACCTGCCAGCCGCTGATCATGCGCATCGCGGCGCGTGTCTCCTCGACGTTGTTCTGAAACCAGAGCCACTGCGCCACGGGAAAGCCAGGCGTGCGTTCAATCAACCTGGAGAGCGGAAATGGCACGGCGGAAGGATAGCTCTCCACCAGGCCGTTGGAATTCGGTCCTGAAGTCAGGAGCATCTCGTCGAGTACTCGCGGCTCCTGGGGATGGAGCATCGTAACGCTCACCGCAAACCCGGTGATTCCGCCCTGTGAGGTAGCCGGGGGGACTACAAGCTCGGCACCGTTCCATAGCATGTCCGATGCGCCGCATGGGCTGATGTCGAAAGATCTTGAACCAACCGGCAAGATGTATGGCTCCGCCTTCCATCTGTCCCAGAGCCCCTGCGTCTCTGCGTCGACGAGCTGTCGCGACCAGGTCTGCATCTTGAGGCGCAGCGGCAGGTCCAGCCCCTCTACGCCGTTCAGCGCATCGAAGAATCCGTTGCCTGCCTGGAGCTCCGGTGCGAAGCCCAGGAGCGGGCTGATGATCCACGGCAGGCCGATCATGAAGTCCGAGCCATGTATGCGCTGATCCGCATTGACGGTGACAAGCGATCGCCCAATTTTGGCCTTTGTCACCGTTAGTGAATGAAGGCGGGTCGATACGAGCAGGAAATCCTCACCGTGGATATCAGGGTACTGCTGTAGAAATGCGAAATGGGCCTTCTTGATCGTCAGCGCGACGTCGTTCTTATCCGCAATGTACTGCCCAAGCCAGTCCGGCGGCTTCGCGTCGCCCTGCGCGCCAAGCGCGACGAGGGCCCACTCATATGGCGTCGGCAGCCGCTTGCCAACGGACCGGGCGTATGCCTGCGCACCGACAAAGGTGACGCCAAGTACTGGAAGCCGATCGAGATCGGCTGAGAACGGCACGGGCGAGGCGGACCAGCCAGCCGGCCATGCCTGCCGTCGAAACGCCTGCTCGGCACCTGTCTTGCTCGGCAGGCGGCTCCAGAACTCCCAGTACTCCTTGTTTGTCACCTCATATCGATCGATCTCGAATGGAGGAACGCACGCCACGGTCGCCTTCCCCATTTCGAGCTCGCTATCGCGAATTGCTTTCGGCAGAACGACCGGACCACCAGGCACCTTGACCATCGAACTTCGGGCCGCTGCCACGCCGGCATCGGACTGCACATCGGTTACGGTCTTCGGTTCCCGCGCCGCCGCCGCCGGGTCGTTCGAATCGGTGGACGCGTCCATAACGGGGGTATCCACAGCCTCGACCTTGCGCGTGGCCGCGAATTCGCTATCCGGCGTCGGGACGGGCACGACGCAGTTCGTAACCTTCCCCAGCGCCTCCATCGACACGAAGCGGCGGAGATCCGCTCCAGTCCGAGGGGTAACCATGCCGACCGCCATTCCTTCCGGGCCGATGACGATCGCGCCGGACGGGACGCCTTCCAATGGGTCGTTTATGGTTTCGAGCCAGGCTTCACGCGCGGAAGTCGCCGGCCCGGCATACTGTACGGTACGTTGTTCGATCGGTCCGAAACGGTGATCTGGCTCGCTCCAGCGATTCCAGGCGACCGTCAGAGGATCTCCGGTTTTAAGGCATGCCGGCAGCAGCGTTCGGATGCCCGGAGAGTGTGTATCTTCGAGCTTTATCACACGGATCGGCAGATTGGGGGGAATCGATTTTGGCCAGCTAGCCGTCGCGCGCCGCTCCTGCGCCGTCCCGGGTTGGAGATGGATCGATATTGTCGGATGGATGTCATCCGGCTCATCGGAACGATGTTCCAGCATCGAGGATGAGAAGAGTACGAATCCATCAGATCGCAGCACCACTCCCGTTCCATGGCGCTCTTCAAGCACCTGGCTGTGACGATCCAGGAACTGCGTCGTCACTCCGACAATCGCGACGTCGACCAGCCCGGTGTACGGTCCCCGGGCGAAAGCGTCTCTCGTCGCCGCATTCTGAGGCATGGCAGCGGCGGGGAGCAGCAGTCCGATCGTCGCTGCCAGCAGGATCGTGTTCGGCGCCTTCACCAGCCTCTCCATTTTGCTCCTTCGCAGTCGTCAGGGCACGCTACCAGCGTGAGTAGCGATACGGGTTATCGCCGAGGTCGAAGTCGGCCCGGTAGTCCGGATAGTAAAAGCCCGGCGAACTCGCCTTCGCGACCGTGCCAAAGATTCGTGCGTCCTGAACGAAACTGACACCTATGTTCGACAGCAGTTGACAAATCACGTGAGTTTGCCGCCACCGTGTTAGCCGCAGATAGGTCCGCGTATCGGCGTCAAGCCGGGCCGGAGCGATCTGGCAGAAGACGGCCGCTCCACTTCCCAACGTAATACGTCCTAGCAAGCCGTCCGCACCTATCGTCGCAGTGCCTCGATTTCCCGCCGCCTCGAGATCCGGCAGTGACTGCATGACGGGGACGTCCACCTCGGCTCGCCAGTGCATGTCCGAGACCCCGATACCACGGCACTCGCTCCAGTTCGGCACATCGAGCGCGCCATGCCGGCTGGCAATCACCAACGCTGGAGCGGTGCCGGAATCGGGCTTGTCTCGGCTGAGAAAGAGCGCGTGCCCACCGCCCAGGAGGTACTTTGCAAGATCTGCCGGCGCGACGCCCGCGGTTCCTCCGACAATCAGCACTTGCGGGGCGTCGGGTCCGCCGAGCAGAGCTGCATCCGCCGCCTCCGTGCCCGCATCGCGAAAGATGACGCCGAGGCCGCTGAGAAGTGCCGAGCCTTCCCTGTTTCCAACGTAGACGACCCTCTCCGCCTTCGGCGTCAGCGGTGCATGCAGCGCATAGTCCAGAATGCGTCCGAAGACACGCTCCGCCGCCGCATCCGTTGGCGCGTGGTCCTCGATGTCCAGCGTACACCAGATCACTCGCCCTTTTCCGTAGTCCATCTCCATCAGCGGAGTATAGGCGAGGTCGAACTCCGTCTCGAGTATCGGCCGCCACGAGCTCATGTGAGGCTTTTCGATAGCGATCGAAGATACCACTCCGCGGTTACCCCAGTGCCATCCGGTTTCAGGGGTATTTCCCGTGTAGACCGGCTTATCCTGCAGAACGTTACTGACTCCCCGCCAATCGCGGAGGTCGTCCGAGTCAAGGCCGCGCATCACAGGCTGGGCCTGAGAGACCGGAAAAACCCTGCGCGCCATCGCCGCGGCGGTTCTCATGCCGAGTGTCCTCTCGATCCAGTCCCGCTTCTGGGAGAAGACCAGCAGTCGACCTCCTCCCCGCACGTACACTTCGAGATCTCCAGGAACAGGGCGCGCTGAACTGAGAGCGTTCTGTCCGATGATCACAAGCGGTACCCCGCGGTCGCCCTTCCAGGACCGCGGAATATAGTCGACGACCGGAACGACATCGGACGTTTTTCCGTCCGGGTCGAAGATGGGCACGGAAGGAGGACGATCGCGGCGGGAGACGCGCGCAGAGACCCGATACTCAAGCCGGTGTTCGTGAGCTTGTCCACCGATCGTCGCTGTTAGTACGATCAGGCCCTCGGCTCTGCCGCTGGAGAAGAATGGTGTAGCAAATCGCAGAGGCCGGAACAGCGTCTGGGCAGCCAGAATCTGACCATGGCCGTTGCCTACGGCGAGCGGCCTGCCATTGATCAGAGCCCGCCACTTGTAGTGGTAAGGCAGCGTTTGGCGCGTGTCGTTGAGCAGCGCGACCTGCTTCTCAACGACCTCGTCCACGTGATAGGAGTGCGTCTTGGCGGTAGGAGCGTCCCACGGACCTGTGATCCACGCGAGCGTCGGGCCATTGTTCTCGACGAGCGCGCGACCCGCCAAATCGCCGGCCCTGCCGGCCCATTTCGACCGCTCCGCGGGAACCATACCGCCGGTGACGCCCACGGTTCGCCAGCTCTGCCATGTGTTGCGATTGAACAGCGCCTCCACCTTCTGGAACGCCGGCGCATCGACTATCAATGGGCGATCGCGCTCCGGATCGAAGCGGTACGTCTGATCGCGAAGGAACCGGTCGGCAATGCCCGCACGATACTCCTGTGTTTCGTCCACGTAGGCTTCGCGCCCGAGATAGATTGCGGCATACTCGGTGACAAGAGGTTCGCTGGTTACCGCTCGCTGGACGTCGCCGCGGCCCCGCATAAACGCGGTGTAGAGAGGCGTACCGAACTCGACGGCCATGAACGGCATGTCCCCGGACTTCGCCCAATCGGTCAGCCAGTCTTCGCGCTCCTGAAGCGGAGTGAAGCTCAGGCACTGTTTGACGGTGTAGATGTCCCCGACGTCGCTTCCATCGTACGCAAAGACCGGCCGCGTCGGATCGAGCAGGCGGATAGTTGCGCACGCTACCAGGCCAGCCTGGTAGGCCGCGGGAGGCGTAATCCTCGCGGCCCGGTCAATCTTACCGACATCGCGCGGATTTTGATCCTGAGGATTTCCGAATTGATCCGGAGTATGCGTCCACATTACGATGGATGGATGATTCCCTACCTTGCGGACCTCTTCTTCGACCCGGTTCGTCCATGCCTCGCGCTGCCGATCGTTCCATGTGGTCTGATTGTCGCCGCCGGGGAGGTAGGGCGCCATGCCGGGCAGCTTTCCAGTAGTAAGCCAGCCTGCTCGATCGGCCCTTTCATACCAGGCCGAGTCGGTGTCCGGCGCGCCTCGCCGTTCGCCGGCATCTGGTGGAGTTACGGTGAGGTTGAAGCCTGCCGCTCTCTGCGCATCGATATCCTGGCCCGTATCGGGCCGCAGCCGAATAGGAATCCCGTTCAGATAGAGCTGTTTTCCCTGTACCCAGAACTCACGAAACCCGAAGGTCGTTCGTATTTCGTCATCGATGCCAGCGCCTTTGACGGCAAGTATCAGCGTGTAGATGTTGGGCTTGTTCAGATCCCAGATCCGCGGATTGCGCCACGCACTGACGACGCTAATCTGCTGCCTCTCCGCTGCAATGCAGCCGGCCGCAGCCGAAAATGCTTTCTCTTGCCTCCCGGATTCATCCAGCAGCCGCGCCGTGATAGCCACCGATCCTGCCGGCATTCGCCCCATCAGGTCGATTGCCAGGCCGAGCTCCTTGTGTCGCATCGAGGGCCGCACGGCCACGCCGCCGATGGTGACGCCCGTCGGACCGCTCTCCAGCGTCGCGGCGCCGGTCAGTCCTCGCGTCTGAAGCGCCGCGCCGGCCGCCGCACTAGGCCTGCTATCCGCATTCAGTAGTCGTTCGGCCAGTGCGGCGTCGGCCGCGGCAACCACGAGCAGTCGGATACGGATCGCTGTTCCAGGACGAACGGCACTGGTGACGTCCAGCGAGCCGGAGGGCCACCGGACCCGACCAACG
>JBBQVV010000169.1:0-13996 GCA_038211235.1 Chthonomonadales bacterium | reverse complement strand
GATGGTGACGAGTTCCTTCGAGAGTCGAGCCAGCTCCACGTGCTCCATCAGGGCTTCCCGCGGGCGCTTCTTTGCGAGGCTGGGTGCTGCGGCAAGAATGGCGTCGAGATCACCAAACTCATTCACGAGGTCGCGCGCTGTCTTTTCGCCGATCCCCTTTACACCGGGCACGTTGTCGGATGAATCACCAACCATGGCCAAGTAGTCGGTCACGCGGGACGGTGGAACGCCCAAGCGTTCCGCACCGTTCTCGATAGACACCCACGATTCTTCGACTCCCGCAGGCCCGCCGCGCCCCGGATTCAGGAGCCACACGCCGGGGCGCACGAGCTGCTGGAAGTCCTTGTCTCCGCTCACAATGACGACATCGACCTTCTCATCGCTCTCCACCGCCTGACGAGCCAGTGTTCCGATCACGTCATCAGCTTCATAGCCCTTCAGTGACAGGATTGGTACCCGGTAGGCCTCGAGGATCTGGCAAATGCGCTCCATGCCGGTATCGAAGTCATTCTGGAGCTCCTCCGTCAGCTTTTCTCGCGTGGCTTTGTATGCCGGATATCGTTCGTGGCGAAAGCTCAACCCACTGTCGTGCACCCAACCGAGGTATTCTGGCTTGTGGGCAGAGGTCAGTCGCTGCAGGAAGTTGACAACACCCCACGCCGCTGAGGTGTTCTCGCCACGCGCCGTGGTGAGGGGGCGTGAGATGAGGGCAAAAAAGGCGCGATAGATGAGCGCATACCCATCAATCAGGAAAAGCCGCTGCCCCTGTGGGTGTGTTGGAGCCGTTGACGTCGAGCGCGTAGGATCAGTCACGATGTTGTTGGGGAGAAGACCACGGAACAATACCCCAGAAACAGCAGCGCCTGCCATGTGTTGGCAGGCGGTAGCAAAACGACATGAGCGAACGCTGCGCTCAGGTCACGCGCTGGACGTTGGCGGCGTGGAGGCCCTTCGCACCAGTCTCGATCTCGAACTCCACTTCCTGCCCTTCGGCCAGGGTCTTGAATCCTTCCATGCCGATGGCGGAGAAATGCACGAACACGTCTTCGCCCCCTTCCTGCTCAATGAAGCCATATCCCTTCGCATCATTGAACCACTTCACTTTCCCTCTGGCCATTGCAGCTGCCTCCAACAATGTGAACCCCATCCAGCGGCACTGGCGCTGAGCACGCCAGTACGGGCGCGGTCTATATAGGAGCACTGTGAACTTTTGTCAAGAAAGGCCGTGCCTGGAGTTTCTCGTCACTGCTTCTTGCTACGACGTGCCAACGCACGTTACGTTCGCGACGTGGCCAAAGAGAACTTGATCGGTCGGACGCTGGCAGGATATACCCTGCACGGCGAAGTCGGTGAGGGCGGTACTTCCGCGGTATTCCGCGCCGAGCATCCCCAACATGGCACCGTGGCGGTGAAAGTCCTGCGTGAGAAACTTCGCCAGGACAAGACCGCTGTCGCGCGCTTTGTTCGTGAGGCACGCTACGGAGAACGTGTGCAGCACCCCAACGTGGTCGGCACCATCGAGGTGGGAGAAGCCTCGCCGGGCATGCATTTCCTTGCGATTGAATGGGCCGCCGGCGAATTGCTCGAGCGCTACGCGAAGCAGAAGGGCCCTCTGCCCGCTGATGAAGTCGCGGTCATCGTCCGGCAGATTGCCGATGCAGTCCAGGCTGCACATGCTGTTGGCATCGTGCATCGCGACCTGAAGCCAGACAACGTGATGTACGACCCCACGTCACGTCAGGTGAAGCTGCTCGATTTTGGCATCGCGACCGACACCGACATGGCGCCTGAGCAACGTCTCACACGCGCTGGGTTTTTTGTCGGCACGCTCATGTACGTCGCGCCAGAGGCCCTATCGGGTGAACTCGTCTCGCCTGCCGCCGATCAATACAGTCTCGCAACGATTGCATATCTGTTGCTGACGGGATGCTTGCCCTTCACGGCCAAAACTCCACGGGAGATGTTCTCGCAGCTTCTCTCACAACCACCAATACCCCTGAACGCCGCACGGCCAAACCTGCGTTTTCCCTCTCCTGTGGAGCAGGTCATCATGAAGGGCCTCAGCAAGGCACCAACGCAACGGTATCCGGACGCCATCGCTTTCGCTCACGAACTGGACAAGGCACTTTCGGTCGCCGAGGAACCCGCCAAGGGTGGGCTGCTCGCGCGCGTGAAGGACATGTTCAAGCGCTGATCACTGAGGAATCCGGCGGGGTCAACCGGTTATTCTCCGTCGTCAGGTCCGCAGGATTCACGGGAAGCCAGATCGTAAAGGTCGATCCCTGTCCCGATGCGCTCTCGACACCCACTTCTCCACCAAGTAGTCGCGCCAGTCTGCGCGAGATCGCGAGTCCAAGCCCAGTCCCGCGTTGCATCGAGTCTCCACGTGGACCCGCATTCACCTGCTCGAACTCATCGAAGATCCGATCGAGGTCGGCCGACGCAATGCCAACGCCTGTGTCGATGACCTGAAGTGCCACCCAGACCCCGTTACGTGGTGGACGCACGGTTAAGCTGACGGCGCCACTCAGCCTCCCTTGGCTCGCCCTTTTCGGTATCGCAGGTTCCGGCAATTCAACCAGCCGCGCGCGCACGCTAATCGTCCCTGATTTCGTATACTTCACGGCATTTCCAATCAGATTGATCAGGATTTGGCGCAAGTGCGTGGGGTCTGTGCGAACTCGGGGCAGCGATGCACCAACGCTGATCGAAAAGACAAGCCCCTTCTCACTCACCAGTGACTCGAGTTCACTGGCCGTGTTCAGGACGAATGGTCTCAGGACAATTGTTTCTGAATGCACCTCCAAGCGGCCCGCTGCAATCTTGGCGATGTCCAGGACCTGATCAACAAGATGACGGAGGTGTGTTGCGGAGGCAGCAATCCGATCCACAGGCAGTACTTGACGGGGAGACAGGTCGCCATAGAAACCCTCCCGAAGCAGCTCTACAAAGCCAACAATGGCATTGAGCGGTGTCCGAAGTTCATGAGAGACGTTCGCGAGAAATTCACTCTTTGCCTGGTTAGCTCGCTTCACATCTCGATAGAGCCGTTCAAGTTCGCTCGACCGCGAGGCTGCCTCGATGACACGACGTTGCTCACGCAACAACCCAAGAGCCAGAAAGAGCACGCCGGTCACTCCGACGGCCCACAGCGCCCATCGAAGAGATCGAGTCGTCATCGCATGCACGGCCGACACGGTCCACGTCCCACCAGTGGGCAGCCGAATCACTTTTTGATCAACTGGCATTGCACCCGCCGTACTTCCCGCATGACCCGTAAAGGCGATGGTATCGTTTCCGGATGTTACGGCCAGAGAGATCCTCCCCCTTGGCTTTATTCGGGTCAGGAGCGACTCGACAGGGCTTGCATCGATGATGATACCGGTCACGCGCCCCGTTGCGTGTGCGAGTGCGCCCTGTGCAAGAACGGCAAGCACGCGTCCCGTCCTCGCCGAGACGACGGTAATCGTCAATCCGGGAGTTGCGACACCCGCGTGCTGCTCGCCGATCCGTTGCACGACGGAGTCGACGTCATGGCCAACGCTGTTCAATGTTCTTCCGTCGGTACTCCACGCGTAATGAAGTCCGGGAATGTTCCTGACAAGCCGCTCCAGATGCTGCTGGTCCGAGGCGGCCCCACTGGTTGGGGGTGAGAGGCTCATGGCGTCGGCTATCTGCCCTACGACAGTCGCTTGCCCTCGGATATATGATTCGACGAGGAGAGCGGACGATTCCGCATCAAGCGACAACTGATCCTGATTTGCATGCAGCAGTGATCGATCGAGTAACAGCAGCCCGCCCAACAACACGAGAAAGACAGCACCAATAAAGCGTGACACCAACGCCACACCCGCGCGCACACGCCAGTCGCGATCGGGTCGGCTTCCATCGAACGTTTCGTTCCCTTCAGTCACCTACATGCCTCTCCATGACCGCCTTGCCGGAATTCTGGCAGAACGTTCTGCTCGACGTGGCCAGTTCACACTCGCTTCGGGACGTCATTCTACACTGTACATCGATGCGCGTTTGACGACGATGAGTCCCGATGGACTATCGTTGATTGGACCCCTCGCGCATGCGATCCTGGTGCAATCAACGTGGGGCGTCGAGTCCGTCGGCGGCTTGACCCTGGGTGCGGATCCCATCAGCTACGCAATTTCCTATGCAAGCGCAAGCACGCTCACTGCGTTGCGAGCTTTTACCGTCCGAAAGGAAGCAAAACTGCACGGTACAGGGAAGCTGATCGAAGGCCCTTTTCGAACAGGTGATCGCGTTGCCATTATCGAGGACGTGATCACCACGGGGGGTTCGGCACTACGTGCCGTCGAGGCCGTGCGAGCAGCCGGTGGAGTAGTTGCCGGCGTATTGGCACTCGTCGATCGTGAGGAAGGGGGGCGCGAAGCAATTCTCGAGTCTGGGGTGCCCGTTATCTCCCTTGTCACCGCAACGGAGATTCTTGCCTTCCTGTCCCTCGAGAACGTTCCGTCCAACCCACAGGATTTGTAAGCGGCCTGAGGAGTTGTAGTGATTCTCGATA
Organism: Chthonomonadales bacterium; assembly: GCA_038211235.1. Taxonomy (GTDB): domain Bacteria; phylum Armatimonadota; class Chthonomonadetes; order Chthonomonadales; family Chthonomonadaceae; genus DATGJU01. The sequence continues at coordinate 9,459 of JBBQVV010000169.1, read as the reverse complement.
CGGAACGATCAAGTCCTGTCGAAACCGATCGAACATCCTCAGACAGTCATATCGAGCCCGGAATTCATTCGCCGTGAGTCCCAACATGATTCGAACATGCCGGCCAAAGCTCTGCGGGGAGCTGTAGTCCATGTGATTGGCGATGTTCGCAACAGAAAAGCCCGTGTTCTCGAACAGGCGGGCCGCTCGAACAAGTCGCGCCATCGCGAGATATCGCTTCGGAGCAGGGATATCCGCACGAAAGAACCGACTCATCAGTGTACTCGGCAGGACGTTCAGCTGTTGTGAAAGCTGTTGAACTGTTCCAACACGCGGAGGGCTGATAAAGAGCGCTTCAAAGAAGCGCCAGCAGTCACTCGGCACCCCAGCAAGGTCAACAGAAAGCTGTCCGAGGAGGCTCCGGTAGCCAGCGTCGCCGGAATCGGCCATTAATGCGCCACGCAACTCCCGCCACCCGGATGCGTGCCGGACGTCGACAAGTCGGCAGACTCCACTCCGGCCCAAAGCCAGCACAGCCTGGGGGGCTTTGTCCTCCAGTTCGCTCAATAGAGCCACGGCTGGAATACGCGGAAATTCCCGCACGAGTGAAGCAACCTTGGCTATTTGTCGCCCGGTATATGTGACAGAGAACAACATCGCATGAATACGGCGTGACTTGAGATCACGGATCACGCCGGATACATCATCGTGGTGGACGGCATGATAGTATCCCTCCCCGATTGCATCCACCTGCAACCGTTCGTTTGGCGTGAGGAGTGTAACGATGGGGATCAGCTCGCACCGCGTATCATGGTGTGCCATGGGAAGCCTCTCACTCGAGCATACGAAATGGAGATGACCACGCTACATCGCGTATGTCCGCACTTCCACGAGTCTATACACGTGCGTCATGTACCCGTCATCAGCAAAAATCCACCCTGTTGCTATCTTTGTAGACGGATGCTGTCGGCCGGATGATCGCGGGGAGTTTTCTGGCCTCGAGGAAAGTCCGGGCTCCAGAGGGCACGCTGCCAGGTAACTCCTGGGCAATGCTGCAAGGCATTGACGGATAGTGCAACAGAAAGCAAACCGCCGATGATGCTGGTTCAGCACACAGGCAAGGGTGAAACGGTGAGGTAAGAGCTCACCGCACGACTGGTAACAGTCGCGGCATGGTAAACCCCAGCGGGAGCAAGGCCAAATAGGCAGTGAGAGGTGGCCCACCTCGATCAAGACACTGCGGGTAGGCTGCTCGAGAATGCAGGCGACTGTATTCCTAGAGGAATGATCATCCGAGTGGCAACACTCGACAGAACCCGGCTTACAGGTCGGCAGTATCCACCCCTCTCTTTCAGCCATGCACCAACGGCGCGTAAGCACCACATGAACTCGTAGCACAGTGGATCGTAACTATTTAAGTGCATATAAATACTAAATAGCGAACCTGCGCCCTTCTTCATGAAGCGAAAGGGCCGTTGAGAAGAATGAAGTGCGCCTAAAATAGTATTAAAGGGAATATTATTACTTAAATGGTATAATCGACGAGGCTCACAATACACCTATACCCTACTCGTCATCTTCACGTCGGCCCATGCGATCACTTGTTCGTGCGTCCTGAAGAAAGCCGTGGTGAGGAACCCATCGGCCTGCAAACACTTGTCGGAGCGTGCGCCAGATCAATCGGACAAGTACGATCAGTACTGCTAGCACAAGAAGGGCAAGCGCCAGCGTTATAAAGGGGTGTTGCCACAACATTATTACAACTGTACCGACCAGTCCAAGTTCAGCAACACTGGTGATACCGTTGGTGATTGGCTCGGGAGACGTATCGATGGCATATCGTAGTCCAAGCTTGGTCGTGTGCGTAGTCACAGCCAACCCACCACCAAGCAAGGCGGCGACTAACACAAAGGCCGGATCGCCATGCCAAGCAGTTGCGGCGGCAAGTGCAGCGGCAGCTGGCGGCCGAATCAACGAATGAAGAGTATCCCATATCGACGCAACAGCAGGAATCAATGATGCCGCGAATTCGATAACTGTCAGGATGAGCGCCACACCAATGATCCACCAGGAGGTAAGACCTGATAGACTGCTTGGCAGGCTCTGAATCCATCCCAATCGAGCAGCAATGCCGATAATGCCAACCGTCGCATACAGGTTGAGACCAGCCGCATACGCTATTCCTGCTGACTGAGCGAGGGTCTGCAATGCATTCACGACACGACCCTCTCGTTCTCATTATCAGTCAAGCATATAGGACAGGTGAGGCCAATCACATATGCCTGTGGTTTTGAGTTCTTCAGTCGGCTAAACGAAGCGGCATCACCAGACAAAGATACGTCGCTGGATCATTCCAGCCTTCAGGTTCAATGGTCGCTGCACGTTCCGGTGCCTTAAAGGTCAATTTTACTTCTTCCGTCGGGATAAAGCGCAGGATTTCCAAGAGGTAACTCGCATTGAAGCCTATATCCAACTGATCACCCACATATCGAATCGCCAGTTCATCTGTCGCTTCGCCAAGATCAGGAGTTTGGACGCTGAACCGAAGCATACCAGAATTGAACGAAAGCCGGATACGATGTGTCTGATCCGACGCAATGACCGACATCCGCTTCAGTGCGCTTGTCAACGCGATTTTATCTGCGACCGCGACACGATCATTGTCCTTCGGAATAACCTGGTCATACGGTGGATACGGCCCTTCGATCAATCGAGTGAACACCGAGGTAAATGGTGATCGAAATCCAAGGTGATTATCGCCCCGCGCAATTTCGAGTTCTTCGTCAGCTGGAAATAGCCGGCGAACCTGCTCCAGCGCCTTCGGAGGAACGATCAGATCGGCGGACGGTGTGCCACTCGAAACAATCGGCATCTCCATTTTTGCCAGTCGATGGCCATTTGTGGCGACCATCCGCATAGAAGCAGGTTTTAGCTCCCATAGCACCCCATTGAGAATCGGCCGACTCTCTTCGGTGCTGACGGCAAATGAGGTATGCGCTATGAGCTTCTGAAGATCTCCAGAGCGTATGCGCCAGCTCTCGTTAAAGCGAACCGTCGGAAAGCTCGGAAATTCGTCTTTCGGCAGTCCAAGGATCTTGAAATGTGACCGTCCACAATCGAGTGTAATGCGCTGTTCGCCAGCAGCAGCAATCTTCACCGGCGATGGTGGAAGTTCGCGTGCTATTTCAGTGAGCTTCTTGGCAGGAATCGTAATGGCTCCTGCGGTCTCGACATCCGCGGCGACTTCAGTGCTCACGGCGATATCCAGGTCCGTCCCGGAGAGCCGAATTCCCTTGTCCGTGGTTTCCACCAGGATGTTTGCGAGTACAGGCAGCGTTGTCTTGGTCGGAATGCTCGCCGCTACTGCAGCCAGTCCTTCCTGCAGCTTTTCTCGGGAAATCGTGAACCGCATCACCGCTCCTGTAGTGCCGAAGGTGTGTGCAAAAAAGGGCGTGGCTTCTGTTCTACTCTATAATAAAGAAAGAATCTAGTAGTAGACGTAGAGCCTGTTGAATTGTGGAAAGCACTCCATAACTATTGTACCAGCATGTAGTTAGCTGAAAATCTGGTTGAAGATAGTGTGTTGACACCAATAGCGACTGTGGGAAACAATGAATGCGGATCAGGGATGGTAGGACGGCGAGGAGGAAAATCCAGTGGAAATGTGTAGTACACGGCAGCAATTCCTTAAACGGATAGACCTTCCAGGGACGAGCGAAGTTGGCCGATCTTCTGTGAAAATGCCGGTTCTTCACGCATACGGATTGCGACCCGCTCCAGACTATGGATTACTGTGGAGTGATCCCTACCACCAAAGGTATTGCCAATCTCGACGAGCTGCATGCCAAGCAATTCGCGCATAAAATACATGGCAATTTGGCGGGGCACTGTGAGCGCTTTGGTTCGTGTTTTTGAACGGAGGCCTTCTGGACTAACGCCCCACTCACGGGCAACGGTAGCTTGGATAGTATCCGCACTGAGTGTGTTTTCGGAGTTACCCGGTGGCTCATGTTTCAACTTATCCCGAAGCGCTTCGCGAGCGACCTCGATTGTTATTTCCCGATGCTTCAGAGATGCATAGGCGAGCAGCTTGATCATGGATCCCTCCAGCTCTCGAACACTGGAGCGTACGTGTTCAGCAATGAACCGGATGACATCATCCGGTATTGTCAGCTCGAGATGATCCAGGAGAGCCTTGTTTCGCAATATGGCGATACGATGCTCGAAATCAGGAAGCTCGATGTCAGCAACCATTCCCCACTGGAATCGGCTTACCAATCGAGCTTCCAGCCCAGGAATCTCGGACGGTATGCGATCGCTCGTAAGGATAATTTGCCGGCCTGCTTCATAAAGTGCATTGAACGTATGAAAGAACTCCTCCTGGGTGGCTTCCTTCCCCTTGAGGAACTGAACATCGTCGACTAATAGGAGGTCACTCTCCCGATATCGGCGCCTGAAATCCTGCATTGTGCGATTCTGGATTGAACTGATCATCTCATTGGTAAATTGCTCGGCACCAATGAAAGTGATTCTCGCATCCACTCGGCGGCCTAATACTTCGTGGGCTACCGCCTGCATCAGGTGCGTTTTGCCTAGGCCAGTATCCCCATAGATGAAAAGAGGATTATAGACCTTTCCGGGTGCCTGAGACACTGCTAAAGTTGCTGCTGCTGCCAGTTCGTTCGATTTGCCGATGACAAAGTGGTCAAATGTGTACCGATCGCTTAGTGGCGTGTTAATGCCGCTTTTGTGCTTCGTAATTTGTGCTGTAGTAGGTAGAGGAGCGACGAAAAAATCCATCTGGTTTCGAGTCTTTCGTTCCTCGTGAACACGAAACACGACAAATAGTGGGTATCCAAGTGCGACCGGAGCGAGACTTGTGAGCAATTCAGCATGCTTGGATTCATTCCAATCCGCAGCAAACTGATCTGGCGAGCCAACCGTAAGTGTCGTCTCGTCCATGGAGAGGGGCTCGGTCGGTTCAAGCCAGGTACGAAACGTCTGCTCTGGGAGCTCATGGCGGGCACGGTCAAGCAGCCGTCTCCAGACTTCGGTCGCCGAGAGCGTCATAAGCGGGATGTGGAAAACTCAGAAGGGGCGGGGGAGCGAAGCTATTTCGCGCATGTGGAAAACGCAAACCCAATCAGAAACCCTGACATGGATGGTTTGCACTATCAACGCGCAGTTCCTCGCAACCGCTTTAATCGACTTGACCTATCTCGCTGTGTTGTTTAACTTTACCAGTCTGTACCGCAGTTTTTTCAGACCGTACCTGGAGTAGCTCAATGGGAAAACCAACCTACCGCCCGCGCAATACTCGGCGGCTCAAGACACATGGTTTCCGTGCGCGCATGGAAACGAAATGGGGACGCGCAACGCTTGCCCGTCGTCGAAAGAAGGGACGCAAGCAACTGACTGTCCGCATCCCGGATAAGTACTCAGGAGCGTAACACGCCGACAGTCTCATTCGGCTTTCCGCGACAATCTCGAATCACGCGCGGCGCAGAGCTCCAACGTATTGCGCGAGAGGGGAAGCGCATTCGAACCAGACATCTCGAGGTTCGGGCGGCGGCTTCCCCTCTCGCGCAGTCGTACGCAGGGTGTAGAATCGGACTGATAGTGCCACGCTTCAAGCACACCGCTGTTTCCCGCAACCTGGTCAAGCGACGCCTGCGTGAGCTTGCACGTATACACTTGGTGCCCACTGGAATCAGCGTCGACGTCGTCCTGAGAATTCGCCCTGAGGCATACGACGCCTCCTTTGATCGCCTGGCGACAGAAATACGGTCGACCATTGGGCAGCTACGAAGCTGGTTTGAGAGTCACGACGCGCTGCTCCTACCGAGTGGCGAAACACCTAGCAACCGATGAAGACGCTTTTCGTCCTGATTGTCAGAGCCTATCAAGTGTCGCTCGGCCATCTGTTGCCTGCAGCGTGTCGCTATTATCCCAGTTGCTCCGTGTATGCGATCGAAGCGCTTGAGCGACATGGAGCCCGGCGAGGAGGCTGGCTTGCACTCCGTCGAATCGGGCGCTGCCACCCATTCCGTGCCGGCGGATACGATCCGGTACCCTGATCAACCGCAGGCCTGCGGTTTCTTCTTATGAATAGTCGATTTCTGCTGGCTCTCGTGCTCACGGCGGTCGTCATCGTCGTGACACCCTTGCTCTTTCCCGGTTCTCTGAAGCGTACCCCCGTTGTACTGACTGACAGCACAGCGCACGTCATTGATATGACGCCAGGCAACCGCAAAGCAGCAACAAACAGTGACACAGTATTACCTGCGTTCAGTGCGGTGTCCCCTCCTCCTCCGCCGGGTGCTGTTCCTGTAACATCAACGGTCCATGCCCCTGGTGCCCGGTATACGCTGAATAGCGTTGGTGCGGCACCCTCTTCCATATTGCTCGATAACTACCCCTCTCAGCGGAAAGGAAGCGCTCCGGGGAGCGTTCAACTCGTAGGTCGCCGCGAGCCGTTGATGTCGTACAAGCTCGCGATGGGGGTCGACACCGTACGACTGGATACGGTCCTGTTCCGTGTGGAACAGAGCGCGCAACCGAACTCGAGCCTCTCCTTTCTCGGAACGGCAGCTGGCCATGTCGTCGCCATCAAATACGATTTTCCCAAGGACACAGCGAACGCGTATCTGGTGCATCTGTCCGCCCGGGTGGAGAATGCACCAACGGGAACGCGCCTGATCATAGGGTTGCCACGTACGCTGTACGCGAATGAAGCGGATACGGCCGATGACATGAACCACCTGGCCGTGAGTTACCGGACATCGCGTGGTGACGTGAGCAGTGTGGCCTTTGCGAAGCTCGACACCACAGAGGTACGCAGGGAAGCCGGCCCAATCACGTGGGCAGCGACGCGCAACAAGTACTTCGTTGTTGTCTACCGCAGCATCACGACGCCCTTCTCCCTGCTCGAGCTTCGCGGTCTTCCGCGTACGGGCAAGGTGGCCGAGAACATGATCGGGAATGTGTCCCTTCCCCTCTCGTCAGACGGCACCGCGGCATTCGACATCTACGCTGGCCCGCAGAGCTTCTCGCGCCTCCAGCAGCTTGGTGGTGACCTCGATCAGGTCAATCCGTACGCCGGTCTGCTGCATGGCGTGGTGCAGCCATTCACGAAGATCGTCATGAAGGCGCTCCTGTGGATGAAGCACACCACACAGTTGAACTACGGGTGGGTGTTGGTCCTGTTCGGAATCATGATTCGTCTGGTTCTCTGGCCGCTGAATCAGAGTGCCATGCGGACGAGTATGAAGATGCAGCGACTGCAGCCCGAACTTCAGGCGCTGCAGAAGAAATACAGCGATGACCCGAAGAAGCAGCAGGAAGCGGTCATGAAGGTCTACAAGGACCACGGGATGAGTCCCTTGAGTCCTCTCATGGGTTGTCTACCCATGCTGCTCCCCATGCCGGTGCTGTTTGCGCTCTATCAGGTCTTCCAGAATACCATCGAGTTTCGTGGTGTCCCATTCCTCTGGCTGGCTGATATCTCCCAGCGTGACCCTTTCTTCATCACGCCGGTGCTGATGGGAGTATCGATGTTTGCCATGTCGTGGATTGGAATGCGGAACTCACCGCCTAACCCGCAGGCCAAGATGATGAGCTACATGATGCCGGTAATGCTCACGGTGTTGTTCCTCAATTTTGCCTCAGGACTGAACCTGTACTACGCCGTACAGAACGTCGCGGCCATACCGCAGCAATGGCTTCTGGCGCGTGAACGCGGCAAGCAGTCGGTCGCCATCGTGCAACCAGCCAAACGACGCGCCTGATTCACGTGAGGCCGTCGTGCTCATAACGTACATCGGTCACGCGACGCTACTGCTGGAGATCGGCGACGTTCGCGTCATCACCGATCCCAACTATGAGCAAACCCTCGGGGGATTCCTGCCGAGGGTCACCGCGCCCGGGATTGCTCTCGAGAACCTGCCCAGGCTCGATGCGATTCTCCTCACCCATGCGCATTTCGACCACCTGTCGTTCAAGACGCTGGATCGGTTACCACGCGACATCCCCCTGTTCGCGCCGCCGTCGATTGCTCGCTGGTTGGTGAGCAAGGGATACAGGCATGCGATGCCACTGGAGGCAAGCAAACAGGCCTTGCTTGGGTCGGCGGGCCGCGTACGGCTACATGCGGCAGCAGCCACGCACGAGGGTAGTCGATATGCAATCGATCGATGGCGAAGTGCGGCAAATATGTACCTGATCGAAAGCGACGAGGAAAGCATCTTCTTCGCGGGCGACACCGCACTGACGCCGGAAACGCATCATCTCGTCGACAGAGTTCTGTGGGCATCCGGACGATCTCTCGATATCGCACTGCTCCCGATTGGTCATGCACCTCCGTGGAAGGAGCAAGCGTTCCGGAAGGGTCACCTCACGGGAACCGATGCACTCGCGCTGTTCGAGATTCTTCGCGCGCGGGTCATGTTGCCCTATCATTGGGGGACCTTTCGTCACGTGACCGCGGGAGCTCACGACGCCATCCGCAGGCTCCGTAAGGTCCTGGCCACGCACCACAGACGGGAGGAAGTACACATCGTGGAGCCGGGCGAAAGTCTCTTTGTTGATGCGAGCAGCGCGAGACACATCCACCGAGCGTAGGACCTTGAACGCGAATACCCTCGCAGACACGCGTACCATCGTGGCGGTTTCAACTGCCCATGGACGCGGCGCACTCGCCGTTGTGCGTGTGAGCGGGCCAGAGGTTGCGGCTATTGCCGCGGCGTTGCTCACTCCGGTGCCGGCCACAGCGCGCCGAGCCACGCGATGCACTGTGTCTGGTGCGGACGGGTGCGTCCTCGATGACGCCATCGCAACACGCTATATGGCACCGCACTCATTCACCGGCGAGGACCTTCTCGAGATATCCACGCACGGTGGTGTCCTCACACCAACCCTGGTCATGGCCGCGGCGGTTGCGGCGGGCGCGCGTATCGCGGAGCCGGGGGAGTTCACCCGTCGCGCGGTCCTCAATGGCAAGCTCGACCTCATTCAAGCCGAGGCCATCGGGGATCTCATTGAGTCACGCAGTATGGCGGCACATACACTCGCCATGCGGCAGCTGGATGGTGGCCTCTCTCACCGCATTGGCGAACTTCGCCAGCAACTGCTGGAGCTGGAAGCACAGCTCGCCTACGACATCGACTTTCCAGAGGAAGATGACGGTCCCATTGACCGCGAACAGATTACAGCTACCGCTCAGCAACTTCTCTCTGCGCTCAACACGTTGCTCACAACCGGCAGCGTGGGGGCTCTTGTGCACGATGGTGCGCTCGTTGTCCTTGCCGGTGCCCCGAATACGGGCAAATCCTCGCTCTTCAACGCACTACTCGGCGAAAGCCGTGCGATCGTCACCGAAGTGCCAGGAACAACGCGGGATGCGATCGAAGCGGTGTTGGACACTCCGCGTTGGCCACTGCGCCTGGTCGACACTGCTGGACTCCGTGAGACGGGTGACATCGT
>JBBQVV010000168.1:0-14024 GCA_038211235.1 Chthonomonadales bacterium | reverse complement strand
GGCCGGGTTGGCGGGTCAAGGTGCAGGGGGCTGGACTTGATGCGAATCATCATTTTTGCGAAACAAACCCAATTTACCGGTTAGTGATTCCACGGTCGGTGGCGGCAGACAGGCGTCGAGGATGTCCGACTGCAGTGGACGCGTCCGAGCAATCTCTTCGTACGCCTGATCGGGTCGAACGGGACCGGCGAGCGCATCCAGACACACATGATTGGCGTTGCCCCGCGCGTGTTTGGACACAGTGGTTTCCCCGACTATGGGTTCGCCATTAAATAGACAAGTGTCTACATTATGACAGGTATTCGAAAGTTTGTCAAGCGGAGAATCTGGTTATGTTCGGCGGGGGTCCTAATAACCAGCAGCGAAATCTGTGCGACGACGCTCCCGCCGTAGTGTCGCAGGCCGGCGCACGGGCGCCACCATCATCGACAGCGAGCACACAACGATCTCAGTGCAGCCGGTGCGGAGTTCGGCCTGGTTGTTGCAAGTACCGCCGGGACAGTCCTGGCACTGATCGCGTTCAAGCGGAATACAACGGACGAAGTTGTCGCTGACCGTGCTGCCGGGATCGAAGACCTGCAGGGTATGCAGGGCTTCGGCACTCAAACGAGGAACGGAGAATCACGGGAGGATGGGATGCAACCACCGGTTCTCGATCGTATCTGGGAAACGTTCGTACATAACGGCACAGCGCAGCAGACGTTTATAACGGATCGGCATATCGATGCGCTGCAACGGCATGTTGTCCCGGCGATAGGCCATTTACGAACCGATCGAGTGGCCGACTGGTTTTAGTTGATGGTACGCGATGAACATACCTTTCGCGTCGGAGATCCGGCCGCGGCGATGCGCTCCGGCACGTGCGTCTATCCCTTTAGCCTTGCGCATCTCTTGAGATTCTACTCAGCGGCTCACTGCGGTGTTTGAAACCACGAGGTCAATTCCTGTCCGAGGCCAGAAAGCAAGGTCATTCCGTTGTCGCCAGGCGCCCGACCAGCGCCAGTGTTCCTAACCCCCCGGCCCCCTTTTCGAAACAGGAAGGGGGAGACAACGTGGTCGGATTGGCCCCCTTCCGATTCGGACGGGGGGTTGGGGTAGACAAATTGTGGAGAACTGAATGACCCTGGTCAGAAAGCTTCTCGGAATCGATGCGTCTCGGATCAAATCGACCCGTGCCATGGACTCCTGGATAACGCTGCGCGAACCTACGGAACTGCTGCTCAGGCTGGTAGGTCTCTATCGTGAAGATGCCGACCTTGTCGCCATCGCACGCGAATTCCGCCAATGCGAGCACTTCATTGCGAATCCGTTCTATCCGCAGGTTACAGATCGATGCCAGTGGTAGCAAGCCGCCGCGACTTTGACGTGCAGAACCGGGTCGCCACCGTTTTCAATTCAGACTCCGAGCGCACGACGATCGCCTGGGACGCGCCCATACGGGCGTCCGTATGGACGCTCGACCGCCTGCAGTCCGTGCGGATCCGTATGGAAAGGTAACGCTTGCCAACAACATAGCGACCAGTCGGACGTATGACGGCGCGGGCCGGGAGACGGTGATCGAGAACCGCACCTCGGCGGGCACGGCGCTCTCGGTCTACTCGGCCACGTATGACAACATGGGCAACCGTTTGACCGTACAAGAGCTTGATGGGACGAGGGTAACGTACAGCTACGATTCGACGTGTCAGCTCACCAATGAGCGCCGGAGCGGCGCCAACGCGTACAACGTCACGCTCAGCTTTGATCCATTGGGCAACCGGCTCGTCATGAGCAGTGGAAACCAGCTCACCACCTTCACAAACAACTCCGCCAACGAGCTGACCCTCATCGTCAATCCTACCGGAGCGCCGACCACGAACTCGTTTGACGCCAATGGAAACTTGACGCTCGCCAACACCGGCGGTGCGCTCACGACGTATGGATGGGACTCCGAGAACCGCCTTCTGACCGTCTCCGATTCCACGGGCATCGTGACCAGCACGTACTCGGCAGAGGGCTTGCGGCAGAAGAAAGTCAGCGGTGCGGTAACCAGCAACTACTTGTGGGACGACAACAACATCGTACAGGAGTCCAACGCGATCCTGGTCGTTCAGGTAGGTTACACCGACCTACCCGGCATCCCATACGGGCCTAATGGCTGGGGCGGGCTGTTCTCGGTACACCAGAGCGGCGGATCCAGCTTCTATGTGCCGGACCACCAGGGCACGACACGCCAACTCGCCAACGCCAGTCAGACGGTGACCGACACCCTGCTCTGCGACGCCTGGGGCAGGGAGGTTGCAAGCACGGGAACGACGGTGAACCCATTCCGCTACGAGGGGCAGTACGGACTGTTCCGGGATGTGGCTACGAGGCTTAATGCACAGCAGCGCCACCTAGATGTTGTGAACGGGCGGTGGCTCGGCAGGGATCCAACGTGGCAAGTCGGTGCAAATCGATTCGCATATGTAAGTAATCTGCCAACGATGTACGTCGATCCTACAGGCTTGGATGCAATGGGCGTGGGGGCAGGAATAGCGGCGGGCGTGGCCGCTGGTGCGACTCAGATTGTGAATCCCAGTGCGCCGTCATTCCCGACGATGAACGCAGCGGCTGCGGCATGGTGCAAGAAGTTATTTGTCACAGGCGTGACCTTCGAAATGTGCTGTTGCATTGTGCCTTCTAATTCGGGCGGTAAGCCCAGCTATTCCTGGGGTAATTGCGGTGGCGACGAGGAAGGGCACTGCCTTGAGGCAGGTGGATGTCCTCCAGGTTCGGGCTCCGTGCATACACATCCCTTCCCTCCAGGAAAACCTCCACATTGGCCGCGGACGGGTCTCTCCAAGGGAGATCGGTGGTGGTGCGAAGTCAAACAAAGGCCGATATACGTATGCTCTACTGACAGCACGGTGCGCAAGATCGTGCCAAGGACGCGGCCAGGCGCGGCAGGTCCACCTCCGGCTGGCCAGACCGGACACAACTGGGGAGAGCCAGGAACGATAGTCGGTAAGTTCTGAGTGACAGCATGGTTTCGCATTGCGGGTCGCCTACGGAACGGGACGCCGGAGGATTTCTGGGTCGGCTGAACAACCACCAGGGGAGAACTGAGATGGTTTTATCACCTCTGGTTGCTATTGCAATGCTGTGTGGTCGCCTCATGGCTTCCTCGCGTGTGTATGTCGATGTGGCGCACGATATGACGGATATTGCTCTGATTCAACGGGCCTACGCTGCAGTGCGCCGCGCGGATGATCGGTCTCTCCGGCGTCTCATAGAAGATATGCATGTCGACGTTAACGCTCCTTGCGGTAACGATGGAGAGACGTTTCTGATGGTTGCCGCCGGACACGGTTCTGAGAGCACGTTGCGCCTGTTGCTCGACTTGGGAGCACGTATCGAGGGGCAGGACTCGTGGGATGTGACGGCACTGTCAGTGGCCGCTGCAAGGGCAAACCAGATATCGTCCGGTTGCTGTTATTGCGAGGAGCCCCAGTGAATTGCACCTCCCTCTTTGGAACGAGCGCGCTTGACGAAGCGGTAAGGAGCCGAGCACTGCCTACTGTGACACTCCTACTGGAACACGGCGCACGTCCCAACCATCAGGGTACGGTGTATGAACCGGCGCTATCCCTTGCAACGATGGCTGGTTCATCCGATGTCGTTAGGCTGCTCCTTCACTACAACGCAGACGTCAAATCACGTGACGACCAGGGGAACACACCTCTGCACATAGCGGCCTCGGAGGGAAACCCCGAGATATGTAGGACGCTTATGGATGCCGGAGCGGACCCTTTCACGATTAACAAGAAGCGCAGATCGCCAATTGAACTTGCCAGACGCCATCATCGCAGAACGGATCTGGGCGTTCTCCTCCGCCACACTACACGCCGCGGATCGCCGTAGCCGCGTCTAAACGAAGAGTGCCGCCCGCGAGCTGACGCTGAGCGTGCCTCCGAACGGCCGGGCATCTACGAACACGTTTGATACCAACGACGTGCGACATGAAGTCGCTCAAATGATTTTCGTCCGGACGCAATCCGAGGCGCCCTGGCGTTGCCCCGTCAGAACTCCACGGGATCTATAAGTTGTTCATATAGGAGAGGTCAATGATCGACCTGCTCGATCCTGAGACGGTTGCGAGCATACCGGTAATTGGCGGAGGGAGCGGCACCGATCCCTTTACAACGAACCCTTCGGCTACAAGCGCACCATCAACCTCAACACCCCGGCGGTTGCCTGCTACTGTCCTGTGATCAATCTCATCCATGTCCCGTCATCTGTCGTCCATCGCGTTAGAGTATCCTTAATTCCGTAAACTCCTGGAGGCCCTGTTAGTGAAACACGGATAGGTCATGGAGTATCCTTTCGGTTGCCAATTCACAGAAAGGAGAGCGAGACCACGGCAGAGGGAATGTCGTCCTTGATTCGGCGAGCGCACGATCGGGTCGAGCAGCATGGGAAAGGGATCGGCGCGATTGGGGAGCTGCGTGGCAACGCGGTCGTAATCCGCGCGGGGCCGGCGATAGAGGTCGTGGTGAACTGGTCTGGGGGCGGCCGCCGGACATGGAGGACTCAACTCAGCCGCGCGACGGCCTCGGTGAGAGCAGAGTTCAGGATCTGATCTACGTACGGCGCTCCAGCGTTATTCCAGTTGGAGACCGCCGCGAACTGGTATCCCGCGTTGTAGCCGATGATGCCGCCGCAGTGGTTCGTCATGCCGCTGTGCGAAAGCCAGGGCACGCCGCCGGAGTACCGCACGAAGAATCCCTTGCTGTAGAATTCGGACCGGCTGCGATCGAAGCCGAGCTCCCGCAGGTAGTGGAGAGGCGGCGTGAGGACCTCCTGCATGGCTCGCTGCGAAATTGACGGCCGCCCGGAACCGAGATTCGCGAGGATTCGGGAGATGCCGTTCACACTGACGGCGATGCCGCCGGCGCCGTCGGAGGCCTCGGTCGCATAGCCGCGATAGGCTTCCCCGAATACCGCGCCACTGGCGGAATCGGCAGGCACAAAGGAGCCGTATCGCTCCGCGCTGGTCTGGTAGTAGACGGCCTCGGTCTTGCCTCGCGCGGGGTCGCGACGCGAACGCTGATTCCTCGAGACGAAAACCTCGTCCGTATGTACGCCGAACTGCGGCATTGCTACGGTCGTGAGGAACTCGTTGAATGTCAGCATGCTGACGCATTCGATCACGCGCGCGAGGATCACGAAGTTCGCGTTGGCATACTCGAACCTTTCGCCGGGAGCGGCCTCGAGATGGGACGTGTTGAGAGCGTCGGCCGCCACGTCTCGCCCCGTCGGCACTCGCGCCAGGCCCAGGGCCCTTACAAGATCGCGATTCGGCCGCCAGGCGGTATAAGTTGCGCCTCCAGGAAGGCCGCTGGTATGATCCATCAGATGCCGGACCGTGATTGCATGAACTCCGACGTCGACCGGCGCGATCTTGAGCTTTACCGCAGCCAGCAATGGCGCGACACGAGAGTCAAGATCCAGGATTCCGCGATCCATCAACAGCAGCGCGCAAAGCGACGTGATCGGCTTTGCGAGACTGCCGCAGCGCGAAGCAGTTGAAGGAAGGAAAGGCACATCAGGAAGCTGAGCGTAGCCATATCCCCTGCGGAATAGAGCCTTGCCGGCCCTGCAGACCGTTACGCCGCACCCGATGATTCCCCGCTCCCGCATGGCCGCGATGACGGCAGTATCCAGAACCTCCGTGGCGATCAGGCTATCGCCGGACGAGGGGATGCGCTTCGCGCCCCAGCGATAGAGCTCGATCACGCCTTCCGGCAGGGCTTCGCCCTCTGTCCGAGGCGACCTGTGGATAGTGTTTTCGTCTGCGATTTCCGTATCTTCCTCTCGTTGAGTCTGTTCAGGCGTTTCGAGCGGAGGATAAGAGCGTACGGCGGTCCGGCGCGCTCTTACGAGGTTCTCCCATGTGTCAGCCCAAAACGAGGACATTTGAAGGCAATTGCTTGCGGCATGAAGTCGATCTGGTGACTATCCTTTACATGCTGGTCTTTGGCGGACTGCCACTTGGTAACGGGCGCCGCGTCAGACAGGCAGTCGGTTCGCTTCGGTGAGCAGTGGCGGAGTGCGATTGCAGAATTGACCTAAAATGTACATGTCGTCTGGTGTAGAGTTGGCGGCTTGTCTCTCCCGCCGAACTTCATCAATGAATCGGGTTCATTCTGTCGGCTGCAGTCAGCGACTTGAGAGCGCGTTCGGTTCTTGCAATCGCGCTGGCGTTCGCATCTCTGTTGGTGTAGTGGTCGCGGGCCAGGAGCCGGAGCTAGGCTCGGGGCGCAACAATGCGGGTCGAGCGCTCGTACAGCGCGGGATGCCATACAAGAGTGGGGTTGACGCGTTGGAAGGTGAAGCCGAGGGACTGATAGTATGCCCTCAGCCCGGAGTTGGACTCCATCGCATCGAGCCGCAAATAGGGCCTGTCGCGAATGGCGCACTGCCGGCCGGCCCACTCCAGCATCGCCCTGCCGATTCCGCGTCCGGCATAGGCTCGCCTCACTGCAAGGCGGTGGACGTACCCTGCCAGCCGGTCGTCCGCGCCCCAAACCTCCTCGTCCGACCACTGCAGCGTGAGCGTGCCGACCGGGCGATCGGAGATCCGCGCAATAGTGACCTCTCCGGCAGCCACCTGATGCTCGATTGCCTCGCGGAGATGCTCGGTAAACAGAGCCGGAAACCACTGTCGCAGGCCGCGCGACTGCGTCCACTCCGCTGCCTCGACCAGCATCGCGAAGACCGACTCCATCTCCGCCGCGGATGCGAGCGAGATGACGATCTCGTCTCCGGCAACCGAACGGAGCGTGGAGCTCGGCTCCCCGTTGAGGCGATCCCTACTTTCGCTCACGGTAACGATTCCATGATGCACGGTGGAGATTGGTGAAGAGCGATATGTCGTGCCTTCACCGGTGTCGCGTATGGGTCTCGACACCGGTGAAAGCAGAGCCGGGGTCAGGGGTACTTGACCTTGACGGGCTGTCTGGTGACGAGGCTCTCGTTGGCGGCCAGGCAAACCAGAGTGGTGCGCGCGCCGTCGGCGTGGTTGGACTTGATCTTCGACCGATCGCCGGTCTTCACGGCGTCGATGAACACCCGGTCTTCCGTCGGGAAGATATCGTCGATATCGCCCTTGATGATATATTCGTGGCCGGGATCGTCGGATTTGGTGATGTGCGCATGGTGGGCCCAATCGGTGAACTTGGTGCAGTGATTGGCCGACCAAACGTTTAGGAACACGCCTCCGCCCCTGGCGGTCGAACAGCTCGCCATGATGTTGCCGATTGCGCCGTTCGCAAACTTGAACGAGACCACCATGGCGTCGTCATTGGTGTAGTTCGACACCAGAATCGGATTCTTCTTATTGAAACCGTTCGCGGCGAACGCGAACACCTCTTCGACCTCGCCCGCCAGGTAGCGTGTCAGATCGACCGTGTGGATGACCTGCTCGACAAACTGGCCTCCGCTCTTCTCCTTCACCGGCCACCACTGGCCGATCGGATTGCGGGAAAAGTAGTCGCCGTCTTTGTCCACCGGCGGGCCGCTGATCCAGGCGCCGTCTAGAAGAATCGCAGGATCTTCCTGCAGGATCTCGCGCGCTCGGCTGACCGATTTCCGGTAACGGTTCATGAATCCCGCAACCGTGATGAGCCCTGAACTCGCGACCTCTTTGCTAAGGTTGCGGAGATCGTCCGGGTTGAGGCCGAGCGGCTTCTCCACCAGGAAGGGCACTTTCGCCGCCAGGCATGCGCGCTCGGGATCGCCATGGGCATAGGTGGGTATCAGCACGTAGGCCGCATCCAGGTTGGCGTCGGCCAGCATCTTCTCCGCGTGGTCATATGCCTTACCGCCATACTTGGCCACATGCTTCTCTGCGCGCTCCACGATGATGTCGCAGAAGCCTACGAGCTCGACGTCCTCGGACTTCGAGAGGTGGGGCAGATGCGCCCCGGAGATGCCGCCGCATCCGATCAGTCCCACCCGCAATTTCTGTTTCGTTTCAGCCATCTTCGGCACCATCCTCCTTATCGCTTATCACGGTATCGGCAAGGGTCAAGCCCCTGCCCTACGTAACTGGCTGTTCGCTCGGCAGGGCATCGGCAAGGGACCCATACGGGTAAACGAAGCCCCGGCCCTACGACGTTGTGCTTATCGGTCGGAAACCCCGCGGTATCCGTCGGTTCTCTGCGCTATGATTACGTTTTCTCCGGCATCCCTCCTGCCTCGTTTTCGGCATTTCGCGGGTGAGACCGGTAAAGCGCCACCGCGCTCACCAGGAATTCCGCGTCCGCGTACACGCACGCCTCGTATCGCGCCATGCCGAGCTGCCGGAGTCGTTCCACTGCCTCAGGTCCAAATAGCAGCTCGACGGTCGGCGACAGCCGTAGGACCCCAACCGACTGTTTCGGAAGCGAGGTCTCCCTTCCCATGCCGACTCCCATCTTGAGCCCGGTGCCGCATGCCTTTGAAGCCGCCTCCATCAGCGAAAAGTGAGCGGCAACGCGCAATCGCAGGGACTCATCGGGATCGATCGAAGGTGAGACCGACCAAGGCGTGTCCTGCCCTGCCTGGAATGCAGCCCACTCCTCCGGGCACATGAATCGGCTGGCGAATCTTAGCAGATGAAGGCGATCTTTGCCGGGTCGGCGGAGTCTCGGCAGCCACACGGCATCGATGCCGATACCGACCAACTCCGTATCGTAAGCCGCGATCACGATGTGCGCCCCGCCATCGTGCGTATTCGACACATGCAGGTGCCGGCTCAGCATCCCGTTCAGTTCGGCCCAGTTCGCCAGCGCGCCTGTCCATTCGATGAACGGTCTTCCGAGCGCGTCGCGAAGCCACAAAAACTCATCGGCGGCGCCCGCCGGCGAGCCGTCCCGGCGCAGCAGCCGTTCAATCGCCCGTCCCGCCGTCGCGTGTTCTGCCGGGCGAGGCGTATCAATGCAGTCGCGCACGTCGCTAGCCTGGCTGGAGGCGACGATGTGGCGCGTAGTGAGCGTCGCAAACGACTCCGGCCATCTTGCCGTCGTCACGCTATCGCGCCTCGGTCACGGTCAGGGTTTCGCCCTTCGCCATGCGTGCGACCGCGCCGAGCGTCTCCACTTTTCCATCCGGCCAGTGTATCTCCACTCCATCGGCTTGTCCCGCGCCGCCAAGGCCGAACAGCAGCCGGCGGTCGCTCGCGGAGAGATATGAAGAGCCGCTGCGCACCTCCTGTGTCTGTGTCTCGCCGCCAACCTTCACCTGCACGCGCGCGCCGTAGGCGTCGCGGTTGCTCGTCGTTCCGATCAGTCTCAGGCGAATCCAGCCGTTAGCGGATCGGCCCTCATTGTGCAAGAGGCCGGCGGGCCCGTTGTTTGTCATAAGCAGCAGGTCGGGGCTGCCGTCGTTGTCGAAATCGCCCCATGCGGCGCCGCGCCCGACGCGCCGGACGGACAGGGCCGAACCTGCGTGAGCGCTGACATCCGAGAACTGGCCCCCACCGATGTTACGGAACAGCAGCGCAGGCTCCGCATAGGTGACGCCGGCATCTCGAGTTCCGATGTCGTCGTCGATATGCCCGTTGTTGATGAACAGGTCCGGCCAGCCGTCGAGATCATAGTCGAGGAAGAACGCACCGAAGCCGAGGTAGGTCTGAGTCGCGATGCCCACCCCGGACTTCGCGGCGACGTCGAGGAAGACCCCGGATGCATCGCGCCGGTAGAGAGTAAGCTGCTCGCCGGAAAAGTTGGTAATCAGCACGTCGAAGGCGCCGCTGTGCCGCACGTCCGCGGTATCGATACCCATGCCTGCCCTCGATGTTCCCTGTTCCGATAGCGCCAGCCCGGAGACGAGCCCCACCTCCTTGAACGTGCCATCGCCCTGATTGTGGTACAGGAGGTTCGGCTCTGTATCGTTCGCGACGAAGATGTCGGGCCATCCGTCGCCGTCATAGTCGCTGACCGCGACGCCGAGCGCCTTGCTGCGGCTGTTCTGGATGCCCGCCTTCTGCGTGACGTCGACGAATCGACCCCCGCCGATGTTGTGATAGAGCCGGCAGGATTCGGCTGTGTACGACTGCGGACGCGCGTACGACTTGTGCGTCCCATCCACGCTAAAGTAGCTATCGAGAGCCGGTGACCATACCACGTAGTGGCAAACGAAGAGATCGAGCAGGCCGTCGCGATCGTAATCGAGCCAGGCGCACGAGGTGGCAAACCCCCGGTCGACGATGCCGGAGGTCCGTGTTATGTCGACAAACCGTCTGCCCGCGCTTCCATCAGAGACGTTGTGGAAAAGCCGACTCCTCCCAACGCACGATATGAACAGGTCGTCCCATCCGTCGTTGTCGAAGTCTCCTACCGCGACGCCCATACCGTATAGCGATACGTCGAGACCGACCTTCGCGCTGACGTCGGTAAACGTCCCGTTATGGTTGTTGCGATAGAGGTGTAGACTGGGAGCGGAGCCTCTCCGAAGGGGCGCGGCCTCGCCCTCGTCCCTGCCAAGGGCGCCATTGCCGTTGACGAACAGGATGTCCTGCCAGCCGTCGTTGTCGTAGTCGATAAACGCGCAGCCCGCTCCCATCGTCTCGGGGAGCCACTTCTTTCCCAAAGCGCCGTTGAAGTGCGTGAACCGGATCCCGGCCCTGGCGGTAACGTCGGTAAACGTCACCGGAGGCGCTACCGGGGGAGGAGGCGCCGCGGCAGGCGCATGCGGTCCGCACCCGGCGAGCAGCGCCAGCACACACAGGAGCGCAACGGGCTTCGCACGCCCGAGGTCTCCTCGCGACCAAATTAAGGCCTGGTGCAGGCAATCAACCAAATCTCGCGGGTTTCTCAATCAAGTTGAAACGTCGACGAAGTTCGCTAGCAGTTCCTGCCAACTCATTACGACGAGCACTCGCTCGACGAGTTGCTCCAATGTCTCGCGCTCGGTGATGCCACGAATGAGGTCGATTACCCGGCTGCCTGGTGAACCGAAACGCCTGGTTCCAATGCGCACAAGGAGTTCTCGGGCCTCATTGACGGCGCCCTGCATTTCGCCTTCTTCTCGACCCTCATCAAGGATGGCCTGATAGGTTACCGACTCTCTCATGCCTCGAATCTCCTTCATTAGACTCTTGACGACATCCAAAGGATATCGCAGTCCCAGCAATAGGAATGTAGACGTCCAGAAGATATCTGCTTCCGCACCGTCCGTCTCCGCGCGGATTCCATCGTCGATGCGGCGGATCACACGATCGATCGATAAGGCGCCCATGTCCGCCAGTGGCGCCATAGGCAACGTACCTAACCTGCCTGCAAGTAGGGTTTCAACTGGAATCTTCCAGACGCGCACCACCCGGTACCGAGAGGTTAGTTATGTGCAGTCTTCGGAATCCGTCAATTCCAGGACACCTGTAAGCGAGTCTCGATCGGCCTGAGGCCGCATCAGCATGACTATCGTACGGACCGGTAGCCGATAACGTCGGCGCAACAGCACACTGTACTCCAGAAATCGTTCCACCATATCGGGTTTGAACCCGGACTGGAACTCAATGTTAAGTATCTCCCGCCCCGGAAGCTCCAACAGCAACGCTTTGTCAGCTTCGGCGACGATCGTAGAGAGGTCGGCATCGACGATCTCGACAGAATCCGCCTTAATCCCGAGGAATCCCAGCCAGTCCAAAGGATGAGCCTGAAGTAATGACTTCGTTGTTACGTCGTATGGAGTTGCCAAGTGCATCTCCCGCGGGGAATCCTGGCATGACCCATTATGCCGAGTCCTCCCGCACGGGCGATTCCGGCGTTCGGCCCGCGTCCTTTCCGGTGCGCGTAAAGCGGTTGCGGATCGCGCCCCGCGCGCGGCCCAGTCCGACGGTGATATCGTCAAAGATCGAGTAGAAGACCGGTGTCGCGAGAAGTGTCAGCAGCAGTGAGAGCGTCTGGCCTCCGATGACCGCAAACCCGATGGTCCGGTTCGTCGCGGCGCCCGTACCGCTGCTGATCACGAGCGGAACCATGCCCGCGACGAAAGCGAACGTGGTCATCAGGATAGGCCTGAGTCGATCCCGGTTCGCGGCGATAATGGCATCGTGCCGATTCATGCCGCGCGCCCGCAGCTGATTCGTGTGGTCTACCTGCAGAATGCCGTTCTTCTTCACGACTCCGAACAGCACCAGAATACCCAGCACGGAGAAAATGTTGAGCGACTGGTGGAAGATCGCGAGAGCCATCAGGGCGAATGGCAGCGTCAGAGGAAGCGCGATGAGAATGGTCGCCGGGTGAACCCAGGACTCGAACTGCGCCGCAAGGATCAGGTACATGAAGACGAACGCGAGCAGAAACGCCATGACGAACGCGATAAAGGCCTTTCCCAGCTCGCGGGAGTTGCCGGTGGCGCCGCTCTGATACCCCGGCGGCATGTGCAGGTCCTGAATGATCTTGCCGACCTGCGAGGCTACCTCCTGCTGGCCGTAACCCGGCAGCACGTTGCACTGGAGCAGGACGTTGCGCCTTCGGTCCTGTCGAGTTATCTGGGCGGGACCCGTTCCGTTGCTGAACGATACGATCTGGTCGAGCGTCACGCTGCCGACTGTGGACGACGGCACTGTCATGCGACTGATGACGCTCCGGTCGCTGCGAAACGGCAGGTCCGCGCGCAGATGCACCTCGTACTGCTCGCCGTTCTCATAATAGTCGGTGACTTTCTGGCCGCCGACCAGTATGCGGAGAGCGTTTGCGATGTCCACCACGGAGACGCCCAGGTCGGCGGCTCGCTTCCGGTCGATATTCACGCCGAGCTCCGGTTTGCCCACTACGAGAGACGAGTCGACGTCGGCGGCGCCCGGAATGCGGCGCATCTGAGAGAGTGCCTTCTGAGAGTACTCCGTGAGCTTTGCCAGATCCGGCCCGGCAATGTAGTAGATCACCTGATAGGCCGGGGCGCCGGTCGAGAACGCCGGGACCTGTCCAACGCTGGTGCGCAGCGTGCTGTACTTGGCTGCAACGGTCTTTCGGGCCTTCACCATCACGTCCTGCTGCGTCAAGCCGGGACGCTCATTCACCGGTTTAAGCTTAACGAAGATGCCGGCGAGGTTGTTTGTCTGCTGCGTGTTGTTTCCGATGGTGGCGACGGTATATCGCACGCCGGGCAGGCTGCGAACATCGGCGGCGATCGATTCGGCAATCTTCTGTGTTGCGGAAATGCTCGTTCCTTCCGGAGCGCGTGCCGACACCTGGAACTGCGACTCATCGTCATCCGGCAGGAAGCTCTTGGGTACAATGCCGACCAGCGGAACCAGGGACAGGAAAGTAAGGATCGACGCGGTAACGATGACCCAGCGACGCCGCATCGCGAATTTTAGCAGCACGGTGTACACCGTGTCGAGCGCCTTGAAGATCGGGTTCTCCTTCGATGCGCCGTCTCTGCCCGCGGGTTGGACTGGCACGGCGCGGGCCGAGCGCGTCTCCGCCGCGGGCTCGCTGCGCTCCACGCTGACCGGAAGGTTCTCGTGCTCCGCCTGGCCCACGTCCGACTTCGGCTTCTTGATCCAGCGGGCGACGAGCATGGGAGTGACCGTGAACGACACCAGGAGCGAAACAAGGATCGCGAAGGCCATCGTTATTCCGAACGAGTTGAGGAACCGTCCGACGATGCCCTGCATGAAGGCGACAGGCAGGAAGACTGCGATCAGCGACAGAGTGGTAGCCATTACCGCCGGGCCGATCTCTCGCGTCGCCTCCACGGCCGCCTTGAACGGGTCCATCCGCTTCTCTTCTATGTAGCGGTAGATGTTCTCGAGAACGACGATCGCGTCGTCGATCACGATTCCGACCGAGAGCGTGAGTGCCAACAGGGTGAGACCGTTCAGCGTAAAGTTCATCGCGGCCATGAGACCGAACGTGCTGATGATGGAGGCGGGGATGGCGATAGCTGAGATGATCGTGGTGCGGTAGTTCCACAGGAAGAGCAGAACCACCAGCGCGGCCAGGACGCTTCCGAGGATCAGGTGCTCCTTGACGGCGTCGGCCGCGGCGCGGATATACTCCGACTGGTCGCGC
>JBBQVV010000167.1:0-14196 GCA_038211235.1 Chthonomonadales bacterium | reverse complement strand
AGCTCTAGAAACGAGACGTGAACCAGTCGATGTCCATCTCAACGGTAGTTTGCGTGTTCGGCACGCGGCCGGACGCCGTAAAGATGGCGCCCGTTGTCAGGGAACTGCGACGGTTCCCCGATCAGTTCCGTGTTCAGGTCGTCGTTACGGGGCAGCACCGCGAACAGTTGGATCAGGTTCTCCGTGTATTTGACTTACGCCCCGATCACGACCTGGCAATAATGCAGCACGGCCAGACACTTACGGAGATTACGACCAGGGCTCTCGCCGGGCTAGACGCGTGGCTGCTGGACCACCCCGCCGACATATGCCTTGCGCAGGGAGACACGACGACTACATTCGTAGCCGGTCTTGCGGCCTTTTACCACAAGATTCAGTTCGGCCATGTCGAGGCTGGTTTGCGAACAGGGAGTGTGTACGACCCGTTCCCGGAAGAGATGAACAGGCGGCTGGCCAGCGAGCTTGCAAGATGGCATTTCGCACCGACCGCTTGGGCGAGACAGAACCTGCTGGCGGAGGGATTCGATAGCGACCGAATCTTCGTGACCGGCAACACTAGTATTGATGCTCTGCGGTCGGTCGCTGCAACAACGTATCGATTCATCGACCCGGTCCTGTCGGCAATCGTCGATGGTCCGCGGAGGCTGATCCTCGTGACCGCGCATCGTCGCGAGAACTGGGGCAAGCCGATGGAGGACATCGCCGCGGCACTCTCCCACCTGGCCGGCGCCATGCCCGATTGCGAGATCGTCGTCGCGCTGCATCGCAATCCGGTCGTAAGGGAGCCGCTTCGCGAGGCGCTCAGCTCGGTGGCTAACGTGCACCTCGTCGAGCCTCCCGACTACGTTCCGTTCGTAAAGTTGATGCAGAGGGCATCGCTCATTCTGACCGACAGTGGCGGGGTTCAGGAGGAGGCGCCCACGCTTGGGGTTCCGGTGCTGGTGCTGCGGCAAACAACGGAACGCCCAGAGGGGGTGGACGCGGGAACGGCGAAGCTGATTGGTACCGACACGGAGCGCATCATCGAGGAAGCTTCTCGCCTGCTGACCGACCCGGCGCTGCACGCCAATATGGCGCGTGCCACGAATCCATATGGCGAGGGACGAGCCGCGGAACAGATTGTCAGCATCTTGAGGCAGGCCGAAAACCGAGAATGAGACGATCGCACCAGTCGAAAAGGTGGAAGGTTCTCGCGGCAGATCTCGTGACCGAAGAGATCCTTCAACGTGAGCTTGGGATCGATCGCATCCTGGCCCGGTTGTTGGTGCAGCGTGGTCTGACAACCCCTGAAACGGCGAATAGGTTCCTGAATCCGAAACTCGACCAGCTACACGACCCGTTCCTCCTGCCGGACGCCAACAAAGCCTGTGAGCGACTAAAGCTAGCGCTGGCAGGCAGCGAAAAAATCATGATCCACGGCGACTACGACGGCGACGGAGTAACGTCCGCGGCGTTGTGGACAAGATGCCTTCGGGCACTTGGCGCCGAAGTTGATGTCTTCGTCCCCCATCGTCGCCGCGATGGATACGATATGCGAATGCGCTTCGTCGAGGAGGCTCGAGAACGCGGCGTACGGCTTATCGTTACGACGGACTGCGGAATACAACGCTGCGACGAAGTTGACCAGGCGCGCGCCTGGGGCATCGACGTCATCGTAACGGACCACCATACGCCGAATGCCGACGGAAGCCTGCCCAACGCCGTCGCCGTGGTCAACCCACATCGAAGGGATTCGCGCTATCCATTTGCAAACCTCGCCGGAGTCGGTGTCGCGTTCAAACTCTGCGAAGCGTTGACAATCCGCCTGGGCCTCAACCGAGCAGACTTTCAACGGGGCTTTCTCGACCTGGCGGCGATCGGAACCATAACAGATGTGATGCCGCTCCTCGATGAAAACCGCGTCATCGTGCGATACGGCCTTGAGGCACTGCGGACCAGTAAGAAGGTCGGACTTCGTGCCCTC
Organism: Chthonomonadales bacterium; assembly: GCA_038211235.1. Lineage (GTDB taxonomy): Bacteria > Armatimonadota > Chthonomonadetes > Chthonomonadales > Chthonomonadaceae > DATGJU01. Next base: position 12,233 of record JBBQVV010000167.1, on the reverse strand, counting down.
CTCGTTGCGGCCGGCCTTTCAGACCGCGCGCTCACGGTTGCGGACGTGGGTTTCGGGATAGGACCTCGCCTGAACGCCGCAGGCAGAATTGATGAGGCTCACTACGCGCTCGATATCCTCCTGACGCGCGATGCCGAAGAGGCGGCATCGCTAGCACGTAGATTGAATGACCTCAATGCGGAGCGGAAGGACGAGCAGAAGCGAATCCTGGCGGAAGCGCTGGCGCTGATCTCTCAACAGGACGTGGCGGAGGCGCGCTGCCTGGTCGTCGCGGGTGAGGACTGGTCATCGGGAATCGTCGGCCTTATCGCGAGCAAGATTGCACAGCAGTTTCATCGTCCGTGCGTGGTAATTGCGTTGGGCAGTGATGGCATGGGAAAGGGCTCGGCGCGAAGCATTCCCGCGTTTAACATCTTCGAGGCGATGGATGCGTGCGGCGGCCTGCTCGTCGAGTATGGAGGCCATGCCCACGCCGCGGGCCTTTCGATCTCCAGCGATCGTGTTGGTGAGTTCACGATCCAGATGAACCGCATTGCAACCGCGGCGCTTTCAGATGAGGACTGCGTCGCAACGCTCGAGCCCGCAATGGAGATCGATCCTGCGCGCCTTACGATGGAGTGCCTCGAACGGCTGCGGCGACTCGAACCGTTCGGGCATGGCAATCCCAGCCCGTTATTCGTAAGCCGCAGCGTCTCGATTCGCGAGATACTCACAATGGGAAAGGAGAAGGAACACCTCAAGTTTAAACTGGGAATCGATGGCGTAAACCGCTGGGGAACGGTGGACGCGCCATGGTTCTACAGAGGCGATCTGGCGCAGGGCATGCAGTCGGGAACGGCTCTGGACTTCTGTTTCCAACCAGACATTAATGAGTTCAACGGGAAGCGCAGCGTCCAATTCGTTGTCGAAGACGTCGCCGCGCCCGAGTGGTAGAGCGAGCTGGCAGCACGTAAAAGGCAAGGACGTTTGACCGATTGGTCGGTTCAGGCCAACCCGCTCGACATTCGGATTCGACACATAGAGGAGCGCAACCATGCCGGACGATAGAGCAACAGACGTGAGAAACCTCGGGAGTAACAAAGCAATTGCCGGGGGCGGATTCCACCATATCGCGATCCGGGCCAACGATTTTGATGCCTCATTGCGCTTCTACACGGATGGACTGGGATTCGTGCGCCGATACGGTTGGGGCGAAGATGCGCGCGAGAAGGGGGATAAAGACAGCCGAGCGGCTCTATTGGACACCGGCGACGGCAACTATCTTGAGCTATTCGCGGGCGGCACGCGCCCACCGGGTAGTTCAGCGCCGGAGGAGGTGCTGCTCCACTTTGCGTTGCGTACCGGCGATACGGACGCCGCGCTGGAACGTGCCCGCCAGGCAGGGGCTATCGTGACAACCGAACCGAAATCCGTTGTTCCGGCGCACGCGGATGACCCGCGACAGACATTCCGCATAGCATTTGTGCGAGGACCCGATGGCGAGCTTATCGAGTTCTTCCAAAATGACGTGCTGTAGACCGCATGCGCTGAACGTGAATCTGGCTTGCTCCCCGGCCGCATAGCTGCTATAATTGAAAGTGAGCTGCTTCCCATTGGCGCCTCGCCGGAGTACGCACTTCGTGCCCGAACGCGAGCGTGCGCCGGCTCGTTTTCAACTCTAACTGGCCCTGGTGCGTGAATCCTCGAGATGATCGCCTCCCCGGACGGAGGCGCCCGCGGTGAACACTGTCCTCAATGGGTAGTTCCCGAATCTCCTGATTTATTTGCAGCGCAAAACCGATACTGGCTAATGGCCGCATTCCTACGCGTGCGAACACGATCGATCTGATTCTTCCATTAGTGTCATAAACCCAGGAGGTTCTGAATGTCCGGATTCTCAGAAGACAAGACGTCCGCTGCCCGATCCGTGAAGGTTGCCGCGAAGACAATCAGCGAGCTCGTTGTCCTGATGTCTCGATTCTTGGCGCTCGTTGTCCTTGCAGTCTACCTTCCTGCGCTGCTCGCGGCGGCCATGCTGGTGCTTCTGACATCCTCCGGGCCCGCCTTCGTTACCAAGGCTTATCGCCGCAAGAGCGGCTGTGTCGTATATCTCTACGAGTTCCGGACCGAATGCTGGAAGACTTACCGCGAAACGCCGGTCGGCGCTTTCCTGCGTCGCACGGATCTAGTCCGGCTGCCGCGTCTAGCCAACGTGCTAATGGGCGAGATATGGGCCGCGGAGCGTGTAGAGCGCATTCACGTCTGACCGCGATCGCTTATTGAATATCTACATCCGATGTTCGCGCCCGGCAGCAAATCTGCAGGGCGCGTTTCACGTTGGCTGCTGTAGCATAACTCGGCAGCGCATGCATGGATTGCACGGGTCGGCCGCGTAACGCGTGCTAGCGAGATTTGATGGTCGAGTGAGGTAGACTGAGTAATGATTGAACGAGAGCGAACCGGCTCCGTTCGCATGGGTTGTGACCCGGACGGGAGGACGAGAAATGAAAGTAGGAGTGTTAACCGGCGGAGGAGACTGCCCGGGGCTTAATCCGACTATTCGCGGATTCGTTATGAAGGGCCTTGACTACGGCTTCGACATATATGGCGTGCGAGAGGGTTGGAAGGGACTCGTAGACGGTATCGTGGAGGAGAAACCACTCGATGTCGCACGTGTCGAAGAGCTGATCTACCAGGGTGGCACCACACTTCGCTCCTCTCGCACAAACCCCTTCAAGGACGCGGACCAGTTGGCGGCGGTAAAGTCGAACATCTGCAAGTTTGGGTTCGATGCCATCGTCGCTCTTGGCGGTGAGGACACTCTTGGAGTCGCGGCCAAACTGTGGAAGGAGCGGATTCCAACCGTGGGAATCCCCAAGACGATGGACAACGATTTAAGCGAGACGGACTATACCTTTGGGTTCGACTCCGCCGTCGGTGTGAATGTAGATGCCGTGGACCGCCTTCGCGATACAGCCCGATCTCACAGCCGCGTGATCGTCCTCGAGGTGATGGGACGACATGCCGGATGGGTGGCGCTCCATACGGGTATAGCGGGCGGTGCGGACTGGATACTATTGCCGGAAGTGCCTACGGATTACGATGCCATGTGCAGGAGCATCGCGACGGCGTACGCGCGGAAGGGCTATGCCATTGTTGTTGCATCCGAGGGCGCCGAACTTCCAGACGTTTCGGACACGGAAAAACAGTTGGATGCGTTCGGTCACGTCCTTCTCGGGGAGCGTCGCGTCGGTGAAACCATCGCGGACGCGATCGAGAAGCGCACGGGGTTTGAAACTCGATCCGCCGTGACGGGACATATACAGCGCGGTGGAGCGCCGAGCGCTTTCGATCGAGTGTTGGCCTCACGACTCGGAATTCGCGCCGCCCAATGCGTCTACGAACGAGATTTCGGAAAGATGGTAGCCGTTCGCGGAACGGAGATCGTGACAACGGAGATCGAAAAGGCGGTGGGCACGCTTCGAACGGTTCCGACTGAACTGTACGAGTCTGTCAGATGCCTCTTCGGTAAGTGATCTTGCCCCTCGGGATTGATGCAAAACCGGTTGAAGGATACCGATAAGTAAACTATTAGCGCCTTATCGGAGGTACATCACCGGAATGAACACGCTCGTTCGTCATTCGCAGGGCACTCGCGCGTCATCCGGTCCTGCGCGGGCCGTCCCGATGCGCGGCTGCCTGCGTCTCTGCGTTGGTCTTGCCCTCCTATCCTCCATGGTGGCCGGCGGATTTCTGTTTGTACGCGGCCCCTCGCGCGTGTCCCAGGATGAACCCGGTCTCGACGGCACATGGGAGCTGTCGTCGGTTAAGGGCGATCCGCCTGGATCCGGTGACCTGTCCGGCATCGAGTGGCAGCGCGTCGCATTCCGCAATGGAGCGATCCGCGGTGAAACGATGGTTCAGTCCAGCGAAGGATCTCCCCTGAAGCTCCCCTTTCCGGATGAGTCCGTCGACCGTGTCGTGCGAAGCGCCGATGATACCGGATTCAGAGTATTGTGGAGCGGCTCGTATCAGTCAGGTTCCGGCCGCGTGCTGACGATTCACATCGGCAAGGCGGTCTACTTTCTGAAGGCGTCGTCGCGCGAATCTAGCCAATCGGTTGAGTTCGATCAGGATCCTCTCCTAACGGTTCACGGCTCCGCGATCTATCGGCGGGCCGTATCAACCTGGCCCCACCGGCCGCGCCATGGCACCGAGCTGTTTCACCGTCGGCCCCGATAACCTGCCGCGATAGTGCCGGACCGACTGAACGCCCGTTAGGCCCTCTTCCGTCGTAAGGTATACTTGTGTGGTTGTATGCCGCACCAGTGGTGCAGCACGGACCGCCCGGCATTTCATCCCGCGAGGAGAGCTGCTTTCTGCGGGGCATGCCGCCGCCTATCGATCGAAAGGCAGGTTCATGGCGCTTCTCGAATCACTTCCGGAATCGGTTGCCACAACACTCCGGGAACTGCAAGAACAGTATGAAAGCACTGCCTGCGCCATTGCCGACACATCCGAAGCCGATATTGCTTCGAGCGACAGCGCCCGTCCGACCTCTCAAGTGTCGCAATCCCCACCGCCTGTCGTGGCCAACACTCCTGATATCGAGAATTCAGGACATGGCGGCGGCGATCACGCAGAAAAGTGCGCCATTTCACACAACGGCAATGGGAGCAATGGCGCTGGGGACGACTCCACGGAGTTTCGGCCCCTCGAACGACCTCTGGTCTTCGCCACCGACATCAACGCGAGCGGTGCGTTCGGTGAAGAGTGGCTCGTCGTCGATAACCGAAGCGTCTATGTGTTCACGCCAAACGGCGGCGAGAAGGCGCAAGTGGTATATAACCTGCCGATCAACACGATCCGGGAGGCGACGGCCGAGATTAAAGTTGGAAACGGCCATATCGAGGTTCGCACAGACGACGAAACGATCTCGCTGGTACGCTTCTCTCAGGCGACGGTCAGCGAAGCCAATACAATAACCAGGCAGATCACGGCGCTTTCAAAAGGGGAGGCGCTCAAGCCCGAAAAGGCAGACACAAAGCGAAAGCACTGTCCGAAGTGCAAACGCCGACTTCCAGAAGATACCGAGGTTTGCCCGGGTTGCGTCAATAAGCGCGCCGTCATGCTGCGACTGTTTCGGTTTCTCAAACCGTACAAGAGAGTCGCGCTCTTTAGCGTATTTATCATTCTTGGTAGCACCGCATTAGGGTTACTGCCTCCATACGTTGCCGGACGTATGGTTGACGAGATCAATACGCAGACGCGACAGAACCATCACGATCTTCTTCCCATCGTTCGATACATTGGCCTCCTGTTCGGCGCAGCGCTATTGACCGCCGCCCTAACCTACGCATCGAGGCGCGTACAATCGTTTCTAGGCGCCCGCGTGTCGATGGACATTCGCGTCACGCTATACAACAAATTCAATCAGTTATCGCTCGGCTACTACGACAAGCGCAGCACCGGAACGGTGATGTCTCGCATTACGAACGACAGCGAGCAGATCTGGGACTTCCTCGCGGAGGGTCTTCCGTGGCTTGTCTCCAATTCAGTCGGACTGGTAAGTATTGGCGTGGTCCTGTTTCGCCTGAACTGGTCGCTTGCTCTGCTGATGCTCGCTCCAGGGCCCTTCATCTACATGCTGAACGCCTGGTTCATGCCTCGCGCCCGTAAGCGTTGGCACCATGTTTGGCACCGTATCTCGAAGATGTACGCCTCCCTCAATAGTTCGCTGAACGGAATGCGGGTCGTAAAGGCCTTCAATCAGGAGGCTCGAGAGAGCGGCCGTTTCGGTACTCGAAATCAGCAGGTGTTCGAGGCGAGTTTTGCAGCGAACTCCATGTGGGCGACCTACTGGCCGATCCTTAGCCTCCTCATGGGCGCGGGCTCCTATATCATCTGGATCTACGGAGGCAACGAAGTGCTCCATGGCGTGATGTCCATAGGAACGCTGACGATGTTTTCCGGGTACCTGATGCAGTTCTACCTGCCATTTCAGAACTTCAGCCGGGTGCTGGACTGGACCACACGATCTCTGACCGCTGCAGAGCGCGTATTTGAGATCCTGGACACCGAGCCCGACATCCAGGAGGCGAACAACGCGGTACCGATGCCCGAGATGAAGGGCGCCGTGAAGTTCGAGGACGTCTCGTTCACATACGACAATGCCAAGCGGGTGTTGGAAAACTTCTCACTTAAGGTGGAACCCGGAGAGATGATTGGGCTTGTAGGGCACAGCGGCGCCGGTAAGTCGACCATTATCAATCTCCTATCGCGCTTCTACGACGTGACGGAAGGTACAATCTCGATCGACGGTATCGACATCCGGCAGATCAACCAGGCCGATTTTCGTGGCCAATTTGGGATCGTACTCCAGGAGCCGTTTCTGTTTCCGGGCACCATCCGTGACAACATCGCCTATGCCAAGCCGGAGGCGACCGTCGAGGAGATCATGCGGGCGGCGAAGGCCGCGAACTGCCACAACTTCATCATGAAATTCCCCGACGGATACGATACGCAGGTCGGCGAGCGCGGTCAGAGGCTCTCGGGCGGCGAACGGCAGCGAATATCAATTGCGCGGGCAATCCTTCATGATCCAAAAGTTCTGATCCTTGACGAGGCAACGGCAAGCGTCGACACAGAGACCGAGAAGCAGATTCAGGAGGCAATCGCGCGGCTGATCCAAAATCGCACCACTTTCGCCATTGCCCATCGCCTGAGCACGCTCCGCAACGCAAGCAGGCTCGTGGTCATGAAGGATGGAAAGATGGCCGAATGCGGGACGCACGACGAGCTGATGGAGCTGGATGGAGTCTATGCCAACCTCGTTAAGATACAGAACGAGGTCAACAAGATTAAGGCGATCTGAGGGGCGGTTGCGTTACCGCAACCGCCCCTCAGCCGCATCAGACGATCTGCATCGGCATGAGGACGCAGAGGTAGCTATCGTCGTCGCCGGCGGTACCGCGATCCTCCGCATTTAGCATTGAGACTGGCCGAATAACGCCGGGCTTCAGCGGTTCGGAAAGCTCCAGAGCAAGAGTCTCCGAGTCGAGGACGTTTAGCACATCGAGAAGGTACTTCGCATTGAACGCGATCTCGATATCGTCCCCATCTCTAACCACTTCGACCTCCTCGCGGACGTTCCCGACCATCTGGCTCTCGGCGGTGAGGATGATCTTATCGTCGTCGGACCGAAACACGATCCTATGGGCGTTCTCGCGCGCAACGATCGAAGCGCGTCGTACGGCTCGCAACAGTGACCCCACGTCGATGACCAAGCGCTTCTGAAACTCGGCCGGTATAACTCGCTGATAGTTCGGGAACTGGCCCTCGATCAGGCGCGAGACGATCTGGATCTCCGCCTCTCCCGGCAGGACGAACTGGATCTGATTGTTCGACAGCGTGACCTGGACATCACCCTCCGCGTCGGTCAGGAGTCTGGCCAACTCGTTCATTGCGCGAGAAGGGACGATTGCCTTCTGGAGTCCCCCGCGTCCATCGGTTACACGAGTCTCCCTCACGGCGAGACGGTGCGTATCGGTTGCCACGAACTTGACCGTGTTCTCCTCGTATACTACGAGCACGCCGGTAAGTTGTGAGCGCGCCTCGTCCGTCGAGACGGCAAAGAGCGTCTGACGAATCAACTCTCGAAGCCGCACCTGCGGAACGGAAAAGCCGGCGGTATCAACGACCTCAGGCAGCTTCGGATAGTCCTCCGCGGGCAACCCAAGTATCTTAAAATCGGACCGTGAGTACTCGCAGTGAATCCTTACGGTATGACTTCGATCGACGGAAATCGCGACATCATCCTTGTCGGGTAGGTTTGCGAGAACTTCCGTCAACACGCGTGCCGGCGTGGTGAGCGCGCCCTGCTCGAGAACCTGCGTCGATGGACGGAGCGAGCTGCTATCGCCGCCCTCATCTGCCGTGCCTGTCAGATCGACGACGCGACACGCGATGCCGAGTTCGAGGTCGGTTGCCATCAGTCGCAGCCCTGAATGGTCTGCTTGGATCAAGATGTGACTGAGTATGGGAAGTGGATTGCGCCCGGAAACGGCGTGTCCCACCGTCTGTACGGCGTCAAAGAGCGCCTTGCGAGCGCAGATCGCCTTCATGCTGGTTCGTGAGTCCACCATTGCTGTCATTGCTGTTCCCCCATGCCGAATCGTTGACTGCTCCGCGTTTATCATTGCCGAGTCCTGGACCGATAGAGGACTGGCGTCGCAACTATTGGTTGTTGGAAGTGGTCATCCTATTGACGACTACACTCCTACGACGGAACGGCGCGGCCAAAAGCGTCGGCTCCCACCGATTCTTTTTTGTGCCTTCTGTAACCGTCGAGATCTGCCGACAATAGATATAGTGGCGAACTATCACAATTATGCTTGAGAAAGCCGATATTGCCACAAGTTGACGAAGTTGCGCAACGCCGCGACGTATATTGTAGGAGGGCGAACGTTATGGAGATGAACGCCCGCGAGCTTAATTGTGGATCTCGCTGAACGGCGCGTATGTGCGGAGGGTGGAAGGGATATAAATTACAATGTCAGGTTCGACCTTAATTGAGGGGCGCGAATTCACCTCCGGCGAGATTGTCGAGCCGGGCTACTATGTCGACTTGGAGACTGGCGCGGTCGTTCAGATCCGCGAGGTCGACGAACTGCCGGACGGCAGCCGGACGATTCAGTACCGGCGAAGGTTCCGGCAAGTCCCGGCGGAGAGAGTTAAGATTGCGACCCGTTAAAGGCTCGGTTGAAGATTCGCCTCGTAGCGCTCATTCGGACGCATAGGTCCATCCAGAGACGCTGCTCGGCAGGCGCTCCATCCTCATCACGATATCCGAACCGAAGAGCAAGCGCTCGTCGGTCCGCCCCCTCGCTTAGCACATCGTGACTCTGCCCCGTTAGCAGCCAGAGTCCGTTCCGTACTCGCGTCAGTTGGGAATAGGATTCGGATAGAGCCCTTGCCTCCTCCGCAGGGAGGATCCGCGCCGCACTGAGCGCCGCAAGCGCCTGCAGGGTATTTGTAACGTGCATAGATCCAATAGACTCAGCGTGTTCCATCGAGAGCTTCTGGACGAGCCATTCGATATCGCTGAGTCCTCCATGGCCCAGCTTTAGATCCGTCTGCCGTTCCGTTGCTTTCAGCCGCTCCTTCTCAATTCGTCGCTTCATCGCAACAATCCGGTCGAGTTGATGGGGCTCTGCCGCGTCGCCGAGACTAATCGTTCGGAATATCTCCTCCATCTGTCGGCCGACAGTGGCGCTGCCGGCAACGAACCGGGCCTTAAGCGCGGCTTGCCGCTCCCAGGTCTCTCCAGACACCGTGAAGTAGTCCAAATAGGCCTGGGGCGTGAGAACGAGCGATCCCTTCTTGCCCCATGGCCGCAGCCGCAGATCGACCTCGATCCCGGCCCCGTACGTTGCAAGCAGCTTCACCGCACCAATCACACCCTCCACGAGTCGCTGTGCCAGCCGGCTCCGTTCCGATCCGCGCCGACCTCGACCGGGAAACTCCTCTCCATAGACAAAAACCAGATCCCAATCACTCGCATATCCAAGCTCTTCGCCGCCGAACTTACCCAGGCCAAGCGCCGCCACCTGCTGGAGCGCGCTACTGGCAAAATCCGCGTCGGTCTCAGAGGCGAGAATGGATTCAGTGGAGACTGCTAGCAGTCCGCCCAGTACCTTTTCGGAGAGCCGCGTAAGAGATCTCATTGTGTCGGTTGGCTCGTCCAGGTTCCAGATGTCCCGCGCGCCAATCCGCAAGGTTTCCCGGAGGTAGTAACGCGCAATGGCTTTGAGCTTCTCTTCATGGCCGCTCGTTGCCTCCAGTCGATCGACCAGCTCGGAACCGTAAGGGTTGCCTCCGGCGCCGATCTGAACTTGATCGCCCTCCCCCACCACCTCTTCTTCCGCGACCAGGCCCTCCATCCACTCCAGGCGCTGGATTAGTCGCTGCATGAGTGGTGGCGACGCGGATGCCAGAGATACCAGGCGCGCCGTCATCTGCGGGCTGTCGTCCATGGATGCGTAGAGCTGCGCACGGTTCGGGACAGCGAATGCCAGCCCCTCGAGACCCGCGAGACCTTGATCCGGCTGAGGGCTGGCTGCCAGAAGCGCGAGAAGACGCGGAGCGATATTCTTAAACTCCTCGGGAGTGTCCGGTGGCATTCGTCCGAATTCGTTGCCGCTCATCGGCAGCGTGAGCGCTCGCAGTGACGCCGGGATGTCACGGAAGCCGGCTACCCTAAGTCGGGAAGCTAAGTGCTCCACGGCGGCCTCGGAGTCCAGATTGTCGAGCAGCCGGACGACGTCTGCCCATTCGGATTCAGGTCCGGCTGCCCGCTCGACCCGGCCCGATCGATCTTCATAGAAGAGCAGATCGAGATACGTATGCACGCGGGTCCGCCGGCGGGCCAGGGCCGACTCGAAGTCGGCGCGAGTTGCAAATCCCATCCGGCGAGCAAGAAACGTACGTTCGCGATCGTCGCTCGCCGGAGGCATTACCTGCGTGTGAAAACTGTGGAGCAGCTGGAGACGATGCTCGAGTGTTCGTAAGAACTGGTAGTCGTCCGCCAGTTCGCTCTCCTCTAGCGCGGTAAGCGCTCCGATCTGATGAAGGCGTCGCAGCCCGGCCAAAGTATTCGGAGTGCGAAGCTGTGCAATGCGACCGCCCATTTCAAGCTGGAACAGCTGAACGATGAACTCAATGTCGCGAATTCCGCCGTACCCCAGCTTAACGTTGGTCTCTACCTCGCCTTCGATCGCGCATTTCTGCCCGACCCGCCTCTTGTTCGTGCGAACGTCGTCAACAAATTCCGCCGAGATCTGCTGCCGATAAACGAACGGGGTCACGATCTCCATGAACGATACGCCCAGCGCAGGGTCTCCGGCAATCGGCCTCGCCTTCACGAGCGCCTGTCGCTCCCAGCTTTCTGCCCAGGTTTCGTAGTACGTCCGGTAACTCGCTAAAGATCGGACCAGCGAGCCAAACCTACCCTCCGGTCGCAAGCGCATATCGACCCGGAAAACGTGCCCGTTCGTCGTCTCCTCACTCAGGCCTTTGATGAGCGCCTCGCCGAGCCTGGTGAGCCACTCGCGAGCGTCGATGGTGCGGCCATTCTCCAGTTCTAGCTCCGTGGGAAGCTGGTCCGCGTGCACGAACATCAGATCGATGTCACTGCTATAGTTCAGCTCCTGGCCGCCAAGCTTCCCCATGGCAATGACTGAAAAACCGCCAGGAAACGCGGAGCCGCTTACTTCCACATGGTCGCCACGACTGGGTTCCGGTTCTCCCGACAGGATAAATTTGTCCGTTGCCGGCTCTCTAATCGCGGGCACTGTGGCATAGGCGATGCTCAGCGCCTCCTGCACGCACGCGTCCGCGAGATTGGAAAACTCCCGCGCGGTCGACGGCATATCGGCCAGTCCAGCAAGGTCGCGAACACCGATACGGAGCATCTCCCGCGCCTTCCAACGGCGCAGCGCATCCCTTTTTAACTCAGGACGGATGCATGCCGATACCAGCTCGGCTGCCTCGCGCTGGTACCGCGTCAACGTTTTCGTGCCGCCGCGGATCCCATGATTCGCGATGATCTCGAAGTACTCGGGATTACGTACGAGAAGATCGGCAAAGTACTGGCTGCAGCCGGTGATGAGGCAGAACAGCTCCAGCGCGATGGGATGGTTCAGGAGCGTTTGAAGGTGGGAGCACGGATTGCCCACGGCGGCGAACCACCGTGCGAAACTTTGAAGGGCGCGGTCCGGGTCGGGGCTCTCGCGGAGCGCGGCTAGGAGCAGAGGTATCAGTGGTTCTAGATCGTCGTCAGTCACGCCATTGCCAGCGAGATCCTCGATTGCCTTCGCCGCAGTTCCGACGTTTCGGATCCCGGCATCCATCAGGTCGGATTCGCCTGGCCAGTTACCGGAATGAGAAGAGTTCATGGTTGCGGCGCACTCCGCCGGGGTGTGGAAGTAGCACTGGGCAGAGATCCCATCTTATGCCATTGATCGGATTCACAAAATCGCTATTGTCACGAATGGGACATTTGCGCAGGCAGGAGCTGAGAAACGGCAACAGACGCTCCCGGTGACGCTAAAGGAGCTACCTGTTGGTTCTCCTCGTAAGTTCGAACGTTAAGATACCGACCCTCCCTCTGATCGCGATGAACGATCAGGGTGCGGTCCGAAAGGTTAACAATCCAGTATTCAACAATACCTGCGCGAGCGTATATACTTGCCTTG